>NZ_JBEYSU010000007.1:0-263561 GCF_040704235.1 Micromonospora sp. NPDC047707
TTCGGCTGTTCCCACGAGGCGATCGCCGATGCCACCTGCTCAGCCACCACGATCCGCGGCCGCCGTGACGAATGGATCCGCCTCGGGCTGTTCGCCCAGCTCAAACAGATCGCCCTGGACGCCTACGACCGGCTCGTCGGCCTGGTCCTGGACGACATCGCCGTGGACGGCTGCATCACCAAAGCCCCGGCGGCGGCGAGGTCGCCGGACGCTCCCCGGTCGACCGGGGCAAACAGGGAATGAAACGCTCCACCATGGTCGACGGCTACGGCATCCCCCTCGGTCGGGTCCTGGCCGGCGCGAACCGGCACGACTCACCCCTGCTCGGCCCCACCCTCGACCACCTCGACGACCTCGGCCCACTACCGCAGGCCATCACGGTGCACCTCGACGCCGGCTACGACTCCGCCACCACCCGAACGCTGCTGGCCGAACGCGGCCTGACCGGCGAGATCGCCCACAAGGGCGACAAAGCACCCATCCAAGCGAGCCAACGGTGGCACGTCGAACGGACAAACAGCTGGCACAACGCGTTCAACCGACTCCAACGCTGCCACGAACGAACAGAGAAAGTCATCGACGCCTACCTCGACCTCGCCGACGCGATCATCACCGTCCGCAGCCTCATCCGACGCGCGCTGATGTTGCTGGTCCCGATCGTTGGCTTCCTGGTGCCGGTGAGTCTTCCCTACGTCGTCCTACTTCTGGTGCCAGGAGCCACCGCGGGTGGCGAGTTCGCGGAGGCGATCGACAGAGTGGGTCACCTCACCGGCATCCTCGGCGTGCTGGTGGCGATACGCATCTTCCTCAACGGGCTGCGCTACATCGCCCAGCCCGGCAAGCCGCGCGGGAAGGTCCCGGGTCTGCGTTTTCCGGACGGTCTGTCCAGCAGGGGACGTGACCGGCTCGCCACCAACGCGTTCTGGTTCACGATGGCCCATACCGTCGAGCTGCTCGCCGCCATGTATCCCGTTCTCGTCCTGGTCGCGGTGATACCCGACCTGGCCGATTCCGCCGCGCCGACACCGGACGCCGAGCACGCCGCGCCGGACGTCGACTCCGCACTGCCCCCTCTGCTCGGCGTCATCGTGGCTTTCCTGGCGGTGACGCCGATGCTGGTGCCTGCTCACATTGCCGGATCCGTCCTGCGCCGTCGCTTGGCCGGATGGGAGTTGTCGGTAGAGATCTGCCAGTTGTTGGCTCCGCCTGACGTGGAAGAGCGCGCCGACTCGCTGGAGATGCCCGAACCTCTCCGCGCGGTGGCCGACGCCCACCGCGGCAGTCTGGTCGACATCGCCGTGCTGCTCGATCAAACCGCCGGGCTGTGGGATCGCCGGCAAACACGAGGGTTCGCCCCGCACCCCGCGGCGACCGTACTGCGAGCGGTGAGCGCGTCCATCCGACGACACCTGCAAAGCCCACAGTCGTGCGACCCGACGCTTCCCCTCGACCTGCAAGAAACGCTGCGCACGGTGCTGGACCTACTGGTCGAACCGGAAGGGACATCGTCACTGCCCGAACTCGCCTCAAGGGTTCAGGCGTTCGATGAGGACGGAAGTCCGACAGCAGAGACATTCGTCAAGCCACCCGGGCGCCTCGCGGTGGCGTTGACAAGGCTCACCGACAGCGCGCAGCGAACCGCTGCCGTCCTGGCCGCTGCGGCGGGAATGGCGGCCACCTTCATCGCTGTAGCGCTGACCGCAGCAGGGCAGATCGAGGCCGCTGAGCTGCTCGGCCACCTGAGGTGAGCAGCCTTACCGCTAGCCTGCGACAGTCCATTCAGCGGGTAGTCGCTCTGCGATGGGGGCCACCGCCGAGGCGATTCAGAAGGCACCCACCGCGCGCCTCGACTCCGATCAGCGCAGTGGTTCCGCACGGCTGTTGGGGCGTGTCGCCCCGGAGTGTGACTAGCACACGAAGACACGCTGGTGCAGCCGGCTCATCTCCTCACGGAGGTGCACGGCCACCGCGGGCAGGGACGGCGGCTGGCCGCTGTCCAGCGTCACCCGCACCGGTGTCCGTGAGTGCCGGTCGCCGCCCTCGAACCATCTCGCGGTCGGAAGCGACGGCACCCCGGCGCGCCGGGACAGGGTGGTGAGGGCTTGCACGGGCAGCAGGACCTGCACCGCCGGCAGGTTGAGCTCGCTGATGCCCGCGGTGACGTCCCCGGCGCAGCGCAGGCACGGCTGCACCGGCAGTGGCCGGTTGTCGGACGCCGCCGGGCCGCAGGGGGATGGTCCTGTCCGGCGTCGTTCATGCCCCACATACCCGACGCCGCCCGCCGCCTGTCCGCCGGTCGTGGGAGCCGCGAGGGCGAGTGGACGGTCGCGGCCCAGCAGGGCACGAAGGCGCTGGCGAAGAGGTGTCGGCGCGCCATCCCATGGCCAGCGACCTCTGGTGGAACAGGATGTACGCGTCCTGGTCCTCATCCGGGCCCCGCCACGGATGCGGCGGCAGCTCACCGTAGCAAGCGGCGAACATGGTGCCCGCGAAGACACGGGCACCCTGCTCCGGGCCGGGCTGGGCTTCCCCGCGGCCGTCCGCCTCTCGCTTCCCGGTCACCGGCTCAACCTAGCCCTTCAAGATGCTGGTCGCCGCCAGCCTTGCGGTAGCCGGCATACACTGGGCACCGCGGGCACCGGGCGCGGTCGCATAGCCGGCAGAGGTGGGCCAAGCCGTGGACGCCGGCGACCTCGTCGTGCAGCAGAGTGCGGCGATCTCGGCGAGCTGACCCCGCTGCGCGACACTCAGCGGCGCGAGCAGCGCTGTCAGCGCCTCAAGGGCCTCGCGCGGTCGCTACGGCTTCGCGCCATTGATCAACGCCGGCAGCGCTGATAGCCTGCGGACAGAATCGGGATTTGCACGCGTCCGGTGGCTGGGTAGGCGCGTCTCTTCGTCATGCGAGGAGAACGCCGTGTCATACCGAGAACTCTTCCGCGCGAGCCGTCTTGCCATCTTCCCCGTGGGCCTGCTGGCGCGTCTGCCGTACGCCATGACACCCCTGGGTACTCTCCTGTTGCTGCAGCAGGCGACGGGCAGCTATGCCTTCGCGGGGCTGGCTGCCGCCGCGCAAAGCCTCGCGATCGGGGCAGGAGGCATCGCCGTTGGCCGCCTCGCCGATCGCACCAGCATCCGCCGGCTCGGACTCATCATGGCCGTCGCGAACGCCATCGCTCTTACCGGCCTGCTCGCCACGACCACCGCTGGCGAGGTCGCGATGTTCGCCGCCGCTGTCCTCGTCGGCGCAACTCAGCCGCAGGTAGGTCCGCTCGTGCGTGTCCACTGGTCCCACCTGACCCGATCGCGACCTGATCAGCCCGGCTTGATCACCACCGCACTGTCATATGAAGCGGCAGCGGACGAGGCAAGCTTCATCGCCGGACCCGCCCTCGTCGGACTCCTCGCCGCAGCATCCGCACCGGTACCGGCCGCAGCGCCGCTGACTGCCTGCATCGTGCTCCTCGTCGCCGCCGCCATGCCGGTCGCGTTGCTCTACCGCAATGCACCGGACAAAGCACCAGAGCAATCGACCGCCGTGCCGCTACCCAAAGCGGGACTCGCCGCCCTGTGTGCCGCCATGGCCGTCATCGGCGCCCTCTTCGGCACCGTGCAGGTAGGGGTGACCGCCTACGCCACAGCCGCAGACAACCCCTCCGCCGGCGGACTCACCTACGCTGCGCTGGGCGCGGGAAGCGCCGCCGCCGGCATCGCATACGCCTGGATCCCAGCCCGGATCTCCATGCGAACCCGATACCGCATCTCCGCGGCGACGCTTCTGATCGCCATGCTCTCGCTACCGGCAGCCGGGACGTCGCTGCCACTGGAGGCCGCGATGCTGGTTGCAGGATTGGCCATCGCGCCACACATGATCACGCTCTACGCCATGACCGAGCAACTAGCGCCCACCCGAGTCGCCATCACCATGACCATCGTCTGCGCGGCAGGCCCAGTCGGCACCGCCGCAGGCCAAGCCCTCGCTGGCCTGCTAGTAGAGCAATCCGGACACCGCGCCGCATTCACCCTGGCACCCCTGCTCGCAGCCGTAGCGCTCACCCTAGCGCTGACCAGCCGTGTCGCCTCACCTCTACAAACTGGCGCGGTCACGACCCGAACCGCAGACGCCAGCAGCAGAATCTGACCGAACCACCCCCAACCTTCCTGGGTCATGCCAAGTGCAACCCTGCTGATGAGCTGGTCCCTCTGACAGTTCTCGCCGAAGATGCCGCACCCGATATGCCACGTCGGCGTTCTCCGCCACCGACGACCGAGTCCTGTCACGCCACCGCGCGCCTCAGATCGGACCAGCGTGGCAGCACTTCCGGACTGACCGGGCGTGTCGCCTCGGTCGTCGAGCGTGAGGTGAACCAGCCGGCGGAACTACGCTCAAGTGACGCGGCCACGGCCGCGCAGCCCCGAGGAGGTAGCGGGCGGGGCGCGGTCGCTCGCGGTGCGCGCGCCGCGGTCATCGCGCGGCGGGCGGCGCGAGCGGCGGCGCACATGCCGCGCGGCCCGTGGCATTAGAGGTTGCGGCAGTCTCCGCGCTCGTCGGGTTGGTGGGCGGAGGCGACGTCGAAGGCGAGCCGCCACAGCAGCGGATCGGTGACGTCGTCGGGCAGCACGGCCTGGGTGCTGAGTCGTTCGCGTGGCACAGCTGGACACCTTCCGTCGACGGATCACGCCGCCCGCCCAAGGGGGCGGGCGGCGGACACCATCGACGCTCAGCTTTAGGCGAAGGTCAAGTCGTCACGCGACTCGCCTGAGGCTGCCGGGAGGGATCAGGCCGCTTGTTGGTCCTGTGGGCCGAACTTCCACCGCCAGGCGAGGCGGTGGCGGCCGAAGGTGCGGCGTTCGCCCTTGAACCCGGCACGCAGGAGTTTGATGTCGGCGACGAGGCGGATGATCTCCCGCTTGACCGCAATGTCGTCACCGAGGTCCTGCCACGCCTGCACCGCCTGGTCGCCGATGCGTCCGCGCAGCACGGCGGGGATCCCGGCGTCGGCGGCGCGTTGCTCGTGCTCGGCGATCTGCGCAAGGAGCCCCTTCTCGGCGCGGGCGTAGGCGATCGCGGTGACCTCGCCCTCCTCACCCAGCTTCCGCCAGTCCTCCAGCTCGCCGCGCAGTCGTTGCGCTTCGGCGCGGGCGTGGGCGACTTCCTCGTCGGTGGCGCTGGCGGCGGTGAGGATGTCGTGCACGTCGGGGCGGGACAGCCATGCCACCACCGTGCGCTGCACGTACTCGTCGAGAAATTCGGCCTTGACCGCGGCGCACCGCTTGTGCAGGCACGAGTACACCTGCCCGGTCCAGCCGTGCCGGTTCGCCTTCTGCGACGACAGCGGCCCGTCACACACCCCGCAGCGCACCAGGTACGACAGTAGATGCACCGCGCGGGCAGGCCGCGTGGTCGTGCGGGACGGGTCGCCCAGCATCCGCACCACCGACCAGTACGTCTCCTCCTCGACCAGGGCGGGCCAGATCCCGTCGCCGACGATCTCCCCTCGGAGTACCCGCTTGCCGATGTAGGCCGGATTCATGAGTTGCTTGCGCAGGATGCCGCGCCGCCAGATCCCGCCCTGCGACGCCGGGATGCCGAGTCGGTTCAGTTCGGCCTCCCGGACGGTCAGCGGCGTGCCTTCGGAGATCTTGCGGAAGTTGTCCCGGACCACCTGCGCGTGCGAGTACTCGGTGACGGTCCCGTCCGCCGCCACGGCGGTGCGGATCTCAGTGTCGGGCTCCTGGCGCAGCAGGGCCTTGGTGCGCTGGTCGTAGATCCGCCGGTACCCGTAGGTGATCTTCCCGTGCGGGCGGCCCGCTTCGGCCGCGCCGACGATACCGCGCAGCACGTTGTCGCGGATCGAATCGGCCATCCACTCCGCCTGCACCGCCTGGAAGCCGAGCATCATCCGGTCGTTCTTGTCCCGCAGGTCGTACAGCACCCCGCCGACAAGCCAGAAGTTGAGACCCACCTCGTGGCACATGTCCCGGATCTTCACGAACACCGCGAGGTCCCGTTCCTTGCGGGAGATCTCCCACACCACCAGCACGTCGCCCTTACCGGAGCGGATCTGCTCGATCAACAACTCGAACTGCTCCCGCTCCTTGGTAGCGCGGCGGCTGGCCGAGCGGTGGTTGTCAGTGAACGACCCCGCATCGGTCCAGGACCGCTTCGTGATCTCCGCCAGGTTCAACACGCCCTGGTCGTGGACGCTCTTGCCCTGCTCCTTCTTGTCCTGACTCGCGCGCTGATACCGCAACGCTCGTACCTCTACGCCACCGGCCAGCAGCGCGTCCTTGCTGTCAAACCGGCCCCGGTTCCCCGACCGGGCCTTACGCCGTACCATCAGAGCCGTCCCCCTAGATCGACGTTCGTGTCGGCAACATCGACCATAGCTTCTAACGATTCTTGACAGTGCCGACGGTGACGCCGAGCAGGTCGGCGGCCTCGGCTTCGGTGCGGTCCTCGAAGAACCGCAGGACCAGCACGGCGCGCTGCTTGGCGGACAGCCGGGCCAGCGCGGCTCGCAGGGTGAGCCGCAGGGTGGTCTGCTGCGCGTGGTCGGCGGCCGAGTCGCCTCCGCGTGGCTCGGGCAGATCACCCGGCATCGACTCGGCCACCTTGCGACGCCGCCACCAGGAGACCTGAAGGTGGTACATGGTCTTGCGGGTGTACGCCTCGGCGTTCCCGCTGTGGTGCAGCCGGTTCCACGACCGGTGGGTCCGGGCCAGCGCCGACTGGACGAGATCCTCGGCCAGGTGCTGGTCACCGGTCAGAAGGTAGGCCGAACGCAGCAGCGCTGGCGTGCGCGTCCGGACGAACGAATCGAACTCACTCAGCTGAGGGTCCACACGGGCCGATCCTTGGGGTCAGGTGGTGCATCATCGTGATGCCTCCCCAGACGTCGCCCCGCGCGGGCATGGTTGCCCCGCGGGACGAGCAATTTCCGGCGGGCCGACAAATCGGATCGCCGCCCTGGAAGGCATGGCCGTACGCTGCGGCAATGCTGCTACGGATGTCGACCCTGCTGCTCCGGACCCGGCGCGAGGACCCGGCGGACGCGGAGGTGCCGAGCCACCGACTGCTGCTCCGCGCCGGCTACATCCGGCGCGCCGCCCCCGGCGGCTACACCTGGCTGCCGCTGGGCAAGCTCGTCCTCGACCGGGTCACCGAGGTGATCCGCTCGGAGATGCTCGCGATCGGTGACCAGGAGGTGCACTTCCCGGCGCTGCTGCCGGCGGAGCCGTACCGGACCAGCGGGCGGTGGACGGAGTACGGCGACGACATCTTCACCCTCGCCGACCGGCGGGGCGCCGACCACCTGCTCGCCCCCACCCACGAGGAGTTGGCGGCGCTGCTGGTGAAGGACCTGTTCACCTCGTACCGGGACTTCCCGGTGACGCTGTTCCAGGTGCAGACGAAGTTCCGCGACGAGGCCCGGCCCCGGGCCGGCCTGCTGCGCGGGCGCGAGTTCCTGATGAAGGACGCGTACTCCTTCGACCTGGACCAGGCCGGGTTGCAGGCGGCGTACGACCGGCACCGGGAGGCGTACCGGAAGGTGTTCGACCGGCTCGGCCTCGGGTACACGGTGGTGCACGCGATGTCGGGCGCGATGGGCGGCTCGGCCTCGGAGGAGTTCCTGGCCGCCGCGGAGGTCGGCGAGGACACGTACGTGGGCTGCACGGCATGCGACTACGCCGCGAACACCGAGGCGGTCACCACGCCCGCCCCGCCGGCCGGCGACCCGGACACGCAGCCGGCCACGGAGGTGCACGACACGCCGGAGACGCCGACGATCGCCAGTCTGGTCGACCTGGCCAACGACCGCCGCCTCGCCGGCCGCGCCGACTGGACCGCCGCCGACACCCTCAAGAACGTCGTCCTCACCGTCCGCCGGCCCGATGCCGAGCCGGAGCTGCTGGTGATCGGGCTGCCCGGCGACCGGGAGGTGGACCTCAAGCGCGTCGACGCCGCGCTCGCACCGGCCACCGTCGCGGTCTTCGACGGCTGGGCGGACCAGCCGGAGCTGGTCCGCGGCTACATCGGGCCGCAGGTCATGGCGAAGCTCGACATCCGGTACCTGGTGGACCCGCGGGTGGTGCCCGGCACGGCGTGGCTGACCGGCGCCAACGAACCGGGCCGGCACGCCACGAACGTCATCTGCGGCCGGGACTTCGTGCCCGACGGCACGATCGAGGGGGCCGAGGTCCGGCCCGGGGACCCGTGCCCGGCCTGCGGCACCGGTGAGCTGACCCTGCGCCGGGGCATCGAGATCGGGCACATCTTCCAGCTCGGCCGCCGCTACACCGACGCCTTCGCGGTGGACGTGCTCGGGCCGGAGGGCAAGCCGGTGCGGCCCACGATGGGCTGCTACGGCATCGGGGTGTCCCGGGCGGTCGCGGCGATCGCCGAACAGCACCACGACGAGCGCGGTCTCGTCTGGCCGGCGGCGGTCGCGCCGTGTGACGTACACCTGGTGGCGGCCGGAAAGGGCCCGCAGCTGGAGGCGGCGCTCGACCTCGGCGGACGCCTCGCCGCCGCCGGCCTGCGGGTGCTGGTCGACGACCGGACGCACGTCTCCGCCGGGGTGAAGTTCACCGACGCGGAGCTGGTCGGCATCCCGCGCACCGTCGTGGTCGGCCGCCGTCTCGCCGACGGGTACGCCGAGCTGCGCGACCGGGCCACCGGCAAGCGCACCGAGCTGCCGATGGACGGTCTGGTCGAACGCCTCACCGCCGACATGCGTGTGGTGTAGTCGAGACGTCACGGGGTACCGCACCCCGATCGGGTGGATCGTTACTGGAGGGCTCCCATGGCCGGTTACAAGGTCAGCGACGTGATGACGAAGCAGGTCATCTACCTGCCGACGGAGACCACCCTGGACGAGGCGGCGAAGGTGATGAAGGAGGCCGACATCGGCGACGTGGTCGTCACCGAGGGGGCCACTCTCGCCGGCATGCTCACCGATCGCGACATCGTGGTGCGGGCCGTCGCCGAGCGCAGCGACCCGGCCGTCACGACCATCGGGTCGATCATCACCCGCGAGGTCGTGATGATCGAGCAGAACTGCACGGCGGGTGAGGCGGCGGCGCTGATGCGGGAGCGGGGTGTCCGGCGGGTGCTGGTCTGCGACAGCGAGCGGAAGCTGGTCGGCATCGTCTCCCTCGGTGACCTGGCCATGCAGCTCGACCCCCAGTCCGCCCTCGGCCAAATCAGCGAGCAGGCCCCGACGGTGTAAGGAAGGGCCCCTTGTTAACGCCTCCGGTAGAGGAAGGGCCCCTTCTTAACACCTCCCGTCGGACGCAGTCGCCAGCGGTAGCCTGGCGGGATGCCCGAGATGCCGACCCGGCTGGCCGAGATCGTCGACGAGTTCGCCGCCGCACCCCGCGACGTCGTGCTGGAGATGCTGCTGGAGTACGCCGACGTCATCCCGCCGCTGCCGCCCGAGCAGGCGGACCGGGAGGGCATGGAGCAGGTGCCGGAGTGCCAGACGGCGTTCTTCCTGCGTGCCCGGGTGACCCCGGAGGGCACCGTCGAGACGCTGTTCGACTGCCCGCCCGAGGCCCCCACCACCCGCGCGTTCGCCGGCATCCTCGCCGAGGGGCTCGCCGGGGCCACGCCGGCGGAGGTGCTGGCCGTTCCCGACGACCTCTACCAGCGGATGGGGCTCGCCCAGGCGATCAGCCCGCTGCGCGTACGTGGCGGCACCGCGATCCTGGCCCGGCTCAAGCGCCAGGTCCGGGAACAGAGCCGCTGACCGGGGAGTTGTCACCGGGCATGGAGATCGAGATCTACGCCGACGTGGTGTGCCCCTGGTGCTACATCGGCAAGCGCCGGCTGGAGCAGGCCCTCGCGTCGTACGACGGTGACGTGACGGTCCGCTACCGGCCCTTCCAGCTCGACCCGACGCCGGTGCCGGAGTCCCGTCCGCTGATCGACGCGCTCGCGGACAAGTTCGGCGGCCGCGCCCGGGCGGAGCAGATGGCCGCCCACGTCACCGGGGTGGCCGCGGGTGCGGGTCTGACGCTGAACTTCGGCCATGCTCTGGCCGCGAACACCTTCGACGCGCACCGGCTGATCTCCTGGGCCACCGACCGTGGTCGGGCCGGTGAGACGGTGGACGCACTTTTCCGCGCGCACTTCACCGACGGCGTCGACATCGGGTCGCGGGACACGCTGGCCGCGCTCGCCGGCGAAGCCGGTCTGGACGCGGCCGAGGCGCGCGCCTTCCTCGACTCCGACGAGCGGGTCGCCGAGGTCCGTGCCGAGTTGGCCGACGCGCGGCAGCTCGGCGTCACGAGCGTCCCGACCTTCGTGCTGGCCGGGAGGTACGCCGTCACCGGCGCCCAGGAGCCGGAGACCCTCGTCGCCGCGCTCGAGGAGGTGCGCCGCCGCGAGGCCGGCGAGACCTCAGTCAATTGATGATCATCATGTTTCACGTGCAACAGCATCGATGATCGTCTTCGGCTACGCGGTGGTCGCCCGCCGCTCAGGCGGGTCGGGCCAGGTCGTCGAGCACGCGGGCGTTCGGTAGCGCACCGAGCGCCGGGCCGGGCAGCGCGATCTTGCTGTGCCGCACTCCGGAGCCGATGATCACATGCGGGGTGGCGATCACCCGCGCGTCGACCAGGATCGGCCACTCCTCGGGCAGGCCGATGGGCGTGATGCCGCCGTACTCCATGCCGGTCGACTCCACCGCGTCGGCCATCGGGGCGAAGCTCGCCTTGCGCACGTCGAGCGCCCGCCGGACCACGTTGTTCACATCCGCCCGCGTGGTCGCGAGCACGACGCAGGCCGCGTAGCGCACGAGGCCCTCGCGCTTGCCGGCGACCACCACGCAGTTTGCCGACACGTCGAGGCCCACGTCGTACGCCTCGCAGAACGCCGCCGTGTCGGCCAGATCGGCGTCGATCGGCGCCACCAGCACGTCGTCGACGTCCACCGGCGCGTCGGCGGGCCACTGCGCGAGGGCGGCGGCCACCGGCGCGGCGAGCAGATCCGGGCGGGTACGGGCAGATTCGGTCTTCAGCGTCCCCATCACGGGTGCGATCCTCGCACCCGTGATGGGGAACCGCCCACCGACCGGCGGTGCCGACGGTCGTGTTAACAACGGGCCCTTCCTCTACCGCAGGCGTTAACAAGGGGCCCTTCCTTACACCTCAGCTGCCGGTGAGGAAGCCGTTCTCGCGGAGCAGGGTGCGGTCGCGGTGGGCGGCCAGCTCCGCGGCGCGCTCGGCCTGGATCCGGCGCACCTCCATCTCCTCCAGCGCGTGCCGGATCGCGAGCCGGATCACCCCGTAGAGGAAGACGAACCCGCCGACGTACAGGATCACGGTGGTCACCATGGCGAACATGGCGCCACCGTAGGCCGGACGTGAACGGCGCGAACGTTCACTTTGCGCCGGTTCCCCCATACGTGTCGCTCAGGTACTCCGACCAGGTGCGGATGCCGCGCGGAGCCGCCCCGGTGACCAGCCCGCCCGCCCGCAGTTCCCGGCCCAGCCGACCGGGTACGCGCACCGCCAGCAGCGGTCGGCGCGTACCCCGGGCCGCGTTCCACGCCCGGACCGCCTCGTCGAACCGGAGCACCTGCGGCCCGCCGTACTCCTCGACCGCCCGCAGCGGGCCGGCGGTGAGCCGCTGCACCAGCCGCTCCGCGACATCGCGCGGGTCGACCGGCTGGGCGACCACCGCCCGGTCCCCGATCACCGGCCCGAGCCGGCTCGCACCCCGCAGCATCTCGTCGAGGAACCCACCGAACTGGGTGGCCCGCAGCACCGTCCACGGCACCTCACCGGCGCCCACCACCTGCTCGGCATCCCGCTTGTGCCGGTAGTAGGGGATCGGCACCCGGTCCACGCCCACGATCGACACGTACACCAGGTGGCGGACGCCGGCCTCGCCGGCGGCGACGACCAGCCGGCGCGTGCCGAGCACGTCGACCCGGTAGGTCTGCCGCCCGTTCGGCGCGGACGCCAGGTGCAGGACCGCGTCGACGCCGGCGACCGCCGCTCGCAACCCCTCCCCGGTCGCCAGGTCCACCGACACCCACTCGACCGTCGGCTCGTCGCGGGCGTGCCGGCTCGTCGCCCGTACGCTCCACCCCTCGTCGAGCAGCCGGGGCACGACGACCCGCCCCAGCCGTCCACCCGCGCCGGTCACCAGGACCCGCATGCCGTCCTCCTCCGCGTTCAGGCTGTTCCACACCGGTAGACGGGGCCGGACGGCGACCCGTGACCCGGCGAGAGCCGGCTCACTGGAGCGCGTCCTGCAACGTCAGCGCGAGGAACAGCGCGATCACCACCTCGCTGATCAGCCAGGAGTGCCGGTCGGCCCAGTCCCGCATCCGGGGCAGCACCGCCGCCGCCCGCGGACCGAGCAGGAGCAGCGCCAGCAGCGGCACCGCCAGCAGCAGCACGGTGAGCAGGACGAACGGCAGCAGGTGCCACCACGGCAGGTCGTGCCGGGCCGTGCTCGCGCCCGCGCTGAGCATGGTGAGGTCGTCCACGGGCATCGCACCGAGGAGCAGCGCCGCCAGCCGGGCCGCGTACGCCGGGCCGGACCGCTGCAACCGGTCGATCCAGGACGGCGTGCCACCGCGGTGTCGCCGGACGAACACGACCACCGCCAGCACGACCAGCACCGCGATGACGAACCAGTCGATCCAGCCCTCGATCGTCCGGCGATCGGCGCCGCCCGCGGGCAGATTGACCTTGACCGTGCGGGTGGCCAGCCAGCTCAGCGTCGTGCCAGCGGCGACGACGACGGTCGCACCGGCCAGATACCCCAGCGACGCGGCGCGTGGCCGCTCGGCGGAGGCGAGGAACACCGCCGCGACCAGCGGGGTCCCGGCGACCATCACGACGGCCATCGGGAGGGTGCCGAGGAACTCCATCGCCCGTCATCCTCTCGGGCCGGGCCCGGTCGCCGCGGCGTTTTCCCCGGACCGTCGTCCCGCTCACCGCGTCGCCGGCACCACCCGGTGGGCCAGCAGAGCGCCCAGCAGCCCCAGCCCGGCGGCGACCGCCAGCGTGCCGGCGTAGCTGCCCGGACCGGGTGCCGCGCTCGCCGCGAGCAGCGCACCGGTCAGGGCCAGGACGGTCGCCGCGAAGAGCGAGTCCCCCAGTTGCAGCGACGAGCTGTTCCGGCCCTGCTCCCCGGGGGCGGACAGCTCCAGCGTGAGCACCGACAGCGAGGGGTAGAGCAGGCCCATCCCCAGCCCCGCCCCCGCCCACCCGAGGACGGCGACCCACACCGGCACGGCCGGCACCAGGGCGGACGTCACCACGGCGGTGCCGAGGGTGATGCAGGCGAGGCCGACCGTCGGCAGCGTCGCGCGGGAGCGTGGCACCGGCATCCGCCCCTGCAGCCACGAGCCACCCGACCAGGCCAGCGCGCCCACGGTGAGGACCAGCCCGGCGGCGGTGGGCGACAGACCCCGCTCCCGCGTCAGCATCAGCGGGATCACCACCTCGGCGGCGACGAACGCGGCGGACGCCAGCCCGCGCAGCCCGATCACGGTGGGCAGGCCCCGGCCGGCCCGGAGGAATCCCGCCGGCAGCAGCCGGGGCGCGCTGACCAGGAGCCCGGCCAGCGCCGCCCCCACCAGCGCGACGGCGGTGATCCCGCGCTGCTGCCCCCCGACGTGCAACAGTGCGGCGCTCACCGCCGCCGCTCCGGCCCAGCCGAGCCGGGTCAGCGCGCCAGCCGGACGACCGGCCGCCGGTACCGCGCCGACCGCCCGCAGCCCCGGACCGATCAGCAGGCCCGCCGGTACGGCCACCGCCGGCACCGCCAGGAAGACCCAGCGCCAGCCGAGGTGCTCGACCACCAGGCCCGCCACGGCCGGGCCGACCAGGGACGGCACGACCCACGCCGCCGCGAACGCGGCGAAGATCCGCCGGTGCAACCGCTCCGGGTACACGCGCCCCACGACCACGTACAGCGCCACTGACAGCAGGCCGGACCCGAACCCCTGCACCACCCGGCCGACCACCAGGACCTCCATGGAGGTGGCGCTCCCGGCCACCACCAGGCCCGCCACGAACCACCCGAGGCCGTGCCACACCGGGCCGCTCGGCCCGCGCATGTCCGACCAGAGCCCGGACAGCACCATGGCGAGCACACCGGCGGCGAAGGGCCCGCCGAAGGCGATGCCGTACAGGGCGATGCCGTCGAGACCGCGCGCGACGGTCGGCATGGCGGTGCCGACCGCCAGCGCCTCGAACGCCAGCAGGGAGACCAACGCCACGACACCCACCGTCATCGCCCGCAGGCGCGGTGCGAACAGCCCACCGGCCGGCGTGGGCGGGGCCGGGGTCGTCATCGTGGCGGTCACCGGGCACCCCGACTCTCACCCGTCACCGGCATCCACCACAGGTCACGGCTCTCGCCGGGCCATCGCCAATCGATCAGCACCCGCCCAGCGTGCGACCTCAACCGCAGTTGAGGTCAAGCGTGACTACGCGGCCTCCAACGCCTCGCCCAGCCCCTTGGCGAGCCCGGACAGGTGCTGGTCCGCGAGCAGGTGACCGGCGGTGATCACCAGCGCGAGCGGCCATTCGATGACCTGGAGCGCGGCCAGCACCCCCAGGCCCGCGTAGTACGCCAACTTGTCCGGCGGCGGCACCGCCACCTCACCCAGCACCGGGACGTCCACCCGGCGGCTGAACGCCCGGACCGTCTCGCGTTCCCCGCTGAGCTCCCGCGTCAGCGTGCTCATTGCGACCTCCACTAGAACGGCGACGGCACCCGGATTCCACCGACCCGCCCGTCCACACCCGGCCGGCCAGGGAAACTTTGCTGCTCCCCGGGGCATAACGGACGTCCGGCCGGGAAGCCAGCCCGCCGGAGGAGCAGGCATGGGAGGCGAGATGGAGTACGGCGGCGGGAACAGCAGCACCGGGGGGTCGGGCCGGCACCTGTCCGGTCGTACGCCTCGATGACGCCGCTGGGCCGGGTCGCCGGCCGTCTTCGCCCTCCGGCCGCCGTGTCGCAGGTGGTGGGGGAGGCGTCCCGGAATCTCGGCTCGGCCGCGGTCCGGCTGGCCGGGGTCGCCGGCCTGACCCGCCGTCGGGTCTGGTCCCGTCCGGGCCGGCACCACATCGAGGTGCACGGCGTCTGCCAGGACGGCGGGGACGTCCTCGCCCGGCAGGTCGAGCGGGCGCTTGAGGGGATGCCCGGCGTGGCGTGGGCGCGGGTGAACGCACCGTCCGGCCGGGTGGTCGTCGCCGTCGAGTCGCCCGAGCCGAAGCTGCGTGACCTGATCGCGACCGTCGACCGGGCCGAACGCATCTGTCCCCACGAGCCCGACCCGGAGATCCCGCCCCCGCATCCGCCCGAGGAGGGGCCGCGCACCCCCCGTACGCTCGGCGCGCTCGTGTCCGACGCGCTCGGTCTCACCATCTCGGCCGCGACCCGGATCCTGCCCTTCACCCCTGCCCCCGCCGAGGTCGCCGGCCTGCTCGGCGCCGTCGACCTGCATCCGAAGCTGCACGCCCTCGCCAACCGCGGGCTGCGGGCCGACCCCCGCGCCGACCTGCTCTTCCCGCTGGCCGAGGCGGTGGTGCAGGGTCTGACCGGCGGTTGGACCGGCATCGTGCTCGATGGTGCCCAGCGCGTCGTGCAGTGGGGTGAGGCCCGGGCTCAGCTCGCGGCGTGGACGAAGGCCGAACCCCGGCTGACCGGCGACCCGGAGCGGGCCGTCGCCCGCACCCTGGACTCCGAGCGGCCCCGGCCGAAGCCGGACGGGCCGGTCGAGAGGTACGTGACGCGGATGCTCCACACCGGCGCGGTCGCCGCGGCGGCGGCCACCCCGCTCGTCGGCGGCAAGCGGGCCGCGGCGCTCGGCCTCTCCGCACTGCCGAAGGCCCCCGGCTCGGGTCGTGAGGGGTACGCCGCCCAACTCGGGAACCTGCTGGCGCGGCGCGGCGTCATCGCCATGGACCGTGGCGTGCTGCGGGAACTCGACCGGATCGACACGTTGGTTCTCGACGCCGCCGTGCTCGGCTCCGACCGGGGGCTGCTGGCCGACCTGGCTCCCCTCGGGGACGCCGACGCGGGCGAGGTGGCCTCGCGCGCGTTCGCGCTCTTCGACCCGGACGAGCCCGACGCGTGCCGGGAGGCCGACGGCTGGCGGATCGGTCCGGTCGACACGCTCGGCGCCGCGGACCCGGGGAACACCCCGGAGAGCGAGCGGCTACGGGCGGCGGACGGCCGGGTGCTCGGTCTGGCGCACGATGACCGGCTCGTCGCGGTGCTGCGGGTCGAGGCGGAACCTGCGCCGGGCGTGGACATCCTGCCGGCCGCCGCCCGGCGGGCGGGGCTGCGGCTGGTCGTGGCCGGAGACGACCCCGACCGGTACGACTTCGCCGACGCCGTCCTGCCCGGCGGTGAGCAGCTCGCCGGGACGGTACGCCGGCTGCAACAGGACGGCGCGGTGGTGATGCTGGTGTCCGGGGACCGGACGGCGCTCGGCGCCGCCGACTGCGGTCTCGGCATGGCCAGCGACGAGGAGTTGCCCCCGTGGGGTGCGCACCTTCTGGTCGGCACCGATCCGCGGGTGTCCGCGCTGGTGGTGGAGGCGGCCGGCGTGGCGCGGCGGATGAGCGCGCAGAACATCCGGCTCGCGCTCGCCGGCACCGGGCTCGGCGCCCTGTCCGCGTTCACCACCGACCGGGAACTGCTCCCCGGCCGGACCCTGGCGGCGGTGAACGGCACCGCCGCGCTGGCGTTCGCCAACGGCGTGTGGCGTGCTCACCACCTGCCCAACCCGGCCGACGCGCCCGCCCCGCGCAAGGCGGTTCCCTGGCACCTGATGCCGGTGGAGACGGTCCTCGACCAGCTCCACAGCACCCCCGACGGCCTGGAGTGCGCCGAGGCCGCCCGGCGGCGGGGCGGCGTCGGACCCGACGGCCGCGCCCCGTCCACCCTGCTCCGGGCGTTCCTCGACGAGCTGGCCAACCCGCTCACCCCGGTCCTCGCCGCCGGGGCGGTGCTGTCCGCCTCCTTCGGCTCGCTCGTCGACGCCGCCCTGGTCGGCGGTGTGCTCGGCGGGTCGGCCCTGGTCGGCGCGGTGCACGAGCGCAACACCGAGCGTTCCCTGGCCGAACTGCTGTCCCGCTCGGCGGTCACCGCCCGGGTCCGGCGGGACGGCACCGACCGCGTGGTGCCCGCCGACGAGCTGGTTCCCGGCGATGTGATCGTTCTCGAACCGGGCGACGCCGTACCCGCCGACTGCCGGGTCCTGGAGGCGGTCGGGCTGGAGGCCGACGAGTCCTCGCTCACCGGCGAGTCGCTGCCGGTGAGCAAGACCGACCAGCCGGTCGCCGCGGCCGCCGTCGCCGAGCGGCGCTCCATGGTGTACGAGGGCACCACCGTCGCCGCCGGGCAGGGCCGGGCGGTCGTCGTCGCCACCGGTGCCGACACCGAGGCCGGGCGCAGCATGGCGTTGGCCCGGCACGCTGCGCCCAGCGGCGGTGTCGAGGCGCGGCTCGGCGGGCTGACCAGCAAGTCCGTACCGCTCGCGCTGGGCTCGGCGATCGCCGTCGCGGGCGCCGGCGTGGCTCGGGGCGTACCCCTGGCGGAGACGGCCGCGACCGCCGCGAACCTGGCGGTCGCGTCGGTGCCCGAGGGGTTGCCGTTCCTCGTCAGCGCCGCGCAACTCGCCGCGGCCCGGCGGCTGGCCGAGCACGGCGCCCTGGTCCGCAACCCGCGCACGATCGAGGCGCTCGGTCGGGTCGACGTCCTCTGCTTCGACAAGACCGGCACGCTGACCGAGGGTCGGCTGGTGCTCTCCGGCGTCGGCGACGGGGACCGGTACGCCCCGGTCGACCGGCTCGACGACCATCTCCGCACGGTGCTCGCGGTCGCGCTCCGCGCCACACCGGACGCCGAGGATCCGGAGCAGCTCCCGGAGCAGACCGACCGCGCGGTTCGCCGGGCGGCGCGGGAGGCCGGCGCGGTGGAGCAGACCGGGGCGGCGGCCTGGCATCCTGTCGGAGGGTTGCCCTTCGAGCCGTCCCGCGGCTACCACGCCACCGTCGGCACCTGCGACGGGGGCCTGCTGCTCAGTCTCAAGGGCGCCCCGGAGACCGTGCTGCCCCGCTGCGTGAACCGGCGCACGGAGGCCGGCGTGGTGCCGATGGACGAGCCCAACCGGGCGGCGGTGCAGCACGAGTTGACCCGCCACGCCGGGGCCGGGCAGCGGGTCCTCGCGATCGCCGAACGGGCCGTGGACGACGAGACCGTCACCGACGACGACGTCCGGGGCCTGACCTTCGTCGGGATCCTGGCGCTGGGTGACGGGATCCGCGCCAGCGCCGCGCCGGCCGTCGCCAGCATCCGCAGGGCCGGCGTGCACACCGTGATGATCACCGGCGACCATCCCGCCACCGCCGAGGCGATCGCGTCGGTGATCAGCGCCGGCGACGGCCAGCGGGTGGTCACCGCCGCGGAACTCGACGACCTGGACGACGAGGCAATGGCCGCCCGACTGGTCACCACCGACGTGGTCGCCCGGTGCACCCCCGCCCACAAGGTACGGATCATCCAGGCGTTGCAGGCCTGCGGCCGGTGCGTGGCGATGACCGGTGACGGCGCGAACGACGCCCCGGCCATCCGTCTCGCCGACGTCGGCATCGCGCTCGGCCAGCGCGGCACCCCCGCCGCCCGGGCCGCCGCCGACCTGGTCGTCATGGACGACCGGCTGGAGACCATCATCGCCACGCTGACCGAGGGACGGGCCATGTGGTCGTCGGTCCGGCACGCGCTGAGCATCCTCGTCGGCGGCAACCTGGGCGAGATCGCGTTCAGCATCGTCACCGCCGCCGCCGACGGCCGTTCCGCCCTCAACGGCCGCCAACTGCTGCTGGTCAACCTGCTCACCGACCTGGCCCCCGCGCTGGCCATCGCGGTCCGCCCGCCGCGCCCCGAGCACAGCGAGGCCCTGCTCCGGGAGGGCCCGGACACCTCCCTCGGCACCACCCTGGACCGGGAGATCGGGGTCCGCGCCACCTCCACCGCGCTCGGCGCCACCGCCGGCTGGGCGCTGGCCCGGTGGGCGGCCGGTTCACCCCGCCGGGCCGGCACCGTCGCCCTGGTGTCGCTGGTCGGTACGCAGCTCGGCCAGACCCTGCTGGCCGGCGGCACCACGCCCGGCGTCCTCATCTCCACCGCCGGATCGGTGGGCGTGCTCGTGCTGGTCGTGCAGACCCCCGGCCTCAGCCAGTTCTTCGGCTGCACCCCGCTCGGGCCGATCGGCTGGACGATCGCCACCGGCTCCGCGGTCGGCGCCACCCTCGCCAACGGCGCCGTGGCCCGGCTGGTGGAGCGCCTGCCGGCCCCGCCGCGAGCCGCCACCGACCTGATGCACCGCCTGCCGCTGCTACCCGACGCGGACCTGCTGCACCGGCTGCGCCGGTGGCCGACCGGCGGGCAACCCGGACCCGACGGGCAGCGTGGTCCCGACGGCGCTACCGCCGGCCAGCCCGGTCCGGACCGGTCGGCCGCGGAGCGTCCCGCGGACGCCCCGACCGCGTGAGTCCAGCGATCAGGGGTACGGGTGTCCCCGTGAGCGGGAACGCGGGTCACCATGGACGGCCGGCAGGGCGCCGAGCTGGGGTCGTGCCGTGCCGTCAGCTGCGCTCGGAGATGGCCTCGATGAGGTCACCGACCGGGCGCTCCGGCAGGGACCGGGCCACGTCGGCGACGGCCACGATGCCGACGAGATCGTGCCCGTCGATCACCGGCAGCCGGCGCACCTTGTACTGGCTCATCGTCCGCAGGATCTCGGCCGCGTCGTCGTCGGCGCCGATGGTGACGGCCTCACCCTGCGCCAGCTCACCGGCGGTGACATTGGCCGGGTCGCGGCCCTCGGCGAGCACCTTCACCACGATGTCGCGGTCGGTCAGCATTCCCTTGAGCCGGTTGTCGTCCCCGCAGATCGGCAGCGAACCGACACCCAACTGGGCCATCTGCTTCGCCGCCGTCCGGAGGTCGTCCTGCTCACGGACGCAGGTCACGTCCTGGGTCATGATCTCGCGTGCGGTCGGCATGGGTTGTGACACCTCACTTCCGGGGGGTTGTTGCCGTTTCTCCTACCCCCACGGTCGCGGCCCATGCGCGCACGTTCACTGCCAGGTGGCCGCCGCCCGGCGCAGCCGGTCGTTGATCGCCCGGCCGACACCCACGTCGGGCACCGGCTCGGCGACGATCTCGGTGACGCCGGTGCTGTCCAGCCGGTGCAGCGCGTCGAACAGCCGGGCCGCCGCCTCGGTCAGGTCGCCGCCGGCGGAGAGCACCGCCACCTCGGCCCAGTCGCCCGCCGGCCGGTCCCGGAACGCGAGGTAGCCCCGCCGGGCACCGTCGCCGGCCGCCGGCTCCGCGCCGGAGACCACCCGCAACGGCGTACGCGGGGCGTAGTGCGCCGCGAGCGCGCCGGGCGCCACCGGCTGCCCGGAGCTGCCCGGGCGTACGACCACCGGCCCGACCGCCTCCTCCAGCGACTCGACCGGCAGCGCACCGAGGCGCAGCACCACCGGCTGGTCCCCCCGCACGTCCACGATCGTCGACTCGATGCCGCAGCGAGCCGGCCCGCCGTCGAGCACCACGTCCACCGCCGCGCTCAGGCCGCGTACGACGTGCTCGGCCCGGGTCGGGCTCAGCTGGCCGAAGCGGTTGGCGCTCGGCGCGGCCACCGGCACCCCGGCCGCCGCGATCAACGCCCGCGCGGCATCGTGATCCGGCACCCGCACCGCCATCGTCTCAAGACCCGACGTGACGATCGGTGGGATCACCGCCGGCCGATCCACGATTAGGGTCAGCGGCCCCGGCCAGAACCGCTCGGCGAGCGCGGCCACCGCCGCCGGCACCGAGCCCACCAGCTTCTCCAGCTCCGCCGCCTCGGCCAGGTGTGTGATCAGCGGGTCGAAGCTCGGCCGTGCCTTTGCCTCGAAGATCCGGGCCACCGCCCGCGCGTCGAGCGCGTTGGCGCCCAGCCCGTACACGGTCTCGGTGGGGAAGGCCACCAACCCCCCGGTACGCAGGACGGAAGCCGCCTCGGCGATGCCGCTGTCGGCGGGCAGGACTCGCGGTGTGCTCACACGTCCGACGCTAACGTGCCGCGGCCTACGACCTCCGCACGGCCCTCCGACGCCGCCCCACCAGCATCAGGCTGGCTGGCATTCATCGTGGACGAAGAAGTCGGCCAGACCCAGCTCCAACGGGCCATCAACGCGCTTGCGCGTGAGCTGCGGTTCGTCTACTTCGACGGTGACGGCTGCCTCGACCACCAGTAGTCGGTGTCTCCGACTGAGCCTCGGTGTGGCAGAGCGTGTGCGGTTGCGGCCGTGAGCAGGCCGGATGATGTGGTGAGCCGGAGGTACCACCATGCGAACCACACCGTCATGATCGCCGGTGACCCGCTTCCCCTGGCAGCGGCAGCAGCGGTCGCAGGCCGGCCCGGGTCGTGACGGAGTACCGTGTGCGACGCGTCGGAGTGCGCGGATCAGACCGCTCGGCCGCAACACTTCTTGTACTTGGCCGTCGATCCGCACCAGCATGGTGAGTTGCGCGGTGGCGGCCATGCGATTGTGTGCTCCTCCGGCAGGGTCTCGCTGTAGCGGGTCTTGAGCGCCGGATCGAGGGCGGACTCACCAACCCGGTCCGCGAACTCGCAGAGACCGGTGACAGTTGCCGGCACCACCCGGATGGCTGGCACACCGCTGTTCGTCAACTCACGCCACCGGCGCTCCGCAGCCTGATAGTGCTCGTCGTCGGTCACGGCGTGTTCCTGAGGCCACCGCCGTCGCGCCTCGGCCCGCTCCTGGCGCTGAAAGATCACCATCCGCACCTGCCGTGGCACCCGTCCAGACTTCACGGCGTCCCGCACACCATCCACGTCGACGATCTGCCGCCGCTGCGTCGGCGCCGCCGGAGCCAGCTCATCGGTAGCGTCCGGAACCAGACCCAACTGCTGACGGACCTCACGACGGCCGCGAATCATCACCGACGACATCTGCATCCAGCCATCCGAGCCGCTCAGCGCCCGCAACTCCTCGGTCGACAGGCGGGCCACCGCCCGGTCGTACCAGCGCAACGCACCGTGCAGATCGCCTCGCTCGGCGAGGAGTTCGGCGACCAGCGTGCAGTGACCGTCGTTCGTCGCCGCGTCGCAAGCCAGGCGGTCCAGCACGTCATGCGCCTCGTCGGCGTCGCCTTGCTCGAATCGCACCTCTGCGAGCTGCACCGTCGCGTAGCAGCCGTCCTCGCCGCCGTCAGCGATCAGTCTGTTCAGCAGGTCGGCTGCGCGATCGAGCCGCCCCCGCCCGGCGCCATGTGTCTGCAGCCTCGAGCAGGATCTCACCCCGCTCGTCCGGATACTGCTCTACCTCGGCCTCAAGGGCTGCGGCCTCGGCAGCCACGTTCATCGACACGGCGCTCACCGTACTCAATGCCTCCGGCGTCGGAGGGCCAGGGGCGTCAGGAGCGGTAGACATCCCTTCGATGATCTATGTCCACAACGGTCACGGTGCGGTTATCATCGTCGTCGCGGTAGATGATCCGGTAGGTGCCTCGACGGGCACTGAACCGATCTGACAACGGCGGCAGCAAGCGCTTCCCGACCCGGTAGGGCTCTCGCACCAACGGCCCGGTCATGAACTCGTACGCGGCAACCGCGACGGCCTCTGGCAACCGTTCGGCGAGCGCTCGACGGACGGTCGGCGTGGCGCGCAGCGTGTACGGACCTTCCGGCAGCCGCCGACTCACGCGGCAGAGGCGCGACGGGCGCGAATGGTCTCCGCAAGCTGGTCGGCGGACACCTCTTCACCTCGGGCCAGTTCCGCGTCGGAGTCGGCCAGCCGTCGCAGGGTACCCGCATCTCCGAGAACCGCGACGGTTTCCTCGAGCCGCTCAAGATCTTCCACCGAAACCAGCACGGCGGACGGCCGGCCGTGCACCGTCACCGTCACCCGCTCGTGGTGGTCGTGCACCCGCCCCACCAGCTCAGAGAGCCGGGTCTTCACTTCCCCCAACGGCAGCGTCGTCATGGTCACAAGTATGACCAAAATCCGCCTTGGGTGTCCACCGTTTCGACGGATGCTACGCCGGCAAGTTCGCCTGGTGACCACATCCCGCTACAAGCCGGCAGGCGAGAAAGATGCGTGGAGCCCAGGGGACTCGAACCCCTAACCCCCGCCTTGCAAAGATCAAGACTACTGTCGGCCGGCGTCGGCTACTGCCGCTGACCTGCTCGTCCTGTCGACTCGCGTCGACTCATGACCGGGCCAGTCTGCTGGCTTGGCTGTACGGATGGCTGTACAGCCATCTAGTCCTCGGCAACCAGGTAGGGCGCGTAGCCGAGAGGAACCTCGCTCACCTCTAGCTCGCTGAAGATCAGGTTGAGGTTGTGTCCATTCATCTCGATGCGGACCTCGTGGAAGTCGATTCCAACTTGCTCAGCCCATTCTTGGGCGCGCCGCGAGTCGGCAACCAGCTGCGCTCCGGGGTAGAGCGACTGCCATCTCACTGCCCACACGTAGCCGTCGAGGTCCGGCCCGGTCTCCGGGTCCGTCAACCGTTCATCCAACGACTCCCGCCAGGTGTTCGAGCTCAGGGCGGTGCTCGCCTCGGCCTGCACGCAGTGCTTGAAGAGGTATCGAAGATGCGCCGGCTGGATGCCGGTCCTCGGGTCCGCCGTCGCGTAGACGATGACCTCGTAGTCGCGCATGTAGTTGGTGTAGGCGTGGTACACCACGGCCTGGTCGAACATGTCGTCCAGTGCTCGGCGCAACTCGGCGATCTCCACGCCGCCTGTTCTATCAGGCGCGCCGGCCGGCCTTGGGGATTAGTAGTGCGTGCGCCTGGTGGCGCGACCCTGAGCGGGCGAAAATCGGGCTGGGGGCGTCCGGCTGACGTCGTTTCCTCTTGGCGCTGTCCGAGCCCGTATCAGAGAAGATCGCTGATGGCTGGTCAGGTGACCGCTTCCGTGCTCAGCCTGTCCGCCGGTGTCGGCTGGTGTTCCCGTCAGCGGATGGCCTTGTCTGTACGGATGGCTGTACGGCGCTCACGCCTCCGGGCCGTCCTTGGCGTGCCTGTCGCGCTCGCGAAGCCGCCGCAACCGCCGGAGATACTGCCCCGCGTAGGAGCGCTGCGCATCGTCCAGCGCCTGAGCTTCTGGGTCTACAAACGCCTCGTAGTAGGAGACCTCGGCCGGGTCCTGGTCGTGCTCGATCAGCTGACCGAGTGCCTCAGCATCCTGCGAAAGTGGCCGCCTCTTCGCAGCCTCCTCGCGCCAGACGTGCCCGCTGCTGTCGTCGTCCTGCACGGTGGCGATGGTAGACCCAACCAGGGTCGCCAACCTTCAGTTTGGAAGAGCGTGCTCAAGCGGTCGTGATGCCCGAAACGCCTGCGGGCGGCGGCCGGCCCGGCTGCGTCTCGTGTCCGCTCGTGCCCGCTGCGCGCCATGGTCACTGGCCCACGATGGCCCGCCAGCCTCTCGTGCACCCCCAGGGATCGTGGTGCGGACTACCCTGTCCGCCGTGACGACGATCGAGCAGCTTGAGCGGGAGGTCTGGCCGGATCCCGGTCCGGATGCCACCTCTCTCGTCAGGCGTTGCGTCAAGCTGCGACGTAAACCGTTGGCTGAGTTCACCGTCGAAGATCTGCGCATCATGCTCGGGCAGGAAATCGGCGTGCCCGCCTTGCTGCCCCGCGCGGTACAAGTTCTGCTCCGCGACCCGTTGGCTGAGGGCGACTATTACGCGGGCGACCTGCTTTCCAACGTGCTGCGGCTACCTGACTCGGCGTGGTCGAGCCTACGAGCGGAGCGGAAGCGGCTGGCATCTGTTCTAGCTGAGCTCGTTGCCGGTCCCCCGTTCTCCGACCCTGACCTTAAGCCTCGCGACCCGGACCGACTGCTTCGCGACGCCATCGTGCGATTTCTTGGGCAGTGAGAGCGGATCTCCTCGTCGGGCAGTCGTAGACCGTCCAGCCTCCCCGGACGGGGACAAGGTGGAGCGCCTCACCAGCCGAACGACCTTGGCCCCGTCCGGGGAGGCTGGTAGCCCTCGTGGTGCCCGGCGAGGGGATCCGCGGCGGCATCTCTGAGGAGGGCCGGGGTCTGGGGCGGAGCCCCAGCTATGGTCTTGCGATGAACGCCGTGAACGTGGTCGAGAAGTTCGGGGCGGATGGCTTCCTCGAACGGTCATGGGTCCTGCCAGCAGAAGTTGTCGTGCCGCTCAGGGCTCATGTCAGCATGACCGAAGAGGGCTGGATCATGTACGAGTGGCCGGTGACGGCGGAGATAGCAGCCATCGTTCAGCCCTGGGTCGATGAGACGATCGACGTTGCGTCCGGCGCGTGGAACATCGGTTCCGAACAGGCTCCCGACTAGCTCAACATCCGCTGCCGTTCCTGGTGTGGCCGGCCGGCCCGGCCGATGCCGGCCGGAGGTCGCCAGCAGGCCGGGGCCGGGCCGGCGCGGCCCGCTTGCGGGCCGCCTTGATCCTAAAGAGGCCAATTCGGCAGTGTCGAGTGGCCTACCCGTGTCGTGTCCCGGCTGATGCTTTACACCTGCGTCCCACCAGACGCTTGGCATGATCGACGCTTCGTTGTTCAGCGTCGACCGATCGGCTAACCAGTCCTGCAATCGCCGGCTCGTAGGGTCACGAGCATGATCGGCAAGGTTTCCGCTGCCACGGTGCGCCACCGGCACGTTGTCTTGACGCTTGGTCTGCTGGTGGCGGGCGTGAACGCTGCGGCTATGGGTTTCGTGCCTACCTTGGGGCAGCGGCTGTTCTTCCCGCTGCTCTTCCTCACCTTGGCGGTCCTGGCCCTGGCGATCATCACCATGGGGATCCGTCCGGCCTACTTCGTGGTGCAGCCGCAGATTCCGGCCTTCGCCACACCCGCGCCGGCATGGAAGGTGTTCATTGCCCTGGGCTTCCTCGGACCCGCATCGGCCAGCATCGGCGCATTGGTGCGCTCGACCAGGCAGGGCATTGCGTCGGCGTTCGACGTGGTACCCAGCGTCCCTTGGGTCGTGCTGGTCGCGCTGCTGGTGGTTGAGGCATGGCGGGGTCACGGGGTGCAGTTCCATCCTCACGGGGTACGGCAGAACTCAGCTCTCGGCTCGCTCACTGTGCCGTGGGAGGCCCTACTGTCCGCTCAGATCCCCCCGGGCACCGATCGCCCCTCGTGGCTCCGGATGACGTTCGCGGAACCCCAGTTGGTTAGGCGGCGTGGCATTCCATGGAGCCGGAAGGCTCTGCGCACGGACAACATCGACGCCGGATTCCTCACCGCTGCGATCCGGCACTACGTCTGTCACCCCGAACACCGGGCCGCGATCGGCAGCAAGGCCGAGTACGAAAGGCTTCTCGCCGAGTTGCCCGAGCGGGACGGCTGAAAGAGCGGACAACAAACCTAGGCCAAACGTCAAGCATGTCCTGGGACGGATCCGTCAAGCATGTGGTGGGACTAGACACGAGTGGCCTACCCGCCGCCGAGGTTCCGGATCTCTTCGTAGAGGTCGTCTGCGGCGCTGGATCCTCGGTACGGGTCGCGGCGGAGCATCGCGGCGAAGCGGCCGAGCCGCTTCTTGATCCAGGAGATTTGGCGGTCTGCTGGTAGGTCGAGGATCGGCCGAATCGCAGCGGTGGCCGAGTCGAGGTCGCCGATTTGGAGGTAAGCGGTGCCCTGGTAGACGTGGGCTAGCGCCTCGTCGTCGAGGGACCGGCTGGCCGGCGGCTCGTGCTCCCACAGTGCGATTGCTACGCCGGCCTCACGGGCAGCTCGTTCGGCGTCGGCTCCCCCGGCTAGCCAGATCAGGCTGCTTCCGGCGTAGTAGTGCTGCTTGGCGACGGAGAAGCCGAACAACCCTTCCACGGAGTCGGTGGTGGCGAGGTGTTCGCGCTCGCTCTGGGCAAGGTCCAAGGCTCGGTTGGCTCCGGTCGAGTCGCCCAGGTTGGCGTGGCACTGGGCGACGCCGCAGAGCAGACGGATCTGGCCGGTGCCTCGTGTCTTGTATTGCAGTCCGTCGTGCACGTAGTCCAGGGCCTGCCGCCCCTCGGGCACCGGGTCCTGCGGGCAATCTCGGAACGCATCCAGTGGCGCGCCCAGCTCGACGCCGCCAGACGCGATCAGGCACCACCCGATGTTTCGGCAGTGGGCTCGGCTCAGTCGGTAGAGCAGGAAGGGGAGGAAGGATGAGCGAGCGTAAGAGCGTTCGCCCGGCTGAGGCCGCCGTGCTGCTGGGCGTGTGCCGGGACACCGTGTACGTGCTGATGCGGTCGGGTCGGCTGCGGTCAAGGCGGGTCGTGCCCGGCTCATTCCGCTGTCCGCGATCGATGAGTTCCTTTCGGCAACTGAGGAGTTCGCGGCATGACCGGCCGGCGTCGTCGGGCGCATGGTGAGGGCTCGGTGTACGAGCAGCGGCCGGGAGTCTGGGCGGCGGTGATCGACCTGGGCTGGGTCGACGGGAAGCGGAAGCAGAAGTACGTCTACGCCAAGAGCGAGGCTGAGGCGGTTCGGAAGCGCGACGAGCTGCGTCGGCAACTCCAGCTCGGCGTCGACCTCACGGCGCAGCCTCGGACGGTGGAAGCCTGGCTGGCCGAGTGGCTGCGGGATGTGAAGGCGCACGACGGGACCCGGCCCTCCACCCTGGCTCGCTACCGCCTGGCGGTAAGCAAGCACCTGGTGCCGGGGCTGGGTCGGGTGAAGCTCGATCGGCTGACGCCTCGGGATGTGCAGCGGTTCCTGACCGGGCTTCGGGGCAAGCTGGCACCGGCCAGCATCATCAAGGTGCACGCGGTCCTGCGCGTCGCCCTGGCCGACGCTGAGCGGATGGACCTGGTGCCGCGCAACGTCGCCAAGGCGGCCAAGCCGCCGGCTCTCGGCCGGTCCGAGCGGCGTGCCCTCACTCCTGAGGAGGCCAAGAGTCTGCTGTCGGCGCTCACGGGTGACCGGCTGGAGGCGCTGTTCGTGCTGGCGCTGGCGACCGGGCTGCGGCG
Source organism: Micromonospora sp. NPDC047707 (assembly GCF_040704235.1). NCBI lineage: Bacteria > Bacillati > Actinomycetota > Actinomycetes > Micromonosporales > Micromonosporaceae > Micromonospora > Micromonospora sp. NPDC047707. Next base: position 28,003 of record NZ_JBEYSU010000007.1, read on the forward strand.
GGCTGAGCTGTTGGGCCTGCGGTGGTCTGATGTCGACCTGCCGGGTCGGGCGCTGTTCGTTCGGCAAACGCTCCAGCGAACTGACAAGGGCCTGGCGTTCGTGCCGCCGAAGACGCACCGGTCCAGTCGGCCGGTGCCGCTGTCCGCGCTGGCCGTTCGGGCGTTGGAGTCGCAGCGGGTGCGCCAGGCGAAGGAACGGCTTGCCGCCGGCGAGGTGTGGTCGGATCTGGACCTGGTGTTCGCCAGCACGATCGGCACGCCAATGGAGCCGCGGAACGTCAACCGGCGCTTCGAGCAGCTCCGCGCGGCGGCCGGCCTCGACTGCTGCACCTGCACGACCTGCGGCACGCGTTCGCCACGTTCCTCCTCGACCAGGGCGAGGAGCTGCGGACGGTGATGGAGCTGCTCGGGCACTCCACGATCCGGATGACGGCCGACACCTACGGGCACGTCCTGCCGGCGCGGGCTCGTCAGGCTGCCTCGGCCATCGATCGCGTGCTAGGCGAGGAGGGGACGGCGTGACCGCTTGGCTGTACGGATTGCTGTATTCGGTACCGAGATCAGCCGGTGTTTGTGCTGGTGGAGCCCAGGGGACTCGAACCCCTAACCCCTGCCTTGCAAAGGCAGTGCTCTGCCAGTTGAGCTAGGGCCCCGGGGGCGGTCGACGCCGCCTGGTGCTGGCAGGAGAGAGAGACGCGCTCAGCGCAGGTCAGGCGCCGTGGTCGCCTCGTGCCACAGCGCGCGCTCGTCGTTGGAGGCCTTGATCTTCTTGGCCACCACGGCCGCCACACCGACGACACCGACCAGGATCAGCAGCTTCTTGAACATTGGGGCGACCCCTCACGCTCGACAGTGCCGTCGGACGATCTCTGGTGGGGCTAGCTGGAATCGAACCAGCGACCTCAGAGTTATCAGCTCTGCGCTCTAACCGACTGAGCTATAGCCCCGCGTAGCGACGAGCAAGGTTAACCCATCCGCCGGGCCGCCCCCAAATCGGGGTGGGCCTGGCCGCGTGGCCTCGCCGCCCCTGAACCTACCCGAGCCCCGGGCGGCCCGCCCACCGACTTTCCGGGAGGCCGCCCGCAAGACGCCGCATCCTGCGGTGTCCGGGGCGCGGGATACCGCAGGATGCCGCAACCGGAGTGGATCAAGCACCGGGGTCGGACGACGGATCGCCGGGAGCCGCACGTGGCGACACCCGGCGTCCGGTCGTCTCAGTCGCGCTCGGCGAGCGTCAGCTCGATGCCGCCCACCAGGTCGGCGCACACGTTGTAGATGAACGCACCGAGCGTGGCCAGCGCCGTGAACAGCACGACGTTCACCAGGCCGATCAGCGCCGAACTCAGGATCACACCCCGGGCGGTGATCTGGAACCCGCCGGTGCTCTGGCCGCCGCCGGCGCTGACCAGGTCAGTCAGGCTGTCGTTGACGCTGGCGAACACGCCCATCGCGTCCAGCGCCAGGTACAGCACCGAGGTCGCGACCACCACGACGATGAAGAGCACCACCGACACCGCGAAGGCGAACTTCATCACCGACCACGGGTCGATCCGCCTCAGGTTCAGCCGTGCCCGGCGCGGTCCGCGGGAGGCGGCCGACGTCACCGAGGTACGCGCAGCGCGTACCGCCTCACCCACGCGCGCGGCGCCCACGGCCGCCGCACCGCTGATGCCCGGCGGAAGGCCCCCGCCCTGCGGACGGCCAGCCGGACGGGCGTCCGTCTGCGGCCGGGCCGTCCCGGACACCCGCGGCTGCGTGCCGGTGTTGCCGGTGACCAGGGGCTGCGTGCCGGTCGCGCCAGCCGTGGTGGACGTGCCGGTTGTCGTGGCGCGCCCGGCACCGACGGCGATCGGCTGGGTCGTCGCCGGCCGCGCCGCGGTCGACGTGGCGGTGCCGCCGGCGCTGGGGGCGTCGACCTTCGTGGCCTCGGCCGGCTTCTCCGGCTTGTCCGTGGCCTCCGGCTCCTCGGCGGGCTTGTCCGGCGGCGGAACCATCCCGGGAGCCCTCGTGAACTTCGGGGCAGGCGCGTCGGCGGGGACGGTCGCCCGACCCACGGCCGCGCGGCCGGTCGCTGGTGCGCCGCTCTTCGCGGCCTCCTCGTCGACCGGGTTGGCCGAGGTCCCCGCGTTCCCCGACTTCGCCTGTGTCTCCGTCATTCAACTAGTCCTGTTCGTCAGGCTCGTCGGCATTGCGAGCAATCGCCACGATAGTCACGCCATCCGGGAGGTCCATCAGCTTGACCCCCATTGTGTTCCGATCACGCGTACGGCGTACAGGCTTCACCGGAGTCCGGATGACCCCACCGTTGCTGGTGATCGCGAACAGCTCGTCGTCCGGGTCGATCACGACAGCGCCGACCAGACCACCGCGTCGCTCGGTGATCTTCGCAGTCAGCACGCCCTTACCTCCCCGGCCCTGCACCGGGTATTCCTCGATCGGGGTGCGTTTCGCATACCCCCCGTTCGTGGCCACCAGGACATCCATGCCCTCCCGGACGACCTCCATGGCGAGCAGCACGTCGTCCTCGCTGAACCGCATCCCGATCACACCCGACGTCGCCCGGCCCATCGGCCGCAGCGCCTCGTCCGAAGCGTTGAAGCGGATCGCCTGCGCGTTCTTGGATACCAGCAGCAGATCCTCGGTGCGGGCGACGAGCGCGGCCCCGACCAACTCGTCCTCATCGCGCAGGTTGATCGCGATGATGCCGCCGGACCGAGGGGAGTCGAACTCCTCGAGCTTCGTCTTCTTCACCAGGCCGTTCTTCGTGGCCAGTACCAGGTAGGGCGCCACCTGGTAGTTCGGAATCTCGATGATCTGCGCGATCTGCTCGTCGGGTTGGAAGGCGAGCAGGTTGGCCACGTGCTGGCCCTTGGCCACCCTACTGGCTTCCGGAAGCTCGTACGCCTTGGCCCGGTAGACACGCCCCTTGTTGGTGAAGAACAGGATCCAGTCGTGCGTCGAGCACACGAAGAAGTGGCTGACGATGTCGTCCTGACGCAGCGACGCACCGCTGACACCCTTGCCGCCCCGCCGCTGCGAGCGGTACGCGTCGACCTTCGTGCGCTTCGCGTACCCGGTCCGGGTGATCGTGACCACCACGTCCTCGCGGGCGATGAGGTCCTCCATCGAGACCTCGCCGTCGAACGGGATGATCTGCGTACGCCGTTCGTCGCCCCACTTCGCGACGATCTCCCCCAGCTCCTCCGAGACGATCCTCCGCTGCCGCTCCGGCTTCGCGAGGATGTCCTTGAGGTCGGCGATCTCCAGCTCCAGCTTGGCCAGGTCGTCGAGGATCCGCTGCCGCTCCAGGGCGGCCAGCCGGCGCAGCTGCATGTCGAGGATCGCGGTCGCCTGGACCTCGTCGATGTCCAGCAGCTGGATCAGGCCCTGCCGGGCGTCGTCGACCGTCGGCGAGCGCCGGATCAGGGCGATCACCTCGTCGAGCGCGTCCAGCGCCTTCGCCAGACCGCGCAGGATGTGCGCCCGCTCCTCCGCCTTGCGCAGCCGGAACGCCGTCCGCCGGCGGATGACCTCGATCTGGTGCTCGACGTAGTAGCGGATGAACTGAGCCAGGTTGAGTGTGCGCGGCACCCCGTCGACCAGCGCCAGCATGTTCGCGCCGAAGGTCTCCTGGAGCTGGGTGTGCTTGTAGAGGTTGTTCAGCACGACCTTCGCGACCGCGTCCCGCTTGAGGACGAGCACGATTCGCATGCCCGTACGCCCGGAGGACTCGTCCCGGATGTCGGCGATCCCGCCGAGCTTGCCCTCCTTGATCAGCTCGGCGATCCGCTCGGCGAGGTTGTCCGGGTTCACCTGGTACGGCAGTTCGCTGACCACCAGCGCCGGCCGGCCCCGCTTGTCCTCCTCGACCTCCACCACCGCGCGCATCCGGATCGAACCCCGCCCGGTGCGGTACGCGTCCTGGATGCCGGCCTGGCCGACGATCAGGCCGTGGGTCGGGAAGTCCGGGCCCTTGACGATCTCCAGCAGCGCTTCGAGGGTGGTGGCCTCGTCGGCCTCCGGGTTCTCCAGGCACCACTGGACGGCTGCGCCGATCTCCCGCAGGTTGTGCGGCGGGATCTTGGTCGCCATGCCGACCGCGATGCCCTCGGAGCCGTTGATCAGCAGGTTCGGGATCCGCGACGGCAGGATCGTCGGTTCCTTGGCCCGGCCGTCGTAGTTGTCCTGCAGGTCGACGGTGTCCTCGTCGATGTCCCGCAGCATCTCCATGGCGAGCGGGTCGAGCTTGCACTCGGTGTTGTGACTGACGAAGCCGTCGGAGACGAAGGAGTGGTCCTCGGTGTCCACCCGGATGCTGTAGACCGGCTGCACTCCCGCGTCGGCGACGCCGGTCACCTCGGCGTAGTAGAAGCGGCCGTCGACGAGCGGCTCGACCACCTCGAGCACCTCGGCGTTCGTGATCCGCGTCGCGATCTCGTCCCGGTCCCGCTCCCAGCGCTCGACCCGGTCGACGTTGTGCCGGCGCAGCCAGTCCCGCTCGGTCCAGCGGCTCGCGCCGTGCTCCCGGATGAAGTCGCCGACCAGCGGCACGAAGTCACCGGACAGCGCCCTGCTGCTCACCGGCACCGCCGCCAGCTCCGCTTCGAGCTTGGCCTGCTTGCGGCCGAGGAAGCCGACGTGAGCGGCGAAGATCCGCGCGTCCCGCCGGTTGGTGACGACGACCTTGATCTCACCGTCGTCGTACCGGCACTGCCGGCTGACCACGCCGAACTCCAGCAGGAGCTGCTGCACCTCACGGGCCAGCCGCTCACTGCGGGTGGAGTACGAGATCTGGATGGTGTGACGCGGCAGCAACGAGGACGACCCGTCGCCCTCGAACAGCGCCTGGAGGAACGCGCGCTTGACCGCGGCCGGGCCGCGCCAGACGAACTCCGGCACGAACTTGCCGGCGCTGCGCACGCCCACCAACTCGCCGAGGATGCTGTCCCGCAGTGCCGTGACGTCCTGCACGTCCACCTCGTGCAGCGTGCTGCCCGAGGCGATCACACGCTCGCTGACGTACCGGGGGCCGCCGACCGCGAGGTCGTAGGCGGCCAGCACCCGGATGAAGAAGTCGCGGTCGACGTTGTTGAAGCCGGCCCGCCCCTCGGACACCCAGCCCTCGCTCACGAAGGCGCCCGCGAAGACGGCTGCCTCGACATGCTCCAGCATCGGGTAGCCGATCTCGTCCGGCACGCTGCGCTGGAGGACCACCCGGTCACCGGGGGCGATCTCGGCGAGCAGCTTCCACAGCAGGGTCGGCACGCCGGCCACGTCCACCAGGCAGAGCACCGGGTGGTTGTGGGTGCCGGTCAGTTCGTACCCCTCGCGGGTGCGCAGCCGCAGCGTCGGGTGCTCGCCGGAGTGGAAGAACTTCGACGCGCGGACCAGGTCGCCGTTGCGGTCCCGGACCTTGAGGTCGATGTCGGTCTCGCTGCTCGGCGTCGCGTCGGCCACGAGGTCGCCGATCCGCACGCTGCCCTCAGCGGTACGAATTCGGGCATATCCTGTGAGGCAATAACGCATCGCCGCAGCCGGGTCGTTTCCGGGCGAGCCGAAGTTGCCGTTGCCGTCGACCAGCGGGTAGCGCAGCGACCACGGCTGTGCCATCCGGACCAGCGCGTCGTAGATCGCCGAGTCGCCGTGCGGGTGGAACTGACCCATCACGTCACCGACGACGCGGGAGCACTTCACGTAGCCGCGGTCCGGCCGATACCCCGAGTCGAACATCGCGTACAGGATCTTGCGGTGGACCGGCTTGAGCCCGTCCCGGACGTCCGGCAGCGCGCGCCCGACGATCACGCTCATCGCGTAGTCGAGGTAGGAGCGCTGCATCTCGACCTCGAGCCCGACCGGCTCGATGCGGTCGTGCGCGACGACGGCACCGACGGTCTCGGGGACCTCGGGCTTGTTCGGTGTGGACTCGGGGGTATCGGTCACTTGTTAACCCTTATCAGACTCAGAGTCGTTTTCCTGCTGTGGATAACGGCTGTGGAAACCGGCCAGGCTGTGGATAACTCTGTGGACCCGTAGGCCCGGCCGGTGGATGGCCGGCCGGGTCGAAGCGGGCGTCAGATGTCCAGGAACCGCACGTCCTTGGCGTTTCGCTGGATGAACGAGCGGCGCGCCTCGACGTCCTCACCCATCAGCACGCTGAACAACTCGTCGGCGGTTGCCGCGTCGTCGAGCGTGACCTGACGCAGCGTACGCGTGGCCGGGTTCATCGTGGTCTCCCACAGCTCGGGATAGTTCATCTCGCCGAGACCCTTGAACCGCTGGATGTCGTCCGGCTTGGCGTTGGGCTTCTTCTGCTGGCGCAGGGCGATCAGCCCGTCGCGCTCCCGGTCGGAGTACGCGTACTGGGCGTCGTCGCCCTTCTTGTTCCACTTGATCTTGTAGAGCGGCGGTGCGGCCAGGTAGACGTGGCCCAACTCGACCAGCGGCCGCATGAAGCGGAACAGCAGGGTGAGCAGCAGCGTCTGGATGTGCTGACCGTCGACGTCGGCGTCGGCCATCAGCACGATCTTGTGGTAGCGCAGCTTCTCGATGTCGAAGTCGTCGTGGATGCCCGTGCCGAGCGCGGTGATCAGCGCCTGGACCTCGTTGTTCTTGAGGACCCGGTCGATGCGGGCCTTCTCGACGTTGAGGATCTTGCCGCGGATCGGCAGGATCGCCTGCGTACGCGGGTCGCGCCCCTGCTTGGCCGAGCCGCCGGCGGAGTCGCCCTCGACGATGAAGACCTCGGACTCGCGCGGGTCGGTGGACTGGCAGTCGGCCAGCTTGCCCGGCATCGAGCCGGACTCCAGCAGCGACTTGCGCCGGGCCAGCTTGCGGGCCTGCTGTGCGGCGATGCGGGCGCGGGCGGCCTGCGACGCCTTCTGGATGATGATCTTCGCCTCGGCCGGGTTGCGGTCCAGCCAGTCGACCAGCCACTCGTTGCAGACGCGCTGGACGAAGCTCTTGACCGGGGTGTTGCCGAGCTTGGTCTTGGTCTGGCCCTCGAACTGCGGGTTGGCCAGCTTCACCGAGATGATCGCGGCCAGGCCCTCGCGGATGTCCTCGCCGGAGAGCTTCTCGTCGCCCTTGAGCAGCTTCTTGTCGGTGCCGTAGCGGTTGACGACGCTGGTCAGCGCGGCCCGGAAGCCCTCCTCGTGGGTGCCGCCCTCGTGGGTGTTGATCGTGTTGGCGAAGGTGTAGACCGACTCGCCGTACGACTCGTTCCACTGCATGGCGATCTCGACCGACATGCCCTCCTCCTCGGCGCCGAACTCGACCACCGTCTTGTGGATCGGGTTCTTGGAGGCGTTGAGGTGCCGGACGAAGTCGGCGATGCCGCCCTTGTAGCAGAAGGTGACCTCGCGCTGCTTGCCCTCCTCGCCCTCCGCGACCCGCTCGTCGAGGAGGTGGATGGTGAGGCCGCGGTTGAGGAAGGCCATCTCCTGGAGGCGCCGGTAGATGGTCTGGAAGTCGAACTCGACGGTCTCGAAGACCGTCGGGTCGGGCCAGAAGGCGACCGCCGAGCCGGTGGCGTTGGTGGGCTCGCCCTTCTCCAGCGTGGTGGGCTTGGAGTTGGTGTACGACTGCCGCCAGAAGTAGCCGTCCTTCTGGATCTCCACGGCCATCCGGGTGGAGAGGGCGTTCACGACGGAGACGCCGACGCCGTGCAGACCGCCGGAGACGGCGTACGCCTTGCCGTCGAACTTGCCGCCGGCGTGCAGCACGGTCAGGGCGACCTCGACGCCCGGCTTCTTGAGCTTCGGGTGGAGGTCGACCGGGAAGCCGCGGCCGTTGTCGGTGACCCGGACCCCGCCGTCGGCGAGCAGCACCACGTCGATGGTGTCGCAGTGCCCGGCCAGCGCCTCGTCCACCGCGTTGTCGACGACCTCCCACACCAGGTGGTGGAGACCGCGTTCACCGGTGGAACCGATGTACATACCGGGGCGCTTCCGGACCGCCTCCAGCCCTTCGAGGACGGTGATCGACTCGGCGCCGTACTCCTGCTTGTCCTGCGCTGCCACCCTCGGCCACTTTCTCGCGCCGTTGCGCGCGCCGGGTGGCGCGCCGGACGCGGGGTTCGGCGGACAGGACGCGACGTCGGCACGCGGACCGGCGCGCCGGGGACTCATCCGGGCTGCGGGTCGAACGCGCCGGTCGCCGCGGTTGCCCGCGGATCGCGATCGGCTCGACCCGACGTGGGACGATGATCGCGGGCCCGCACCGGCCCCGTGTCTCGTCGCTCCGCACCGGGTCTTCGTCTCAGCGTCAATCTTACTGTGCGCGAGCGACAGAACCACCACTCGGCACCCCTGCGGGGCGTCTCAGACCTCCATAGCGGCCCGAACGTCGCCATCCGCGACTCCCCCTACACGCGTGACCCTGATCGACGGCCCGCACCGGCCGTCCGGCGGTCCCGCGCCCGGCGTGTCCCAACGCCGCGACGAACGGTGGCTTGATCTTTGGGGGCGGGAACCGGACGATCGACCCGTTCGAACGGACACGGTCTTGAGAGGTGACGCCAGATGGGGCTGGACAACGTCGCGGTGCACTGGCCGCGGACCGGCCGCTTCTACGACCCGGTCGCACCGGCCGAGTTCGTCGACTTCGGCGAAATCGTGGACATGCCACGCATCTCGGCGCCAACCGCGGCGCTCGCCGAGTTGATCGCGAAGACCGGCACGGTGCGGGCGACCGCTTACACCGAGCTGGTCGACCTGATCCTCGGGCTGGAGAATGTGCTGTACGCCACAGAGAACTCGGCCGAGGACGAGGATCCGGTGATCGACCCGGACGGCTGCTCGTGGATCGCCGACGGGGTGGAGAAGTTTGTGGCCCGCCACCGCCCGGTCGGCGAGGCGGTCACCTTCGAGTCGGTCAGCGAGGTGCTGCGCTCACTGCTGGGCGACGGACGCCTGGCCGAGCAGCAGCTGCGCTGGCTGGACAGCCGGCTCGACCGGCTGCGGGACGAGAACGGCGACCCGCCGCAGTGGACCTTCACGTGCGCCGAGCTGAGCGTGCTCGCCGCGTTCTACCGCCGCTGCGCCGACCGGGGGTTCGCGGTCTACGCCGACGCCTGAGGCTCGACGACCGCGGGCGGGATCTGCTCCGCGGTCGTCGAGCCCGCCGGGCGGGAGGCCCGGCGCGGCAACTGACCGTCAGCCGTACGTGTCCCGGGGTCCTCGGCCCCGCACCCGGCGCGGGCCGCGCGACCAGGACGGCGCGGCCGGCCCGTGGATGTGCAGCCTGCGTACCACGTTGTGGCCGACCTCACGGGCGATCTGCTGGAGCAGCGAGCCCGCGAGCAGCCGAAGCTGGGTCGCCCATGCCGTGGACCGGGCCTCGACGGTCAGCTCGCCGTCCTCCAGCTTCACCGGCCGGCTGTGCTGGGCGACCTCCGGCCCGACCACCCGCTCCCAGGCCCCGAAGACGGTTGCCTCGGCCGCCGGCTGCTGCCAGCCCCGGGCCTTCACCAGCCGATCCAGGACCACGCCGAGCGGCTGCGGGTCGCGCGGGTCCGGCCCGGGCCCGGAGTAGCCGCGCAGCCGCCGCTCGCCGCTGCCGTCACCGCCGCCACCCGGGGTGCGTCGCCGGGTCTTCGCCGCCGCTTCCCGGCGGGCCTTCGCCGCGTCGAGCACCGCCCGCGCGAGCTGCGGCCCGGCCGCCCCGGGCGGCAGCTTCCCGGCCTCGCCGGAGCCGGTGCCCCCGGTCGCGCCTGCGGGGTCCGTCGCCGGTGCGCCCTTCCGACCGGATCCGGCCGTGCGGTCCCCTCCGGCGGGCCGTGCGTCCGCGCCCTGCGGCGCGTCACCACCGGCCGGCCGGTCCGGGTCCGGTCCCGGCCGGGGACCGGGGCGGTCGCCGTCGGACGTCGTCCGGCCGACCGCCGCGCCGGTCGCGCCCCGGCGGCCCGCGCGGCCGCCCCGGCCGCCGGCTCCCGAGGGAGTACGCGCACCGTCCGCCCCGGCCGGGGCCGTGTGTCCCGGCACCGGGCCGGTGGTGCCCGGCTGCGGATCATCCGACACGGTGCACCGTCCCCTCGCCGACGGCGTACCGGGCGCCGCGCAGTCGCGCCGGCACGTCGTCGTCCACCGCGCAGGTGACCAGCAGCTGGCTGGCACCGCCGACCAGGTCGGCCAGGCGTTCTCGCCGGCCGGTGTCGAGCTCCGCGAAGACGTCGTCGAGCACCAGCACCGGCTCGATGCCGTCGGCTCGCAGCAGGTCGTACCCGGCCAGCCGGAGCGCCAGCGCGTACGACCAGGACTCCCCGTGGCTGGCGTACCCCTTGGCGGGCAGCAGGCCGAGCGTCAGCGCGAGGTCGTCGCGGTGCGGGCCGACCAGGGTGGTGCCCCGTTCGATCTCGGCGGACCGGGCCTCGGCGAGCGCGGTGGTCAGCGCCGCCGCGAGGGTGGCGCGGTCGGTGGTCGGTTCGGCGAGCTCCACCGACGGCCGGTACGCGATGCCCGCGGCGCCCTTGCCGGCGGCCACCGCGTCGTACGCCTTGGTGACGTGCGGGGTGAGCGCGCCGACCAGCTCGAGGCGGCCGGCGAGCAGCTCGGCGCCGTGCTGCGCGAGGTGCGTGTCCCAGACCGCGAGGGTCGACAGGTCCCCGCCGCGGGAGCCGCCCGTCTTGCGGGCGAGGTACGCGGTGCGCAGCAGGGCGTTGCGTTGCTTGACCACCCGGTCGTAGTCGGCACGCACCCCCGCGTACCGGGGCTGGCGGAGCACCAGCAGGTCGTCGAGGTACCGGCGGCGTTCGGCCGGGTCGCCCCGGACGAGTTCCAGGTCCTCAGGAGCGAACAGCACCAGGCGCAGGGCGCCGAGCACGTCCCGGGCGCGGCGGGCCGGGGACCGGCCGAGCCGGGCGCGGTTGGCCCTGCCGGGGACGATCTCCAACTCGACCAGCAGCTCGCGCCCCTCGTGCACCACGGCGCAGCGGATGACCGCCGAGGTGGCGCCCATCCGAACGAGGGGGGCGTCCGTGGCGACCCGGTGCGAATCCAGGGTCGCCACGTAGCCCAGCGCCTCGACGAGGTTGGTCTTGCCGACGCCGTTGGGGCCGACGAGGACGTTCGCCCCCGGTTCGAGGTCGACGCCGACCCGCTCGTACGAGCGGAAGTCGACCAGTTCGATCCGGCGGACGTACACGGGCTGTGGACGGGCGTCAGCGCTTGCGGACGGCGTGCCCGCCGAACTGCTGGCGCAGCGCGGCGACGGCCTTCATGGCGGGCGAGTCGTCCTGGCGGGATGCGAACCGGGCGAAGAGCGAGGCGGTGATGACGTTCAGCGGGACGGCGAGCCGGACCGCCTCGTCCACCGTCCACCGGCCCTCGCCGGTGTCCTCGGTGTAACCGCTCAACTCGGCGAGCTCCGGGTCCTCGTCGAGGGCGCGGTCGAGCAGGTCGAGCAGCCACGAACGGACGACCGTGCCCTCGCGCCACGACTTGAACACGCCGGGGACGTTGGTCACCAGCTCGGAGGCGGTCAGCAGCTCGTAGCCCTCGGCGTAGGCGTGCATGAGCCCGTACTCGATGCCGTTGTGCACCATCTTGGCGTAGTGCCCGGCGCCGACCGGCCCGGCGTGGACGAAGCCGAACTCACCGGCCGGCTTGAGGGCCTCGAAGATCGGCATGAGCCGCTCGACGTGCTCCTGGGAGCCGCCGACCATGAGGGCGTACCCGTTCTGCCGGCCCCACACGCCGCCGGAGACGCCGACGTCGATGTACCCGATGCCGCGGTCGTTGAGCCGCTCGGCGCGGGGGGCGTCGTCGCTGAACCGCGAGTTCCCGCCGTCGATGATGATGTCGCCGGTGCCGAGGACGTCGGCCAGCTCGTCGATGGTGGCGTCGGTGACGCCGGCGGGGACCATGACCCAGACGGCGCGGGGGGCCTCCAGCTTCTCCGCCAGCTCCGCCAGGCTCGCGACGTCGCTCAGCTGCGCGTTGTGGTCGAAGCCGACCACCTCGTGGCCGGCGGCGCGCAGCCGCTCGCGCATGTTGCCGCCCATCCGGCCGAGCCCTACCAGGCCGAGCTGCATCTGTCCGTACCTCCGTGCGTCGTGGTTCTACTCGGGTGCGATCAGCGGGAGACGCGGATCGGCATGATGAGGTACCGGTACCCGGGCAGAACCTCGCCATCCTCGCCGGCCGGCGAAATCACCGCCGGCTTGAAGGCGTCGACGAACGAGAGCACGGCGAACTGGGCCCCCAGGTTCGTGAGGCCGTCGATCAGGTACTGCGGGTTGAAGCCGATGGTCAGCGGGTCGCCGGTGAAGGTGGCCTCCATGGCCTCGCTGGCACGCGCCTCCTCGGTGCCGCCGGCCTCGACGACCAGCCCGTCGGCGCTGAAGCTCAGCAGCACCGGCGTGGTGCGCTCGGCGACCAGCGCGACGCGCTTGACCACCTCGATGAGGGTGCTCACCGCCACCTGGGCCTGCGCGTTGTGGCTGGCGGGGAAGAGCGAGCGCACCGGCGGGTAGTTGGCGCCGTCGAGCAGCCGGCTGGTCGTGCGGCGGGTACCTCCGGCGAAGCCGATCATGCCCTCGCCGGCGGCCCCCTGGGACAGCGCCATCGTCACCTGGCCACCGAGCGGGCCGAGGGCTTTCGCCGTGTCGTGCAGGGTCCGGGCCGGCACCAGCGCGTTGAGGCTGATCTCGGAGTCGTCCGGGTTCCACTCCATCTCGCGCAGGGCGAGCCGGTAGCGGTCGGTGGCGAGCATCGACAGGGTGCCGCCGGAGAGCTCGATGCGTACCCCGGTCATCATCGGCAGCGTCTCGTCCCGGCCGGCGGCCACGGCCACCTGGGCGACGGCGGCGGCGAAGGCGGCCGCGTCGATCGTGCCGGCGCTCTCCGGCATCTCCGGCAGGCTCGGGTAGTCCTCCACCGGCATGGTGGGCAGCGTGAACCGGGCGCTGCCACAGACCAGCTCGAGGTGAGCGCCGACGGCGGCGATGTCGACCGGCTTGGCCGGGAGCGCCTTGGTGATCTCGGCGAGGAGCCGGCCGGAGACCAGGGCGGCGCCGTCGGCGTCCCCCTGCACCTCGACGGTCACCTGGCTGGAGACCTCGTAGTCGAACCCCGACACCTGCAGGTTGCCGTCGGTGACCCGCAGCATCACGCCGGCGAGCACCGGCACGGACGGCCGGTTGGGCAGGCTCTTCGCGGTCCAGGCCACGGCCTCGGCGAGCGCGTCACGCTCCACTCGGAACTTCATCAATGCCTCCGCGTCGACGTCAGCGACAACTCTCTCATGCCGACCGCTGCCTACCGACCCGCCTGAGCGTGCGGGTACCCATCGCACCTTAGGGCGCATGGGCATCGGCTGTGCGCCCGACCCCGTGCCGTCCCGGTGCCGGCGAGCCGCCGACGGCGGCGTTCGGCCCGATCCACAGGAAGTCCAACGGTGATGATTGGTTTTTGTTGTCTTAGAAGATCTAACTAGTCGTCTTCATCGCACCTGTGCAAACTGTGGAGAACCGTCGTCCGCGCAGGTCAGACAGGTTATCCACCGGTGGTTTCGCTGTGGAGAACCAGGGGTACAACCCGTGTCGCGATCCACAGGCGGCGGCTGCCCCCAGGCTGTCCACGGTTGTCCACCGGTTGTCCACCGGTTGTCCACCGGTAATCCACCGACTTTCTCCCCAGCCCTGTGGATCACCGGACGCGTGTCGATCGGCGTCATCCCCAGAACCTTCAACAGCTTCCCCACAGGGGTGCCGTCCGCGGTGGACAACGACGAGGTTGTCCCCAGGCGTCCACAGCGTCGTCCCCAGGGTTTCTCCACAACCTGTGGGTAACCGGGCGGCGGACGGACGGTAGTTTTCCACCGACGGTGGATAACAAGGTGTGGACAACGAGCCGGAGTGTGGGCGGTCACGCCCAGGATGCTGCGGTCTCGACCATGTCGAGGGTCAAGCCCTGGCCCCTGGAGAACGCAGAACACCCGGCCGGTGGACCGGCCGGGTGTCATCGGTACGGGGCGGACAGACGTCAGGTGGTCTGCTTGATCCGGTTGGTCAGCTCGGCGATCTGGTTGTAGAGCGAGCGGCGTTCGGCCATCTGCTGGCGGATCTTCCGGTCGGCGTGCATGACGGTCGTGTGGTCCCGGCCGCCGAAGGCCTGCCCGATCCGGGGCAGCGACAGGTCGGTCAGCTCCCGGCACAGGTACATGGCCACCTGGCGGGCGTTGACGAGGACCCGCGAGCGGGAGTGCCCCCGGAGGTCCTCCAGGCTCACCCCGAAGTAGTCGGCGGTGGAGACCATGATCTGGTCCGCGGTGATCTCCGGGCCGGCGCCGTCCGGGATGAAGTCCCGCAGCACCTCCTCGGCCAGCGACAGCTCGACCGACGAGCGGGTGAGGCTGGCGAACGCGGTCACCCGGATCAGCGCGCCCTCCAGCTCGCGGATCGAGTTCGACACCCGCGAGGCGATGAACTCCAGCACGTCCGGCGGGGCGAAGAGCCGTTCCTGGGCCGCCTTCTTCTGCAGGATCGCGATCCGGGTCTCCAGGTCCGGCGGCTGGATGTCGGCGAGCAGGCCCCACTCGAACCGGGTCCGCAGCCGGTCCTCCAGGGTCGCGAGCTGCTTCGGCGACCGGTCCGAGGTGATCACGATCTGCTTGTTGGCGTTGTGCAACGTGTTGAAGGTGTGGAAGAACTCCTCCTGCGTCCGCTCCCGGTTCTCCAGGAACTGGATGTCGTCGATCAGGAGGATGTCCACGTCCCGGTAGCGGCGCTGGAAGGCGCTGGTCTTGTCGTCCCGGAGCGAGTTGATGAAGTCGTTGGTGAACTCCTCGGTCGAGACGTACCGCACCGAGCGGGCGTTGCCCAGCGTCGTGGCGTAGTGCCCGATGGCGTGCAGCAGGTGGGTCTTGCCCAGCCCGGAGCTGCCGTAGATGAACAGCGGGTTGTACGCCTTCGCCGGTGACTCGGCCACCGCCACGGCCGCCGCGTGCGCGAACCGGTTCGACGAGCCGATGACGAACGTCTCGAACATGTACTTCGGGTTGAGCCGGTTGCCGCCGCTGTCCGCGGGCGACGGCAGCCGCCGGTCGTCCCGGCCCCCGGGCCGGTGGTGGTCCACCCGTCCCGGCCCGCTGTCGGTGCCGAGGTCCCGCGGCAGGGGCCGGATCACGTGCTGGTCCCGCGGCGACACCCCGTCCTGGCGGTACCGGGCGTCGAAGGCGCGGCCGTCCACCGTCGGGTCGAGTCGGGCCGTCTGCTCGTCGAAGCCGCGCCGCTCGGGCCGGCGGACCGCAGGGTCGGGCCGGGGCGGTTCGGCGAAGGCGTCGCCGAACAACGACTCCTGGGCGTCCCGGCCCACCGCGGGGACGCGATCGGCGACGGGGGGCGGCGGTCCGGCCGGCTCCTCGATGCGCCGTTCGGGTTGCGCCTGCTCGGGGATCAACGGGAGCTGCCGGCCGGCGTCGTCCTCCGGCGCCAGGCCGTCCGGCCCGGCGCCGTACGCCTCGCCCGGCTCCGGCTCGGGGGTGCTGCGGTAGACGGTGCCCGCCGGGCGGCCGGAGGCGTCCTCCGGCACGCGTACGGTGACGGCGACCTGGATCGGTCGGCCCAGCCGGCGGGTGAGCGCCTCGGTGATCGCCGGGCGCAGCCGGGACTCGATCACGTCCCGGGTGAAGGCGTCCGGGACGGAGAGCAGTGCGGTGTCCTCGACGATCGCCCGGAGCCGGGTCAGCCGCAGGTACGCCCGCTGCTGCGCGGAGATGATCTCGTCGGCGAGCTCGTCGGTCGTCGCCGTCCACACCGCGGCAAGGTCGGTCGTACCGGCCACCGTCGTGCCACCCCCTCGCCTCTGCTCCCGGACGCCGCCGTTCTCCCCGTCGGCCGTCCCGGGCCCGCCGCGTTCGAGCGGGTGGAACACCCTCACCCGGACGACCGACCGACCCTCGTCCACAAGTTATCCACAGCCTGTGTACGTGCCGATTGTGGCCGCCCGCCGGACGCGGGTCGGACCTGCCCCCCTGCCAGAACGGGCGCTGAAGCGGGTACACCGTGCCGAACGATCCACCGCCCTGTCCGGTCTTGCCCTGCTGGCGGCGACCGCACCTGTCGACGCCCAGAGGCTGTCGGCGAACCCCTTCGCTCGCCCCGGGGTCTCCCGACAGCCTCTTACCGCAATCGGGCACGGTAACAGCGATGTCGGCACGCCTTCAACCGGCGACGCGCGGCCACCGTTGGCGGCATCCGCGAAAAGCGCCGCTTCGGTCGCCCGGGTTGGTCGGTGTCGCCGCTGGTGGGAGTGTTTGACGGTCGTTGCGCCCCTGCGTAGGCTGGAGCGGCTGCTCTCTCGCCCTCTGCTAGGGTGATGGATGCTTGCTGTCCGCGGCCTCCCCGCATCGCCGAGGTCTCGCGCCGCCGGGCAGCACCGATCGGAGGTCACCGCCAGGTGACCCGGACCAGACACGACCCCGGCGGTCCCCTCGCCCGGGGCGTACGACAACGGAGAGCCTGACGTGAGCAAGCGCACCTACCAGCCGAACAACCGCCGGCGCGCGAAGACCCACGGCTTCCGGCTGCGCATGCGCACCCGTGCCGGCCGCGCCATCCTCTCGACCCGTCGGGCCAAGGGGCGCGCCCGCCTGGCGGCGTAACGCCGGCCGGGTCCGATCCGCAGGACGTGGGCAGTCGTGCTGGCCGCCGCGCAGCGACTGCGGCGCAGCACTGACTTCGCCGCAGCGGTCCGCGGTGGCCGGCGCGCCGGACGCGGCGCCCTGGTCGTCCACCTGAGCCTGCCGGTCACCCCGACGGCCGCAATCTCGCCGGAGCCGGCGCGGACCGGTGCGGAGGAAACTCCCGCACCCGCCCGCGCCGGCTTCGTCGTGTCCAAGGCGGTCGGGAACGCCGTAGTCCGTAACCGCGTCCGCCGCCGGCTGCGGCACCTGGTTCGCGAGCGGCTCGCCGAACTGCCGGCGGGCAGCACCCTTGTGGTGCGCGCCACGCCGGCTGCGGCGGACGTGTCGTACCAGCGGCTCGGCGCCGACCTCGACGCGGCGATCACGGCCGCGCGCGCCCCGCGTGGGCGGCGGTCCCGGTGAGTACGGGGCAGGACGCGCCGCGCCCGACGTCACCCGGTGCGCGGGTGCTGGTCGGGCCCATCATCGCGTACCGTCGGTGGATAAGTCCGGCTCTGCCGGCCCGCTGTCGGTTCTACCCGTCGTGCAGCGCGTACGCCCTCGAGGCGGTCAGCCGCCACGGCGCGTTCCGGGGAGCCGGCCTGACGGTCCGGCGGTTGTTGCGCTGCCACCCCTTCCACCCAGGTGGATTCGACCCGGTGCCGGAGCCGGGCGGTCGCCGCCGTGCCGATGTGACTGGAGCCTGAGAAATTGAGTCTCGACTGGATCTACTACGCGATCTCGTGGATCCTGCTGGTCTGGCACCGGGCGTGGGACGCCATCGGGGTACCGGACATCGCGGTGCTCGGCACCAACTGGGCCTGGATTCTCGCCATCATCTTCCTGGTGGTCACCGTCCGGGTGATCCTCTTCCCGGTCTTCGTCAAGCAGATCAAGTCCCAGCGGGCGATGCAGGCGCTCCAGCCGCAGGTCAAGGCGCTGCAGGAGAAGCACAAGGGTGACCGGGAGACGCTCCAGAAGGAGATGATGGAGCTCTACCGGAAGGAAAAGGCCAACCCGCTGATGGGCTGCCTTCCGATGTTCCTCCAGATCCCGGTCTTTCTCGGTCTCTTCCACGTGCTCCGCCGACTCGACCCGGGCAAGAGCGAGGCGGGCAAGACCCTCTACGGCTGGACGATCGGTCAGTTCGAGAGCGCGTCCGCCGCGAAGCTGTTCACCGCGCCGATCGCCGGCAAGTTCGGCTCGACCGCCGAGGAACTGGCTGCGCTCCAGGCAAACGGCACCACGGTCAAGATCATGGCCGGCATCCTGGTGTTGGTGATGATGGGCACGACCTACCTCACCAGCAAGCAGATGATCCTCAAGACCGGCTGGGCGGAGGACCCGCAGCAGCGGATGATCCAGAAGCTGATGCTCTACGGCATCCCGCTGTCGCTGCTCGTCTCCGGCGCGATCTTCCCGATCGGTGTGATCATCTACTGGGTCACGAACAACCTCTTCACGCTCGCCCAGCAGCAGTGGGTGCTGCGCAAGTTCCCGCCGCCGCCGAGCGTCACCGCCGCCAAGTCGGGCACGTCGGGCGCGCGTAACCCGGTGCAGCCGGCGAAGACCGGTGGGCTGTTCGGCCGCAAGGCCGCCCCGCCGGCGCCGACCAAGCCGGCCGCGCCGAAGGTGGCCGGCCCGAAGCCCGGCGCCAAGCCGGTCAACCCGAAGAAGGGGCGCCCCGCCAAGCGGCAGGGCTGAGCCGTCCGGGCCGCCGTCGGGACACCGGCGGCGGCCCGTTCCGCACCGTGCCGCCGCCGTACGGCCGGCGCCGGAGCAAAGAGCCGCGCGTGGCGCGGCGACGGGCGAGACTGCCCGTACAGACGTGCCCGCGGGCACCGGCGACCTCCCGCCGGCCCCCGGGAGACCAGCGGACCCGACGGTCCGGCCGAGCGAGTACGGAGATGACACCGTGACCGACACCAGCATCCCCAGCGCCGACGAGTCCCTGGACGCGGAGGGAACCGAGCCCACCGCCGCGCCCGAGGCGGACGAGACCGACGAGGCCGCCGCCGGGGGCAACGAGAAGAAGGCCGCCGGCGACAGCGACCTGTTCCGTCAGAGCGAGATCGCCGCGGACTACGTCGAGGGCCTGCTCGACATCCTCGACTACGACGGGGACATCGACGAGCTGGTCTCCGGCGGGCGTCCGGTGGTCGAGGTGGTCGGCGCCCGCCTGCAGAGCCTGGTCGGCCAGCGCGGCGCCACCCTGGAGGCGCTCCAGGAGCTGACCCGGCTCGCCGTCTTCCGGCAGACCGGCACCCCCAGCCGGCTGCTGCTCGACGTCGGCGGGTACCGCGCCAGCCGCCGCAAGGAACTCGCCGCCGTGGCGAAGAACGCGGTGGAGAAGGTCAAGGAGTACGGCGAGCCCGTGCGGCTGGAGCCGATGTCCGCGTTCGAGCGCAAGTGCGTCCACGACGTGGTCAACGCCATGAGCGGCGTGGAGAGCGAGTCCGAGGGCGTCGAGCCGAACCGGCGCATCATCGTCCGGCCGGCGGACTGACCGGGTGACCCACGACGACACCGCGGCGGGCGCCGCGTCCGGCCCGGGTGGCACGCCACCCGGGCCGTCCCCTGTCGGCCCCCGCCCGGCGCCCGACCCGGCCGACGCCACGTTGCCTCCGGAGCTGGCCGGTGCCGCGCGTACCCTCTTCGGCGACCGGCTCGACCTGGCCGCCGCGTACGCCGAACTGCTGGTGACCGACGGTGTGATCCGGGGCCTGATCGGGCCCCGCGAGGCGCCCCGGATCTGGGACCGGCACCTGCTCAACTGCGCCGCCGTGGCGGAGCGCATTCCACCGGGCGCGACCGTGCTCGACGTCGGATCCGGCGCCGGACTCCCCGGCCTGGTGCTGGCCGTCGCCCGGCCGGATCTGGCCGTGACCCTGATCGAGCCCCTCGCCCGCCGTACCGCCTTCCTCGTCGAGGTGGTGGAGCACCTCGGGCTCGCCCGGACGGTCCGCGTGTTCCGTGGGCGGGCCGAGGAGGCGTCCGCCGGTACGCGGGAACGTGAACCCCTTACCGGCGACGTGGTGACCGCACGCGCCGTCGCGCCGCTGGACCGCCTGTCCACGTGGTGCCTGCCGCTGGCCAGGCCGGGCGGCCGGCTGATCGCTCTCAAGGGCGCCTCGGCCAGCGAGGAGATCGCCGAGCACGCGGCGACCGTGGGCCGCCTCGGCGGCGGTACGCCCGAGGTGCACCACTGCGGTGAGGGCGTCATCGATCCGCCGACGACGGTGGTCGAGATCGTGCGCGAGCGGGCGGTGGGACCGGCGCGGCCGAAGTCCCCGAAGCGCTCACGCGGTGGCCGCCGCCGCTGATTTCTCCCGCCGCACGACGCGGGTTCTCCGGCGCTGCCGGCGCTGCGGCCCTGCCCGGCTCTCGCTGGGCAGGGCCGGCTCTCGCCGGGCAGGGCCGGCTCCGCGGCGATGCCGGCTCTCGTGCGGCCTTGGCATGGCCGTCGGTCTTCCGTATCGGATCCGCCGATCCGCCTATCCTGTTCGGCGTCCGCGTCGTTGAACGGGTACGGGTGGGCGGGATGTGAACCCGACGTGGACCGGTTGCGCCCGCGAGCCGTAGGCTGGCCGCGCGTCGATAATGTGGAGCGGGCGGCGACGGACGATCACCTGAGTCCCGACCGCTTCCGCCGGGTCGCACGCTCCGAGTGCGAGCAGAGTGCGGCCCGTTGACGGGGTGCGGACCGACCATCCGAAGCGGGCAGGGATGACAGGTGCATGACGACGGCAGGTACGACGATCCACGCGTGACCGGGGCAGCGGGCGACTCTGTTTCACGTGAAACCGACTACCCGGGCTGGGCGGCGCACGGCTCCCCGGCGAGCCCGTCCCACCGGCCGCCGGACTGCGAGCCGGTCGTGCAGCGCGATACGCCGGCGACCGGCGTCGCCCGACCCGTACCGCCGGAGTTGCCGACCGCCCGGTCAGCGTCCGACGGGCCGCGTGCCGCCGGCAACGCGCCAGCGGCCGAGCGCGTGACGGCGGCGCGGGGCAACGCGGCCGCGTCGACGCGCTTCGAGGTGGCCGTTCCCCAGCAGCCCGCGCCCGGGTCGGTGCCGGATGCCGGTCGGGTGACCGACACGACGGCGAGTCCGGCCGTGCCGTACGGGCATGACGGGGACCAGGCCACGTACGTTTCACGTGAAACCCCGACGCGCGAAGAGGATGACCCACCGTTGGCGATGGAAGCGATGCGGGCCGTGCAGATCCTGAATCCGAGCGGCGAGGTGACCATGCCTCGTCCAGAGCGGACCCGGGTGATGTGCGTCGCGAACCAGAAGGGCGGCGTGGGTAAGACCACCACGACGGTGAACCTGGCGGTGGCGCTCGCCCTGCACGGTAACCGGGTGCTGGTGGTCGACCTCGACCCGCAGGGCAACGCCTCGACGGGACTGAACGTCCCGCACCACACCGGCGTGCCGGACGTCTACGACTGCCTCATCAACAGCGTGCCGCTGGAGGACGTCGCCCAGGCGGTCGAGGGCATCCCCAACCTGTGGTGCGTCCCGGCGACGATCGACCTCGCCGGCGCCGAGATCGAGCTGGTCTCCGTGGTGGCTCGCGAGTCCCGGCTGCAACGGGCCATCGCCGGGTACCCCGGTCACTTCGACTACATCTTCATCGACTGCCCGCCGTCGCTGGGCCTGCTGACGGTCAACGCTCTGGTGGCAGCGCAGGAGGTGCTCATCCCGATCCAGTGCGAGTACTACGCGCTGGAGGGGCTGAACCAGCTCATCAACAACATCAACCTGGTCCGTCAGCACCTGAACCCGCGGCTGGAGGTCTCCACGATCCTCCTCACCATGTACGACCGGCGTACCCGGCTGGCGGACGCGGTGGAGCAGGACGTCCGGAACCACTTCGGCGACAAGGTGCTCGAGGCGGTCATCCCGCGCAACGTCCGGGTCTCGGAGGCACCCAGCTACGGCCAGTCGGTGATGACCTACGATCCCGGATCGCGGGGGGCCACGAGCTACTTCGAGGCCGCCCAGGAGATCGCTGAGCGGGGCGCCAAGGCGCCGGTGAGCCGCAATGCGTAGTGGGTACGAGTCGCCGGGAGGCGTGGCATGAAGAACCGTCCTCGGGGCGGTCTGGGTCGAGGGTTGGGCGCGCTCATCCCCACCGGACCGGCGGCGACCGCAGCGACCGGTGCGTTCGATCCGAACGCCGGCAATTCCGCCGCTGCCGAGGTGGCACCTCCCCCGGCCGCCGGGCAGGGCGAGGCGACGCTGAGCCCGGTGCCGGGTGCCCGCTTCGCCGAGATCCCCGTCGACGCCATCGTGCCGAACCCGAAGCAGCCCCGGCAGGTCTTCGACGAGGACGCCCTGGAGGAGCTGAAGGTCTCCATCCAGGAGGTCGGCTTCCTCCAGCCGATCGTCGTCCGCCAACTCGACGGCGAGAAGTTCGAACTCGTCATGGGCGAGCGGCGCTGGCGCGCGGCGCAGGCGGTTGGCCGGGACAGCATCCCGGCGATCGTCCGGGACACCCGCGACGACGCGATGCTCCGGGACGCGCTCCTGGAGAACATCCACCGGGCCAATCTGAACCCGCTGGAAGAAGCGGCCGCCTACCAGCAGTTGCTCGACGAGTTCGGCGCCACGCACGAGGAGCTGGCCCGGCGGATCGGGCGAAGCCGTCCGCAGATCTCCAACACGATCCGGCTGCTGAACCTCCCGGCTCAGGTGCAGCGTCGGGTTGCCGCCGGGGTGCTCTCCGCCGGGCACGCCCGGGCGCTGCTGAGCCTCGACGGCGCGGAGGCGCAGGAGCAGCTCGCCCTGCGGATCGTCGCCGAGGGCCTGTCGGTGCGCGCCACCGAGGAGATCGTCGCGCTGTCGCTGAGCGAGAACGCCGACCGGAAGGAGTCGGCCAAGCGCCGTCCGAAGCCGCACGCGCCCGCGCTGTCGGATCTCGCGGACCGGCTCTCCGACCGTTTCGATACCCGCGTGAAGGTCGACATCGGTCGCAGCAAGGGCAAGATCACCATCGAGTTCGCGACCGTCGACGATTTGGAGCGGATCGTCGGCATCATCGGGGTCGACCAGGACGAGCCCGAGGCCTGACTCCCGGTACGCCACACTCGGCCGCGCGGTCCCGATCGGGGACCACGCGGCCGAGTCGTTTCTGCGACCGCACCGACCGACCGAAGTGCGTGATCCCGACCCAGACAGCGCCGTCGCCACCACCCGCCGGAGCCGCTCCGGTTGTGGTGCTGTCGGGGTCGCCTTCCCGCGCGATGTCGCATGCCGGTGAGCCCCGTCGTTTCACGTGAAACCGGGGCCGTCGGCCGCGGCGGAGGGGACGGCCGTTATCCACACCGGTTGTCCACAGGCCGCCCTCGTTTCACGTGAAACAGCGCGTGAAATCCCCTGCTGACCTGTGGATGACGGCCTGTGGTCGGCACCTGACGGGCCTGTGGATATCTCGTCGGTGGGGCCGACTCGGTGGCCGGAAAGCCGCCGGGATTGGAAGCGGAACGGGGAGGGACAGCAGTGACGAGACCGGCTAGGGTCAGCGTCGTGCACGACACCCCTCCCTCACTTCCGGACTTCACCCAGTGGCCGTCCTTCCCCTTCGAGGGCGACCTGCGCGTCAAGCAACTCGATGATCCGGTCCCGGTCGAGCCGCCCCGCAGGGGCGAGGGGCACCGGGAGTGCACCGCCTGCAACGCCCCCGACGATGCCTACATCTGGGTGGGCGAGCGGTGGCGGGTGCGCGCCATGGATCGGCCCACCGGCCTCCCGATGGTGCTGATCCTGGAATCCCGGTCCCATCTCGACCTCGGTGATCTGCCGAACCTGCTCGCTGCCGAGCTCGGGGTGATGACGGTCCGGCTCGAACGGGCCATCCGCTCGCTGGACGGTGTGGCGCGGGTCCACGTCAACCGCTGGGGCGACGGCTCGGCGCATCTGCACATGTGGTTCCTCGCCCGCCCGTACGGCCAACTCCAACTCCGCGGCACGTTCCTTCCGCTGTGGGACTCGATCCTGCCGCCGATCTCCGAGTCGACGTGGCGGGAGAATCTCGCCCTGGTCGCCGCGTGGCTGGCGGAGTTCGGCGGGCGCCCCCTCGCCGAACCGCCCCGCATCCAGTGGCAGGCGCCGTCCAGCTTCAGCGCGCCGGTGGCGACCGCCACGCCGGCCGAGGAGGAGGGCACCTCGGTGATGAGTTCGGTCGAGGAGACGCCGGTTCCCTCGACGGACGACCAGCCGTCGCTCCCTCCGACGGGCGACCGGCCGTCCGGCCCTGCCGCCGCCTCGACGAGAACGGCGACCGACGCTCCGGCGGCCGAGGGCGCGGACGCCCCTTCGCGTGGAGGCGGCACCGGCCCGTCGACCGGCGGCCCGTCGACCGGACAGCCGGCCGCCGACCGGTCGACTGACGGACCTGACGAGCCCACCGCCGCCACGGTCGACACGGCCCGCACAGCTGACGCGGTCGCGACCACCGCCGCCCGTGGAACGGCACGCACGAATGAGAACGCCGCCACGACCGAGTCGAACGCCACGGACGGAACCGGCGGGACGGCCGGCACGAACGACACCGCCGCCGGGCCGACCGCCACGGACGGAACCGCCACGACGGCCACGGACCGCTCCGGCGGTGGTTCCCCGCCCGACGATCTGCCGGCCCCCGCCACGCCGCTCACCAACCACCGCGACTGACAGAGCCGCCGCAGATCCTGGAAGCCTCCAGGATCTGCGGCGGCTCCGGAGCGAGGGGCCGGGAAAGGTCAGTCGCGCCGGGCGGCGGCGCGGGACACCAGGGTGCCGAGGACCCGGCCGAAGTCGAGGCCGGCCGCCTGCACCGCGAGCGGCAGCAGCGAGGTCTCGGTCATCCCCGGCGAGACGTTCACCTCCAGGACGTGCGGCTGGCCGGCCCCGTCGACGATGAGGTCCACCCGGCTGAGGTCGCGCAGCCCGAGCGCGGTGTGGGCGGCGATGGCCACCTCGGCGACCGCGCCGCTCACCTCGGACGCCAACCGCGCCGGACTGTGCCAGGTGGTGCGGCCGGCGGTGTACCGGGCGGCGTAGTCGTACACGCCGTTGCGCGGGACGATCTCCACGGCCGGCAGGGCCTGCGGGCCGTCCCCCAGGTCGACCACGGAGACGGCCACGTCCATACCGGGGACGTAGCGCTCCACCAGTGCAGTCGAGTCGTACGCGAAACAACCCACCATCGCGGCCGGCAGGGCCGCGGCGTCCCGGACCACGGCGGCGCCCAGACCCGAACCGCCCTGGGCGGGCTTCACCATCAGGGGCAGGCCCAACCGGTCGACGATGCGGTCCAGCACGGCCACCGCACCCAGCTCCGAGAAGCGGTCGTGGGGAAGCGCCACCCAGTCCGGCGTGGGGATGCCCGCCTCCCGGAGCACCGCCTTCGCGGACGGCTTGTCCCAGGCGAGCCGGGAGGCGCGCGCGTCGCACCCGACGTAGGGGATGTCGCAGAGGTCCAGCACGCCCCGGAGCGAGCCGTCCTCGCCTGTGGCACCGTGCAGGGCGATCACCACGGCGTCCGGCGGGTCGGCGGTGAGGGACGGCAGCAGGGCGACGTCGGCGTCGCGCAGTTCGGCGTCCACGCCGACGGCGCGCAGAGCGTCCAGCACCCGGCGGCCGGAGCGGAGCGAGACGTCCCGCTCGTAGGAGAGCCCGCCGGCGAGCACCAGCACGCGCAGGTCGGTCACGACGGACGAGTCGGCAGCGGTCGTACGCATGCCGGAATCATGCCAAGTCAGGTCCCGGGGTGTCGGAACCGGCCTGGCCACGCCGTGACCCCGGACGGCCGACCGCGCCGAACACCCGGCGCATGGCGATGTCCTGCTCCATGACGCCGGCCAGCCGCCGCACACCCTCACGGATCCGCTCCGGCGGCGGGAAGGAGAAGTTGAGCCGCATGTGGCCGGTGCCGGTGCCGTCGGCGTAGAAGCCGGTGCCCGGCACGTACGCGACCCGGGCGGCGATGGCGCGCGGCATCATCGCCTTCGAGTCGAGCCCGTCGGGCAGCGTGGCCCACACGAAGAGACCACCGCCCGGACGGGTCCACGTCGTGCCGGCGGGCATCAGGTCCGCGAGGGCGTCGAGCATCGCGTCCCGGCGCTCGCGGTAGACCTCCCGGTAGACCTTGAGCTGCTCGCGCCACGGCATCGTGCCGAGGTACGTCGACACGGCCGCCTGCGCGTAGCCGCTGGGGCACAGGATCTGCGCCTCGCTCGCGATCACCAGCTTGTCGCGGACGGCGTGCGGCGCGAGGATCCAGCCCACCCGCAGCCCCGGGGCGAAGGTCTTGGAGAAGGTGCTCAGGTAGAAGACGCCCTCCCGGCGGCGGGCCCGCAGCGGCGCGGGCGCCTCACCCTCGAAGCCGAGTTGGCCGTACGGGTCGTCCTCCACCACCAGCAGGCCGGCGCGTTCGCAGATGTCGAGCACCCGCTCGCGCCGCTCCTCGGTCAGCGTCACGCCGGTCGGGTTCTGGTAGGTGGGGATGGTGTAGAGGAACTTCACCCGGCGTCCGGCCCGCGCCTGCTCGGCGATGGCCACCTCCAGCGCCTCCGGGATCAGCCCGTCGTCGTCCATGGCGACGTGCACGACCTGTGCCTGGGCGGCCTGGAACACCCCGAGTGCCCCGACGTACGTCGGCCCCTCGGCGAGCACCACGTCGCCCGGGTCGAGGAACAGCCGGGCGACCAGGTCCAGCGCCTGCTGCCCGCCGACGGTGACGACCACGTCCTCCGGGGAGGCGCCGCACGCCGCGTCGACGCCGGAGAGGGCCATCACCTCGCAGATGCGCTCCCGCAGCTCGAGGGTGCCCTGGCCGATGCCGTACTGGAGGGTGGTCACCCCGTGCTCGGTGCCGAGCCGGCCGAGCATGTCGCCGACCGCGTCCAGCGGCAGCGCGGCGATGTAGGGGGCACCGCCGGCGAGCGAGACCACCTCCGGCCGGCTGGCCACCGCGAAGAGCGCCCGGATCTCCGAGGCCGTCATGCCCCGGACCCGCCGGGCGTACCGGTCGGTGTAGTCGTCGAGCGTCGTGCCGGTCATGCCATCACCTCGATGCGTGCTCGGGTGCCTCCCCGCCCCGGGCGTACCCGGGACTCCGGCGACCATGGCGACTCGGGGCGCCGGATGCCGATCCTAGCCGCCGCCCACCAGGGCCGTCGCCGGCCGGACGGCCAGGTCCACATCCCGGACGGTCCGTCACTCCCCACGGTGACCGTTTGCGCGTCCCCTCCCGTGACGTTCGCCGGCGGCGTACGATCGCTCGTCGGGGGGCAGGGAAGGCGGCGGTGTCGTTCCGTGCCGGTCTCACCTCCGAGCCTAATGTGGGGATGCGCCAATGTCGCGACGTCTGGTCAGCTTGACCCTCGACACCCTGGAGGACCTGCCCCGCCCGTGCCGCCAGTGTGTCTACTGGGAGCTCGATCCGGTCTCTGCCGATCGGGCGTGCACCGCCGGGGACCCGGGCCTGGAGAAGGAGGCGTGGGTCTCCCAGACGCTGCTGGAGTGGGGCTCCTGCGGCAAGCTGGTGTACGTCGACGGCATGCCGGCCGGGTTCGTGATGTACGCGCCGCCCGCGTACGTGCCGCGCTCGATGGCCTTCCCCACGTCACCGGTCTCCGCCGACGCGGCGCTGCTCATGACGGCGAACGTGGTGCCCGCCTTCGCGGGTGGCGGGCTCGGCCGGATGCTCGTCCAGGGCGTCGCCCGGGACCTCACCAAGCGCGGCATCAAGGCGATCGAGGCGTTCGGCGACGCGAAGTTCGGTGATGCCGACGACGCGACGCGGGCCTGCGTGGCACCCGCCGACTTCTTCCTCTCGGTGGGCTTCAAGACGGTCCGCCCGCACCCGCGCTTCCCCCGCCTCCGGCTGGAGCTGCGCACGGCGCTGAGCTGGAAGTCCGACGTCGAGTACGCGTTGGAGAAGCTGCTGGGGTCGATGAGCCCGGAGACGCTGCTGCGGCCGGTCCGCCCCGCCCCGGCGACCCGCTCCACCGCCCGCTGACGGCCACCGGTCCGGTCAGTCGACGACGGTGCCGGCGGCCACCACCGCCCGTAGCTCGCTCACGTCGATCGACCCGGTCGGGACGTCCCGTTCGATCGGGTAGTACATCCGCTGCACGGCGGCGACGATCGCCTCCACCACCCGGTCCCGGAAGCGCGGATCGACCAGCCGGGCGCGGTCGGTGGGCGAGGTCAGGTACCCCACCTCGACGCGGACGGCCGGCATCCGGGTGAGCCGCAGCAGGTCCCACGCCTTGGCGTGGGTACGGCAGTCCCGCAGCCCGGTCCGCGCGACGATCTCCCGCTGCACGAGCCCGGCCAGCCGCTCCCCGGTCGCCGAGGTCACCCCGTTGTCGGTGCCGTAGTGGTACGTCGCCACGCCCTCGGCGGCCGGGTTGGCGTGCCCGTCGAGGTGCAGGGAGATGAAAACGTCCGCGCCGAGCGAGTTGGCCAGGTGGGCCCGGTCCACGTCGGGCAGGCTGTCCGGCAGCGCCGGACCTCGGGTGAGCTGCACCCGCACGCCGGCTGCCGCGAGCCGCCCTTCCAACCGGCTGGCGAGGTCGTGCACCAGGTCCGCCTCGGTCCAGCGCAGCGCGCCGTCGGGCACCACCACACCGGGGTCGGTGCCGCCGTGGCCGGGGTCGACGACGACGGTCCGCCCGATCAGGGCGGGTCCGGACTGCCGGATGGCGTCGGACTCGCGCAGCCACTGCGGCCGTCCGCCGACGACCTTGCGGCCGAGCCGGCGCAGCGCGTCCATGGTGTGCGGGCCGCAGGTGCCGTCGGGGGTCAGCCCGACCTCCCGCTGGAACTGGGCGACCGCCCGCGAGGTCCGTACGCCGTAGATGGCGTCCGCGCGGCCCACGTCGTACCCCATCTCCAGCAGCCGCTCCTGGAGGGACCGGACGTCCTCGCCGGTGAGCGGTTCGGGCACCGCGTGGTAGAGGGTGCGGGCGCCGAGTCGCCAGCGGGCGGCGTCCAGGGCCCGCCACGTCTCGGCGCCGACGCGACCGTCCACGCTGAGGCCGCGGGACTGCTGGAACGCCCGCACGGCCCGTTCGGTGTGTGCGTCGAACTCGTCGGCGTCGGGTGCCGAGGGCGAGAGCAGGTCGAGGGTGGCAAGCACGGTACGGATCTCCGTGACCGCTGGTCCACGGTCACCAGGTCGGATCGGACGCACGCTCGACCCCCTCTGCACGGACGCTGGCTGGCCGGGCGGCCCTGAGAGGCGGTCCGGGAACCCCGCAGCGGCTGCGGCGGGCCCAGGCGGCGACCCGCGGTGTCGGAGGTCGGTCCGGACCCGGCACCGGTGTCGGGGCAGACCTCCGAGCCGCCGGATCGCCGGCTGGCCTACACCTCGCTCGCCCGGGCGTTTCCCGACCGCCTCTGGCTTGAGGTTATGCGCTCGCCGCGCCCGAGGTGTGCGGGCCGGGAAAAAGACGCCGACCCCGCACCCGGGTACTGCCGGGTGCGGGGTCGGCGGCGTCAGCGCAGGTCAGAGTGCCGATTGGATGAGCTTGACCAGCTCGCCCTTCGGCTTGGCGCCGGCGATGGACTGCACCGGCTCGCCGTTCTTGAACACGGTGAGGGTCGGCACCGACATGACGCGGTAGGTGCGGGCGGTCTCCGGGTTCTCGTCGATGTTGAGCTTGACGATGGTGACCTGGTCACCCATCTCGCCGGCGATCTCTTCGAGCAGCGGCGACACCTTCCGGCACGGGCCGCACCACTCGGCCCAGAAGTCCACCAGAACCGGCTTGTCGGACTTCAGCACGTCGGTGGCGAAACTGGCGTCGGTGACCGACTTGGTTGCTCCCACTACGACCCTCCTCGCGATTGTTTCGGTTGTTCAGCCCTGGATCGTGGCGATGAAGCGCTCGGCGTCCAGGGCGGCGGCGCAGCCCGTGCCGGCGGCGGTGATCGCCTGCCGGTAGGTGTGGTCGACCAGGTCACCGGCGGCGAACACGCCCGGGATGTTGGTCCGGGTGCTGGGTGCCTCGACCTTCACGTACCCCTCGCCGTCCAGGTCCACCTGCCCGCGGAAGAGTTCGCTGCGGGGGTCGTGGCCGATGGCCACGAAGACGCCGGTCACGTCGAGCACCTTGGTCTCACCGGTGTGCACGTTGCGGAGGCGGACACCGGAGACCTTGCCGTCGGCGCCCAGGATCTCCTCGACGACCGAGTTCCACTCGACCTTGATCTTGTCGTTGCCCAGCGCGCGCTGCGCCATGATCTTGCTGGCGCGGAACGTGTCGCGGCGGTGGATGATCGTCACCGACTCGGCGAACCGGGTCAGGAAGCTGGCCTCCTCCATCGCCGAGTCACCGCCGCCCACCACCACGATGTGCTGGTTGCGGAAGAAGAAGCCGTCACAGGTGGCGCAGGAGGAGACGCCGTGGCCGAGGTACTCCTGCTCGCCGGGCACGCCCAGCGGGCGCCAGGCGGAGCCGGTGGCGAGGATGATGGCTCGGGCCCGGTAGGCGGTCTCGCCCACCCACACGGTGCTGACCGCGTCCGAGCCGACCTCGCCGGTGTCCTTGAGCTCCACGCGGGTGACGTCGTCGGTCAGGAACTCCGCGCCGAACCGCTCGGCCTGCTTGCGCATGCTGTCCATCAGCTCGGGGCCCAGGATGCCGTCGGCGAAGCCGGGAAAGTTCTCCACCTCGGTGGTCGTCATCAGCGCACCACCGGACTGAACGCCCTCGATGACCAGCGGGTTGAGGTTGGCACGCGCGGCGTAGACCGCCGCCGTGTAGCCGGCCGGCCCGGAGCCGATGATGATCAGGTTGCGGACCTCGTCCACTGCCGTCTCCCGATTGTGTGTGTTCGCCCCGGCGCGCACCGATGCCGATCCGGTGCCGGCGACCTCAGCCGGTACCGGCAGCTGATGTGCAGAACGTCATCGTACGAACCGGGGATTCCCGAGCCGGTCATCCGGTGGGTCACGTCACGTCGCCGGACGAAACCCTACGACCGTGGTTTCACCCTACCCGCGCACGGTAGCGGGCGTCCGAGGCGGACCCGGGCACGCCACATTCCGGCCCGCTCACCCAGGCCCAGCGGGCTCCGGCCGCGTCGGTGAACCGGACCACCAGCGCGGGACGGCCCTGGAAACGCGCGTAGTCGACGAGGTCGACCACGAGCGGCCCGTTCCGGTGCTCGGTGCCGATCTCGATGAGGCAGGCGGTGAGCGCCGCAGGGTCCTCGAGTCGGTCGAGCCCGATGGGCCCGGCCACCCGGCCACCCTCCGAGTTCGTGGCCGGCTCCGACGCCGAACCCGGGCTCGAGAACTGTTGCGCCCGCACCGAGGCGGGCAGCGCGCCCAGCCCCTCCGGGGTGTAGTCCGCGCCGGTCCGCAGGGGCGGGCCCGCCGTACGGAACGGCTGGGCGGCGGCCGGTGCCGCCTCGTCGCGGGCCGTGCCGGTGACCGCGCTGTCGTCGCCGTTCCGGCTCCCGAGCTGGTCGAGGCCGAGCAGCCCGGCGGCGGTCACCGCCACCGCGGCGAGCGCGACCGGGGCGCCGACCCGCGCCCAGCGCCGGCGCCGCCGGCCCGGCCCGGTCGTGGCGGGCACCCCCGATCGGGGTACGCCGCCGGGGCGCCGCGAACCGCCGTGCGGCTGGCTCGGCACGACCGGAGCGGCGTGTCCGGCACCGGACGGCGCGGCCTCGGTCGCCAGCGCAGCGGCGATCCGGTCGGTGACGTCGGCGGGCATCGCCTCGGCCGCACCCCCCCAGGCCAGCAGGTCGGCACGCACCTCCGCGACCGCCGGGGCGAGCCGGGCGTACGCCTCGGCCCAGGCCGGATCTCCCTCGACCAGCCACGCCACGGTCACCTCGTCCGGGGTGCCGTCCAACGCCCCGCCGAGGTAGTCGGCGAGCAGGTCGTGGTCGACCTCCCGGAACCCCCCGGTCGTCACGTGTCCTCCTGGTTGGTGTCGCGCCGGGATCGCCCCGACCCAGATCGGACGCCCCCGGTCGCCTCCGGGTTCCCCCGGGTGACGGCCGGCACGTTCCCGCCGGACGGAACCGGGTCGCCGGCCGGCGCGGAACCGCTGCCCGGCGCGGGGCGGAGATGGCCGAGGATCGTCGCCAGGCGGGCCCGCCCACGGGCGCACCGGCTCTTCACCGTCCCCTCGGCCACCCCGAGGATGCGGGCGACCTCGGCGACCGGGTAGCCCTGAACGTCGACGAGGATCAGCGCCGCGCGCTGCTCGACCGGCAGGGTCGCCAGCGCCTGCCGTACCACCAGGGCGGTGTCGTGGTCCGGTGCGGGAGCGGCGGGCTCGACACCCCCGGTCGCCCCCTCGGTGTCGTGGACACCGTCGGGCAGCGGCACCGTCGGATGCGCCTGCCGACGCCGGATGCGGTCCAGGCAGGCGTTGACCACGATCCGGTGGAGCCAGGTGGTCACCGCCGAGTCGCCCCGGAACCGGGCGGCGGCGCGGTGGGCGGAGAGCAGCGCGTCCTGGAGGGCGTCGGCCGCCTCCTCCCGGTCGCCGAGCGTGCGCAACGCGACCGCCCAGAGGCGGTCCCGGTGCCGGTGGAACAGCTCGGCGAAGGCGTCCCGGTCGCCCGCGACGTGCGCGTGCAGCAGGTCGACGTCGGAGGGGGTCGGGGCGGGCGTCGTGCCTCCGTCGCCCGCCGGCCGTCCCGCCGTCCCGCGTGCCTCCATCACCACGTCCGGCGGAGGCGGTGCCCGATGCGCGCCCGCCGGCTCACGACCCCTGGACCGTGATCTCCTGGACACCGACCTTGTAACCGCCTTCGCTCGGCGGCAGCTCGGTGAGCCAGAACAGCAGGTAGCGGTACTTCGCGTTCGGGTCGAAGGCGTTGAAGGTCATGGTGGTGTCAGCGTTCTCCAACGGCGCGCCGATCGCCTTCTTGGCGTACTCCACGAAGAGCGCGTCGTCGCCCGACTTGGACGAGGGGTGGTTGTTGGTGCCGGCGAACAGTTGGGCGGACGCACCCCGGGCCGACAGCTGCACCTGCAACGACTTCACGTTGCGGGGCTCACCGAGGTCGAGCCAGACGCCCATGCCGCGCTTCAGGTTGCCGAAGTTGGGACGGCCCCGGTAGGTCTGGGTCTCCCAGCCCTCTTCCGGGTTGCCGTCGAAGACCTTCTCGGCCTCGCGGACCTCCGCGCGGTTCCCGTCCGGGTCGATGATCTTCGCGTCGCGGATGGTGAGCGGGCCGGCGGCCACGGGGGCCGGGCTCGCCTCCCCGCCCGGTGCGCCGGCGGTGGGGGCGCTGGCGGCGCCGGATCGCTGATCCCGGTTGTCACCGCCACCCAGCGCGCTGATGCCCACCAGCAGGCCCACCAGGGCGACGGCGAGCAGGCCGGCGATGCCGATGGCCACCTTGCGTCCGCCCGCCACGGCCAGCGGGGACGGCTCGTCCCCGGTCTCGGCGGCGAAGCGCAGCGGGCCGGTGTTGTCCAGGAAGTGCTCGTCGGCCGGGACGTCCAGCCGGGCCAGCTCCGCCGCGAGCACATCCGACGGCGGGGGCGCGATCTCGGCGTCCAGCAGGTCCATCGTGAGGTCGTCCAGGTACGCCGGGACGCCGGCCCGGACCTGGCGCGGTGCGGCGATGGCGTCACCGGCGTCGCGGACGGCATCCGGGATCGCGGCGCGACCGTGGCCGGCGGTGGCCCCGCGCAGCGGGACCTCGGTGTGCGGCCAGTGGCCGGTGAGGGCGAAGTAGAGGACACCGCCGACCGCCCGGACGTCGCTTCCCTGGCTGTCGTCCCCGTCCGTGCGCGCGTCGGCGAGGACCACCCGGTCGTCGTCACTGATCATGACGGTGCCGGGGTGGACGTTGCCGTGCACCATGCCGGTGGCGTGCACGGCGGCGAGGGCGCTGGCCACGGCGTTGCCGATGGCGGTGGCGCGGGCGGGATCCAGCGGCTCCTCGGTGACCATCTCGCGCAGCGACTGCCCGTCGACCCACTCGCGGACCACGTACGCCCGCTCGCCCTCGTCGATCGCGTCGTAGACGCCGACGAGGTTGGGGTGGATGACGCGGCTGGCCGCGACGGCGGCCTGGAGCATCTCGGTGGCGGAGTCGCCACCCGGGTAGCGCAGCACCACCGCGACGGGACGGCGCAGCACGACGTCGACCCCGCGCCAGACCAGACGGCCCGCGCTGTCGTTGTTGATGTGCTCGACGAGTTCGTACCGCTCGGCGAGGACCTCACCGGCCGTCGGAGCACCGAAGGTCATGACCGGCGGAGCGCTCTCGTCCGCCTCCTGACCCTCGCCGACCTGGGTCACCCGTCCTCCCTCGGTGATCGTGTCGATCGATGGACCCGTGCTGCTGGGCATTGTGGCTTCCGCTCTGCTTCCAGGAACCGGCCGACCGGTGTCGGCGTGATCGCCGGCGCCTGCCGTACCCGTCAAGAGCGACCTTACCCGTGATGGCCCGCTCCCCGACATGTCATCTTCCCGCCGCACCGTTCGAGACTGGCCGGTGGACGGGGACTCGTCCGGTTACGACCGATGTCAGCCACGTTGCTGGCACATGTACTAGCCAATCTAGAGGTTGACCGCAAGTAGTCGCCGAAGGGGCCGGACCTGGAGTGGCGGCCGTGTCGACGCTGATCGGAGTTCCCCCGTCACTCGCCGCCATGCTCAGCCGTCCGGCTGGTTATCCACAGGCTGATCCGGTCACTGAGCGGTGAATCACAGAGTTATCCACAGCCGCATCCCCAGGCTGGTGATCCTCGTTCACTCAGCGTGCGGTCCATCCGCTGACCGCCCGGGCCCCGGGAAACCGTCGGGCGGAGACGCTCAGCGACCGAGCCGGCGCCGGACCATGCCGACCACCTCGGTGATCTCGCCGATCCGGAGCAGCATCGCGAGCCCGAGGTAGGTGGCCCCGATGACCGCGCCGCCGACCACCAGTTGCACGATCGCCTCGAAGCGCGTGGGCGTGTCGTCGCCGGGGAGCAGGGCCACCACGAGCAGGCCGACGAGCGCCGCGCCGATGGCGGCGACCGACACGCGGCCCAGCGTGTTCAGGATGGCGCCGAGCCCGATCCGGCCGACGCGGGGACGGAGCAGCCAGGCCGAGGCGACGGCGGCGGCCAGGTAGGACACGGCGTTGCCGATCATCATCCCGGACGCGGCGAAACTGGCCGAGAAGGCTACGAAGAGGCCGATCTGCACCAGCGCCCGCAGCACGACGACCGGGATGTTGACCAGCGCCGGGGTACGCGTGTCCGGCAGGGCGTAGAACGCGAACGTGAACAACTGACTGACCGCGAACGGCACCAGCGCGACGGCGGCGTACACCAGGACCGGGGCGGTGGCCTTGGCGCTCTCGGCGTCGAAGGCGCCGTACCGGAAGAGGGTGAAGGCGATCGGCGTGGCCAGCACCGCGTAGCACACGGCGATCGGC
Organism: Micromonospora sp. NPDC047707; assembly: GCF_040704235.1. Lineage (NCBI taxonomy): Bacteria > Bacillati > Actinomycetota > Actinomycetes > Micromonosporales > Micromonosporaceae > Micromonospora > Micromonospora sp. NPDC047707. The sequence continues at coordinate 63,029 of NZ_JBEYSU010000007.1, forward strand.
GCGAGCACCGCCGACACGGTGCGGGTCCCGCGGGACAGGTCGGCGGCCAGGTCGCCGTGCCGGCCGTCGGCGGCGGCAGCGCTCATTCGCGGCATCAGGGCGGTGATGATCGAGACGGCGATGATCCCGTGCGCCATCATCAGCAGCAGGAACACGTTGTTGTAGATCAGTGGCCCGGCCGCGGTGCCGCTGGTGCGACTGAGCAGGTTGAACACGACGATCAACCCGACCTGGCTGACCGCGACGTAGCAGAACATCCAGCCGCCGAGGCGGGCGAGCTCACCCAGGCCGAGTGCGCCGAAGTCGAACCGGAACCGCCACCGGAAGCCCACCTTGCGCAGCGCGGGGAGCAGACCCGCCGCCTGCACCGCCACACCGAGCAGCGTGCCGCCGCCGATCAGCAGGATGCGGCCCGGGGTCATGTCGTCGGGTGCCAGGCTGTCCGTGGTGAAGATCGCGATGTAGAGGCCGGCGGTGACGATCACCACGATGTTGTTGAGGATCGGGGCCCACATCGGGGCCGCGAAGTGGCCACGAGTGTTGAGCACCGCGCTGATCAGCGCGCTGAGACCGGTGAAGAAGATCATCGGCAGCATCAGGCGGGCCCAGGTGGTGACCAGGTCGCGGTAGTCCTGGCTCGACTGGTCGCTCGCGTAAAGCCAGGTCAGGACCGGCGCGAGGGCGACTGCGAGCACGGCCGCCGCGCCGAGGGCCAGCACCGCGAGGGTCATCAGCCGCTGGGTGTACGCCTGACCACCGTCCGCGTCGAACTTCCTCCGCCGGACCAGCACCGGGATCAGGACGCTGGTGAGGATCCCCCCGAGCAGGAACTCGTAGACCATGCCGGGGAGGATCTGCGCGGTGGTGTACGCGTCACCGACCGCTGAGCCGAGCGCCGCGGTGATCGCCAGGGTGCGGAGGAAACCTGTACCCCGGCTCACCAGGCTGCCGATGGCCATCACCGCGCTGTTCGCCGCGGCGCTGGTCTCCGCGACCACCTCCTGCGGCGGCGCGGCGGCCTCGACGCCGGGCTGGTTCAGCGGTTCGGCGGAGATGAAGGTGGCGTCGTCGCCCGGCGGCCGGCCGCCGCCACCCTGCGCGTTCGCGCTGCGGTAGAGCCGGCCGCTCATCGTTGTCGCCTCCAGGGGTACGTCGGCTCACGCCGGGCTTCGCCACAGACCCTAGTCAACCGTCCGTCGTTACCCGCGCCCGGCGGACCGGATGCCGACCCGGCCCGATAGGCTGGCCATCCCATGTCCGACGCCGCCTCCGCACCGTACGCCGACCGCCGCGAACTCACCGCCGCGCAGCGCAACGCCGTCGCCGAACTTCTCCGGGTCTCCCCGGTCGCCGACGAGCTGGGCCGCCGGTTCGCGAAGGCCGGTCGCGAGCTGCACCTGGTGGGCGGCTCGGTCCGGGACGCCCTCCTCGGCCGGCTCGGCAACGACCTCGACTTCTGCACCGACGCGCTTCCGGACGAGACGCTGCGCATCGTGCGGGGCTGGGCCGAGTCCATCTGGGAGACCGGTCGGGAGTTCGGCACGATCGGCGTGCAGCGCGACGGCCTGCTGCTGGAGATCACCACCTACCGCGCCGAGGTGTACGACCAGGTCAGCCGGAACCCGGTGGTGCAGTACGGCACCAGCCTCACCGAGGATCTGAAGCGCCGGGACTTCACCATCAACGCGATGGCGGTGAGCCTGCCCGACCACCGGTTCACCGACCCGTACGGCGGGTTGGACGATCTCGCCGCGAAGATCGTCCGTACGCCGGCGTCGCCGGAGGAGTCGTTCCGCGACGATCCGCTGCGGATGCTGCGGGCGGCCCGGTTCGCCGCGCAGCTGCGGTTCGCCGTGCACCCGGACGTGCGTGGGGCGATGACCCGGATGGCCGCCGATCTGGACCGGATCACCGCCGAGCGGATCCGGGACGAGTTCACCAAGCTGCTCTGCGGCGTCGACCCGGTCACCGGCCTCCGGCTGCTGGTGGACACCGGCCTGGCCGAGCGCTTCCTGCCCGAGCTGACCGGGTTGAAGCTGGAGATCGACGAGCACGCCCAGCACAAGGACGTTTACGAGCACACGTTGACCGTGGTGAGCAACGCCGTCTCGCACGAGGACGACGGCTGCGACTTCATCCTGCGGATGGCCGCGCTTCTGCACGACATCGGCAAGCCGGCCACGAAGGCGGTCGGCCCGGACGGCCGGGTCAGCTTCCACCACCACGAGGTCGTGGGGGCCCGGCTGACGAAGGCCCGGATGAAGGCCATGCGCTACCCCAAGGACGTGACCGCCAAGGTCACCGCGCTGGTCGCGCTGCACCTGCGCTTCTACGGGTACGGGCGCGGCGAGTGGACCGACTCGGCGGTGCGCCGGTACGTCGCCGACGCCGGGGACCTGCTGCCCCGGCTGCACAAGTTGACCCGCTCCGACTGCACCACGCGTAACCGGCGTAAGGCCGCGCAGCTCGCCGCCGACTACGACGCGCTGGAGGAGCGGATCGCCCGGATCGCGGCCGAGGAGGACCTGGCCCGGGTCCGTCCGGACCTGGACGGGAACGCGATCATGGAGCTGCTCGGCGTGCCGCCCGGGCCGGTCGTCGGGCGGGCCTGGAAGCATCTCAAGGATCTGCGGCTGGAGCGCGGCCCGCTGGAGCGGGACGAGGCCGAGGCCGAGCTGTTGCGCTGGGCCCGCGAGCAGGGCGTCGTCGAGTAGGCCGGGGCGCCACCGGCAGGGCGGCACCCCGGCTCCCAGGGGTCAGCGGGTCTCGGTGCTCTCGACGGCCGGCTTGCCGTTCGGCTCCGAGCGGGTCGACGTGGCCAGCCGGGCCAGCAGACCGGGCAGGTCGATGCCGGTGAGGTCGCTGCCGAGCTGGAGGCCCTGCGCGACGTTCCCGGCGACCGACTTCGTGAGCGACGACGCGCCGTCGGTCGAGATGACGGTCATCTTGTCGATCGCGCCGATCGGCGCGCTGGCCGCCTCGACGACCTGCGGCAGCACCTTGACCAGCAGGTCCAGGACGGCTGCCTCCCCGTACGCGGCGAACGCCTCCGCCTTGCGGGCCATCGCGTCGGCGTCGGCCTGCCCACGGGCCAGGATGGCCGCGGCCTCGGCCTGCCCCTCCCGCTCGACCGCCTCGGCGATCGCGGAGCGCCGGCGCTGCTCGGCCTCACCTTCCTTGGCGCCCTCGATCGCGTTCGCCTCGGCGAGTGCGGCCCGCCGGGCCCGCTCGCCCTCACCGGTGAGCCGCGCCTGCTCGGCGGCGGCCTGGGCGGCGGCGATGACGGCCTGGCGCTGCGCGTCGGCGTGGAGCACGGCGGCGTTGCGGGCGGCCTCGGCCTCCTGCTCGACCTTGTACCGGGCGGCGTCGGCCGGCTTGCGTACCTCGGTGTCGAGCTGCCGCTGCTTGAGCTCGGCGTTGCGCTCGGCCACCTTCTGCTGTTCGGAGAGGATCGCCTGGTCCCGCTCGGCCTGCGCGAGCGGCCCGGCCGCCGCCGACTTCGCCTTCGCGGCGTCGATCTCGGCCTGGATGGCGGCCTGCTTGAGGGCCAGGTTCCGGTTGGCCTCGGCGATCGCCTCCTCGGCGAGCAGCCGCTCCTGCTCGGCCTGCTGCCGGGCCCGGGCCTCGGCGATCGCCGCGTCCTTGAGCACCCGGGCGGCCTCGGGCCGACCCAGGTCCTGCAGGTACGACCCCTCGGCCAGGATGTCCTGGAGTTGGAACGTGTCGAGCACGAGACCCTGGTTGGTCATCGAGTGCTCGGCCTCCTCCGCCACCGCGCTGGCGAACGCCGCCCGGTCCCGGATGACCTCCTCGATGGTGAGCCGGCCGACGATCGACCGCAGCGCGCCGGCCAGCACCTCCCGGGTGAAGTTGTCGATCTCGTCCTGCTGGTGCAGGAAGCGCTGGGCGGCGGCCCGGATCGAGTCCTCGGTGCCACCGACCTTGACGATCGCCACGCCGTGCAGGTCGGCGCGGATGCCCTGCTTGCTCACCGCGCCCCGGATGCCGACGTCGATCCGGCGGCTGGACAGGTCGAGCGACTGGAGCTTCTGCACCACCGGCAGGACGAAGACCGAGGCGCCGAGCACCACCTTCTGCCCGGACATGTCGGTCGACCGGCCGCCGTCGGCGGTCTGGGTGGTGCGGCCCTTGCGGCCGGTGACGATGAAGGCCTCGTTGGGCCCGGCGACCTTGATCCGGGAGAGCACGAAGAGCACGAGGACGAGGAGGAGGACCGCGGCGCCGGCTATGGCGATGACGAGAGGCATGGGTGGGCCTTTCTGGCGTGGGTGGATCGCGGCGCGTCGATCGGGCTCGAACGCGCCGGTGGGGCTTCGACGCGTCAGTAGGTCTCGACGTGCACGCTGGTGTCGCTGAGTGCCTCGACCACGAAGATCTGGACACCGGCCCGGATCGGCCGATCGGCACGGGCGTTGAACTTCACCGGCGTGCCGGCGACGCGGACGCGGACCTCGCCGTACCCGTCGGCGGGTACCGGCGTGACGACCAGGCCGAGCGCGCCGACCAGGTGGGCGCGGGTGGGCGTGGGATCGGTGGGCATGTCGCGGGCCGCCCGCCCCAGGCGGGACGCGACCCACGCGGTGGGCACGGCCGCGAGGACGCCGCCGGCCACCGCCAGCGCCACCGTGCCGGGGGTACGCGCGCCGAGCAGCTCGTTGACGATGGCGCCGCCGAAGCCGAACGCGCCGGCGAACCCGGCGACCGTCTCGGTCGACACCGGCCCGTCGAAGTCCGGCTGACCGAAGTGGAGCAGCTCGCCGCCGAGCAGCGCGAGCGCCAGCACCGCGACGCCGACGGCGCCGACGATGAGGAAGATCAATGTCCCCGTGGCCACGTCCCGCACGGTATCGACGCCCCGCAACGTCGACCTCCTTCCGGTGGCCGGCGGGCACCACCGGAAGGACCATGCCGAGCTGACCGCCGGTCAGCGGGGCGCCAGCACGAGGACCATGCCCAGTCCGATCGCCGCCGGCAGGGACTGCCGGGCGAGTTCCCGCCCGTCCAGGTCGGCCAGCACCATCTCCTCTGTCCGCCGGTCCCGGTACAGCAGGTGGTCGTCGGCGCCCCAGGCAGCGTCCGCGTCCGGCGCCGCTCCGATCACCCGTCCCGTGGCCACCTCGACGATCTGCGGCCCCTGCCGGCCCGTCACCACGACCTGCCGTCCGTCCGGCGACCACGACCAGGGGCCGGCGGGGTCACCCTTGACGGGCACGAGCCGGGTGGGCCGACCGTCGTCGGGGGAGAAGAACTGCACGCCCCGGCGGGCGTGCGGCTCCGACTCGGAGCGGGGTGCGGTGGGATCGGTCTGCTGGAGCGCGACCTCTTGGCCGTCCCGGGTCCAGGTGAAGAAGCACTGGTCGGTGCAGAGGAACTCGTCGGCGTCGACCGGAAAGGTCCGCCATGTGCCGGTGGAGCCGAGCACGCCGAGGGAGAGGGCTCCGGTGGCCTTGTCCATGACGGTCAGGGCCAGCCGACGCCCGTCGGGTGACCAGTGCGGCGTCCTGATGTGACCGCCGGTGCGCACCCAGCGGACCTCGCCGCTCGCCAGGTCGAGCAGCCCCAGCTCGGTCCGCCGGTCGTGGTCCACCACGGCGGCGACGCCACCGAGCGGTGCGGCCCAGACCTCGTCGTACCGTTCCGAACCGACGTACCGGCCTCGGGTGCGGTCCAGGGCGTAGCCTCGTTCGCCATGGTCACCGGTCGACTCGCCGGGCGAGGTTGCGCCGACCAGCAGCCAGCCGCCGGGAAGCGTGACGGGACTACCCGTCCAGTCGCCGGTGGGTGCCGGCACGACGGAGGCGGCGGACTCCGCCGGGACGGACGGTGGTCCCCAGGCGGCCGGCCCGGGCGGAGGGGTGGACGGGCGAAGCCACACGAAGGGAGCGGCCAGGGCGACCAGCGCCGCCAGCGCGCCGCCGGCCGCGGCCGCCTGCCGCCGGCGCCGCAGCCACCGGCCCCGGGCCCGAGCCCGCCCGGCAAGGTCGGGCACCGTACGGGCCTCGTCCGCGAGATCCCGGACAGCGGTACGCAGCGCCTGCTCGGCCGGTCCGTTCATCGCACCTCCTCGGTGAGGTGCCCGTCGAGGGCGGGCACGAGTTGCCGCAGCCGGGCCAGCGCCTTCGACGACTGGCTGGCCACCGTGCCGATTCGGCAGCCGAGCAGCTCGGCCGTCTGCTCGACGCTCAGGTCCTCCAGGTAGCGCAGGGTCAGCACCGCGCGCTGGCGGGGCGGCAGCGCCAGCAGCGCGTTCCGCAGGAGCAGCCGCAGGTCGACGTCGTGCCCGTGGTCACCGGCGCCGGCGCGCTCGGGCAGGACGGCGACCGGGACCTCGGGGCGGCGGGAGCGGTGCCGCCAGCCGGACACCTGGTCGTGGTAGAGGATCCGGCGCACGTACGGCTCGGCGTCGCCCCGGATCCGGGGCCAGCGGGCGTACGCCTTCGCGAGGGCGTTCTGCAGCAGGTCCTCCGCGCCGTGCTGGTTCCCGGCGAGGGCGTACGCGACCCGCAGCAGTACGTCGCCGCGCTCGTTGACGAACGCGGTGAACTCCCCGTCGATGCCTCCGGACACCCGCCACCTCCGATACTCCGACGCCGGTGGCCGGCCGAAGTTTGCCCACCGCCGCAATCTAGCTGTTGACAAGATTGGCGCCGAAGGCGCATCTTTACATTGACTAGATGGAGGTGTGCCATGTCCTCGGCGACCCTGACCACCGCCGGCATCCTGCTGCTCACCGTCGTGACCATCGCGTACGGCGGCCTGACCCTGCTCATGCATCTTGCCGGGCGCAAGGCCGGCTACCTGGACAACCCGGTGCGCCGGGGCCTCTGGACCGCCGGGCACGCGCACGCCGGGGTGCTGGTCCTCTTCGCGCTCGTCGCGTTGCCGTACATCGACCAGGCCGACGCCTCGGACGGCACCCGCACGCTGATCCGTACGCTCTTCGTCGCCGCGCCGATCCTCATGCCGCTCGGCTTCTTCCTCTCGGTGGTCCGGCCCGGCGACACGCGGCCCAACAGGCTGATCTGGCTCACCGTCGCCGGTGGGGCGAGCCTCGTCGCGGGCACCCTCCTGCTGGGCGTGAACCTCCTCTGAGGCCGGGTGTCGTACCGGCGGGGACAATGGGTGGATGCGCTGGACCGTCCTCGACTCGCCGATCGGGGAGTTCTCCGTGGCCACCGATGGGTCGGCCGTGTGCGGGACGCACTTCGGCCGGGTGGCCGCAGCCGGCACCGACCCGGGCGACGAGCCGGCCGGGCAGGCCCTCGCGGAGCTACGGGCCTACTTCGCCGGCGAGCTGACGGCGTTCACGGTGCCGGTGCGGATCCCTCGTGGCTCGGAGTTCGAGCGGGCGGTGTGGCGGGAGATGACCGGAATTCCGTACGGGGGGACGCTCACCTACGGCGAGGTGGCCCGGCGGCTCGGCGATCCGTCCGCGGCGCGGGCGGTCGGGGTGGCGTGCAACCGCAACCCGATCCCGGTCATCGTTCCCTGCCACCGGATCGTGGGGGCCGGCGGAAAGCTGGTCGGCTTCGGCGGCGGGCTCGACCGCAAGGTCAAGCTCCTCGAACTGGAGGCGGGCGTCGCGCTCCGCCACGCCTGGTCGGGGTGAGCTGGCGCCCGCACTCTCGCCGTACCTCCGGTAACGCGAAGCTGGGCGACAGACGGCGAGGGCCGGGTCCGCGCGGACCCGGCCCTCGCCGTTTGGTGCGTGTCTCAGCGCGTCAGCGCTCGACCTCGCCGGCGATGAACGCCTCGACGGCGGCGTGCGCGTCGTGGTCGGCGTACTGCACCGGCGGGGATTTCATGAAGTAGGAGGACGCCGACAGGATCGGGCCGCCGATCTTCCGGTCCAGCGCGATCTTCGCGGCGCGGACCGCGTCGATGATGACGCCGGCCGAGTTCGGCGAGTCCCACACCTCGAGCTTCAGCTCGGCGTTCAGCGGGGTGTCGCCGAAGGAGCGGCCCTCCAGGCGGATGTACGCCCACTTGCGGTCGTCCAGCCACGGCACGTGGTCCGACGGGCCGATGTGCACGTCGCTCTTGCTCATCTCGTGCGGGATCTGGGACGTCACCGACTGGGTCTTCGAGATCTTCTTCGAGACCAGGCGGTTGCGCTCCAGCATGTTCATGAAGTCCATGTTGCCGCCGAAGTTGAGCTGGTACGTGCGCAGCAGCTCGACACCACGGTCCTCGAAGAGCTTGGCCAGGGCGCGGTGCACGATCGTGGCGCCGACCTGGCTCTTGATGTCGTCGCCGACGATGGGCAGGCCCGCGTCCTCGAACTTCTTCGCCCACTCCGGGTCGGAGGCGATGAAGACCGGCAGGGCGTTGACGAACGCGCAACCGGCGTCGATCGCGGCCTGGGCGTAGAACTTGTCGGCCTGCTCGGAGCCCACCGGCAGGTAGGAGACGACCACGTCGACCTGGGCGTCGCGCAGCGCCTGGGCCACGTCGACCGGCTCGACGTCCGACTCCTCGATGATCTCGCGGTAGTACTGGCCGAGACCGTCGAAGGTCGGGCCGCGCTGCACGGTCACACCGGTCGGCGGCACGTCACACAGCTTGATGGTGTTGTTCTCGCTGGCGACGATCGCCTCGGCGAGGTCCATGCCCACCTTCTTGGCGTCCACGTCGAACGCCGCGACGAACTTCACGTCGGAGACGTGGTAGTCGCCGAAGGTGACGTGCATGAGACCCGGGACGCGGTCGTTCGGGTCGGCGTTCCGGTAGTACTCCACGCCCTGTACGAGGGACGAGGCGCAGTTCCCCACACCGACGATGGCGACGCGGACGGAGCCCATAGCGTCTGCCTCCTTCTTCTTCATCACGGCCGCTCTTTCCTGGACTCTCCAGGCGGAGGCGGGCTGTTGTCTTCTCGTCGGCCGCCGGCCGTCCCGGTGCCCGGGACCGTCGGGGCACGGCCGGAGCGCTCGTTGGCGATGAGCTCCTCCAGCCAGCGGACCTCACGCTCACAGGCCTCCAGGCCGTGGCGTTGCAGCTCCAGGGTGTACGCGTCGAGGCGCTCGGCGGCACGGCCGAGCACGTCGCGGAGCCCTTCGCGACGCTCCTCGATCTTGCGTCGGCGACCCTCCAGGATGCGCAGTCGGGTCGCCTGATCGGTCCGGGCAAAGAACGCGAAGTGCACGCCGAAGCCCGTGTCGTCGTACGTCTCGGGCCCGGCCTGTGCGATGAGTTGGGCGAAGCGTTCCTTGCCCTCCGCGGTGATTTTGTAGACCACCCGACCTCGTCGGCTGGTCAGCGCGGGAACCTCCTCGGCAGTCGCGGGTGTCTCGGCGGCTTCGGTGATCCAGCCCGCCGCCTGCAACCGGCGCAGGGTCGGGTAGAGCGAGCCGTAGCTGATCGCCGCCCGGATGGCACCGAGTTTCGCGGTCAGCTCCTTGCGCAGCTCGTAGCCGTGCATCGGAGCTTCCTGCAGCAGGCCGAGGATGGCGAATTCGAGCATCGGCCATCCTCCCTTTACCCTGTGCACGAAGTGCTAACCGCGGCGATGTATCGGACCGATACATCGCACGCTAGCGGATCACCATGGCCAGGGCAAACCCCCGTTCCGGGATGCTGTGGTCACGCATCGTCACGGCGGTCGCCCAGCCGCGCCGGACCGCGTACCCTTCTCCGCATGCGTTCGCAGCGCCAGGTCGTCGACTACTCGCTCCAGAAGCGGGCGGTGCTGCGTGAGCTCCTGGCCGGGCGGGTCGGCACGTACGACGTCTGCGACGCCTCGCCGTACCTGAAGAACGCGGCCCGGTTCCACGGTGAACCGACCGACGAACGGTGCCCGATCTGCCGGAGCGAGAATCTGACCCACGTCCACTACATTTACGGGGACGAACTCAAGCAGTCCGCCGGACAGGCCCGCACACTGGCGGAGTTGCCCGTGCTGGCGATGACGCTGCGTGAGTTCCAGGTCTTCGTGGTGGAGGTGTGCCTCGGCTGTGACTGGAACCATCTCGTCGAGCAGTACCTGCTCGGCCGGGACGGGTTGGCCGAGGGCGGGCCGGAGCAGGGCACGGTGGGCGGCGCGGCCGCCCCGACCGGGCGACGGAGGCGAGAGGCGCAACAGTGATACCAGCTCGATCGGCTGACTCGGGCCAGCGCGTGCACGCCCGGGACGACCGACGGCTCGTTGGTCTGATTGGCCCGAATGATTCACAAGTGACACCGGCCGCGGGGCGCGAGACAGCCCGGGTGGCGGGTGTCCCATCTCACGGCAAACCGGTGGTGGCGCAGCCGCGCTCCACCGCGACCGGCAGGGTGTGAGGAATGAACTCGTACGGCGATCCCAGTTCCCCGCACGGGCGGGCCCGGATTCCGGGCCAGCACGGCGACCACGGGCAGGCCGACGACGCGTACCGCCTCTCGGGCGGGGAGGCGCGCGGCAGGTCGGCCGCACCGGACGGTTCGACATCCGCGGGTCGCGCCTCGGTGTCCCCCCGCGGCGCCGCCTCCGGCGGCCGGGCCTCCGTCGGCGGGTCGGCGTCCGTGCCCCCGCGCGGTGCCTCCGGTTCGGCCTCGGTCGGCCGGGGCGGTCGTGCCTCGGTTCCCGTGTCGCCGGCACCCGGTCGCGTGCCGGTGTCGCCGGCTCCCGGTCGCGCGTCGGTGCCGGTCTCCCCGGCGCCGGGCGGGTCGGCCGGGCGGGCAACCGTCGGTGCCGCCGCGGTGGGTGCCGCGTCCGTCGGTGCCGGGTCCGCGGGGCGGGCCCGGGTCGGGTCGGCGGCGGTCGGTGGTCGCGCCTCGGTGGCGCGGGCCAGCGTCTCGCCGGTCTCCGGCGGGCCCGGTGGGCCGGGCGGTCCCGGCGGTCCGGGTGGCCCCGGTGGGCCGGGTGGCCCCGGTGGGCCGGGCGGGTTCGGGCGCGGCGGTCGCGATCCGGACGCCATCGCCCGGGCGAAGAAGCGGAAACGGGCGAACCTGCTGATCGCCGCGTTCGCGGTGTTCATCATGCTGGCCGGGCTGGGCGTGGTCGGCTTCACCTACTACTCCACCAACGTGGTGCTCCCCCAGGACACCACGCCGCCGCAGGCGACCGAGCTGTACGCGTTCGACAACAAGACGATGATCGCGAAGCTCGGCACCGAGAACCGCACGCTGGTCACCATCAAGGACATCCCGCAGCACGTGCAGGATGCCGTCGCCGCCGCCGAGGACCGCAACTTCTACAAGCACTCGGGCGTCGACTACAAGGGCATCGCCCGCGCCGCGTGGAACAACTTCACCGGCGGTGACAAGCAGGGCGCCTCGACGATCACCCAGCAGTACGCCCGCAACGCCTACGACCACCTCAAGGACGACACGTACGCCCGTAAGGTGAAGGAGGCGATCCTCGCCTCGAAGCTGACCGAGCGCTACGACAAGCCGACGATCATGCAGCACTACCTGAACGTGATCTACTTCGGCCGGGGCGCGTACGGCATCGAGGCCGCGGCGAAGACGTACTTCGGCAAGTCGGCCAACAAACTCACGGTGGCGGAGGGCGCGGTGCTCGCGGCCCTCATCAAGCAGCCGGTGGCCAGCGAGACGCACAAGGGGTACGACCCGGCGGTCAACCCGGTAGAGGCCAAGCAGCGCTGGAACTACGTCATTCAGGGCATGGTCGCGGAGGGCTGGCTGAATGCTGCCGGACGGCAGCCGGCACCCACCGAGGCGGAGTACCCCAAGAATTGCCCGGCGAAGGGAACCGCCCCAGCCGGATGCATCAGGGACCCGAAGAAGGTCGGCGCCGGGCTGGATTACGGCATCAACACGCCGTACGGCAACGTGATCAACTACGTCAAGACCGAGATGCGCGACAAGGGTGTCTGCGTCGACCGCGAGGAGGACGTCACCGCCAGCAAGCCGACCTGCTCCGACGCCCTGATGTCCGGCGGCTACCGGATCCGGACGACCATCGACACCAAGATCCAGACCGCGGCGGTGGAGACGGCGCAGCGCAAGAGCAAGGGCTCGGAGCTCGCTGACCAACCGGACAACCTGATGGCGGCGGTGGTCTCCATCGAGCCGAGCACCGGCCGGGTCCGCGCGTACTACGGCGGCGACAACGGCACGGGCACCGACTACGCCGGCAAGAACGTCGACAGCAAGGGGAACATCATCGGCGGTCACCCGCCGGGTTCCAGCTTCAAGATCTACACTCTGGCGGCGGCGCTGGAGAACCAGAAGTCCCTGGAGTCGCGCTGGAAGGGCCGGGCGTTCACCCCGGAGGGCACCAAGTTCAAGGTCAGCAACGCGGGCACCGACAACCCGACCTGCGGCAATTCCTGCACGCTGCGCGAGTCGACCCTGAAGTCGCTGAACGTGCCGTTCTACCACGTCAGCACGGACATCGGTCCGGACAAGATCGTCGACGTGGCCAAGCGGGCCGGCATCACCACCATGTGGAACACCAACCCGGCCGAGCCCATCGACCTGACCAAGAAGAAGGCGGAGGACGTCGCCCCGGCGCCGTTCTTCCACGTGGTCGCCTACGGCCAGTACCCGGTCACCGTGCTGGACCACGCCAACGGCGTGGCGACCTTCGCCAACGGTGGCCAGTACGTCAAGGCGCACTTCCTCCACTCCGTGTTCAAGCGGAACCAGCAGACCGGCAAGATGGAGAAGATCGCCGACGAGGGCAGCGTCAAGGGCAAGCAGGTCATTTCGAAGGACGTCGTGGCCGACGTCACCGACGTGCTGAAGGAATACCCGGGCCGGATCAACCACCGGCTGGAGGGCGGCCGGCAGGCGGCCGCCAAGACCGGCACCTGGGAGCTCAAGCCCGGCACCACGGCGAACGGCGACGCGTGGACGATCGGCTACACCCCGCAACTCGCCACCGCCGTCTGGGTCGGCAACGTCGGCAACCGCAAGGCCCTCAAGTTGCGGGGTGGCGGCAATGTGTCGGGTGCCAATCTCCCCGGTGAGATCTGGGAGAAGTTCATGGAGCGGGCGCTCGAGGGCAAGGAGAAGCTGGAGTTCCCGCCGGCGGCCAAGGTCGGTGACCCGGACTCCGGCAACGGTGAGGCGCCGCCTCCGCCGCCCCCGACGCAGCAGCCGAATTGCGGGCCGTTCGAACTGTTCTGCCCGCCGGGTGGCGACAACAACGGCGGAAACAACGGTGGCGGCAACAACGGCGGGCAGAACCCGAACGAGCCGCCGCCACCGGACGGTGACCGGGACGGCGTCCTGCCGACCCTGACACCACGGCGGGACTGACCGACGCAACGCCGCCGGTGACCGGAGCGACGCTCCGCTCACCGGCGGCTTCGTCGTCCGGGGGGGGGGGGGGCACGACATGTCGTCGCCGGGCGGGACGCGGACCCCCGGCGTACGGCAGGATGCACGGTCATGAGCAAGCAGTCGACGCGCGGAATCGACGACGCCGGTGCCCCGGACCACCCGTCCCGCTCCGACGGGTTCGTCCGCGGTGTCTCCGGCCTGATCGGCGGCCCCCTCGGCGACCACGCCGCCGCGCTGGACCGCCCGGTCGGCCGCGAGCGTCACTTCTGGACGGCCGCGCGGATCGTCCTGGCCCTGGTGTGCCTCACGCTCGCCCTGCACTGGGTGCAGAAGTCGCCCTGCCAGGACGGCGCCTGGACGAACAACGTCCAGTACACCCGCTTCTGCTACACCGACGTGCTGGCGCTCTACTACGCGGAGGGGCTCAACGAGGGCAAGGTGCCCTACCGCGACCACCCGGTCGAGTACCCGGTCCTGACCGGCTACTTCATGGGCGCGCTCGGCCTGCCGGTGCACGCCCTCGGCGTCGACGACCCCGGCCTCAACCAGGGCATGTGGTTCTACAACGCGAACGTCCTGGTGCTGGGCGCGCTGGCGGTGGCCACGGCGGCCGCGCTCCTCGCGTTGCGCCGCCGCCGTCCCTGGGACGTGGCGCTCTTCGCGCTCGCGCCCGCGCTGCTGCTCACCGCCACCGTCAACTGGGACTTCCTCGCCATCGGTCTCGCCGCCTTCGGCCTGCTCGCCTGGGCCCGCCGCCGGCCGGTCCTGGCGGGTCTGCTGCTCGGTCTGGGGGGTGCGGCGAAACTCTGGCCACTGTTCCTGTTCTGGCCCATCCTGTTGCTGGCGATCCGGGCCAGCCGGCTCCGGGCCGCCCTGGCCGCGATCGGGGCGGGCGCCGCCGCGCTGCTCGTGGTGAACCTGCCCACCGCCCTGCTCTACCCGACTAACTGGGCGCGGTTCCTCGAACTCAACACCGAACGGCCGATCGACTGGGGCACCCTCTGGTACATCGGCCGCTACCTCGACGGGAAGGTCGGCAGGGGCGGCGGGCTCGGGCCGTTCGAGTGGCTGAACGCCAACGTCCCCGTGCTCAACAACCTGTCGTACGCGCTGTTCATCCTGGCCTGCGTCGGGGTGGCCGTCCTGGTGCTGGTGGCGCCACGCCGGCCGCGCCTCGCCCAGCTCGCCTTCCTGGTGGTCGCCGCGTTCCTCATCTTCAGCAAGGTGTGGTCGCAGCAGTTCGTGCTCTGGCTGCTGCCGCTCGCGGTGCTCGCCCGGCCGAAGTGGGGCGCGTTCCTCGCCTGGCAGCTCGCCGAGGTCGCCTACTTCGCGGCCTTCTACGGGGAACTGCTCGGCACGTCGACCGGGCGGCCGGTCTTCCCCGAGGGTGTTTTCGTGCTGGCCGCGACGCTGCGCCTGACGACCGTGGTGATCCTGTGCGCGCTGATCGTTCGGGAGATCCTCCGGCCCGAGCTGGACGCGGTGCGCGGCACGTACGTCGACGACCCGGACGGCGGCGTCGTCGACGGCACACCCGACGCGCCCTGGCTGCGAAGACGACCCTCGCGGAAGACGCTCGACCCGGCCCCCGAGCCGGCCACGACCTGACCCGGGCGGCCGGACCGGCTCACAGCCGGTACACGACCACGTCCCCGATCTCGTCACGGGTGATACCGAGGCCGTCGACGGGGGCGTCGATGCTGACCTCCCACGGCGTGCCGGCGACCTGGTCGCGGACGATCAGCACGTTGCGGACGCCGAGCGTGCGCAGGTAGTCGACGCTGGTCTGGTCGGGGAACGAGATCGTCAGTCGGCGGACTTCGTCGAGGAGGGCCGGGGTGAACCCGCTCCCCCCGTTGACGATGTCCTGGAAGTGGGTGGTGGACCAGAGCATCACCGGCTGGTCGTGGTTCTGGCTGCTCGGCAGCACCAGTAGCGGGCCGTCGACCACCCGCATCGCCGCCGGCTGCACCGGCACGACCGGGTGCGGGGTGCGGTTCAACCCTTCGACGGTCACCAGCAGCAGCGGGAGCAGCGTGGCGATCCGCAGCCACGGGCTCGGCCAGGACGGGATCCGCTCGGCCGAGATCTCGCGGACGCGGGCGGCGAAGGCGCTCACCGCGCCGGCGGCGAGCAGGCCGAGCAGCAGCGTCGCCCAGAGCATCAGCCGACCGGGCGTCCGCAGCCCGTTCCACCCGGGCAGGTGCTCGAAGAGCGGCACGTACGTGAACCGGCCGCCGAAGAACTCCGTGCCCATCGCGAGCACCATGCTGACCAGCACACCCGCGAACAGCAGGACCCGGTGCCGGACGCGCCAGACCGAGAAGAAGAGACCGCCCAGGGCCAGCGCGTAGAGCACGTAGCCCGGCAGCAGCGTCATCTCCGGGTGCCACGGCAGCGTCGCCCGTGCCCCCTCGTGCAGGCCGCCCCAGATCCGGGACTCGCCCGGCGCGGTGAGGAAGCCGGTGGCGGGCGGCGAGAAGAGGGCGACGTCGCCGATGCTCCGCTCCGCCTGCGGGTGCAGGTCGGCCACCTGGAAGTACGGGATCGCCAGCAGCACGCCGACACCGGCGAAGACCAGCCCGCCGACGACGTCGGCGGTGAGCAGCCGGTTGCCGAAGGGGCGTTTCACCGGGCGGACCACCCAGCGCCGCAGGAACCAGGTCACGGCCGAGACCAGGACGATCCCGCCGAGCACGTACGCGAACGGCAACCCGATGCCGAAGCCCAGGCTCAGCTGCCACGCGGCGACCAGCCAGCCCGCGTACACCCAGCCCACCCGGCGCTTCTCCGGGCGGTAGCCGTGGCGCAGGGACCACCCGTGCCCCCGCGCCAGCATGGCCAGCGCCAGCGGGATCCCGCCGTTGGAGACGACGTGCAGGTGCCCGGCCTGGGCCAGCAGCCACGGCGCGTACGCGTAGCTCACACCGGCCACCGCCGAACCGATCCGACCGGCCCCCAACTGCCGCGCCAGCGCGTACGCCCCGAACGTCGCGAGCGCGTGCGCCAGCACGAACATGAGGTTGTAGCGGAGAACTGCGGCCTCCGGGCCGACGCCGATCATCCCGGCCGGCGCGTACCCCAGCAGCGTGTCGGAGAAGGCGAAGCTCCACCGCTCCGGGAAGAACGCGTTGGAGTGCCACAGCCGGCCCGGATCGGTCAGCAGCGCGTGGCCGGACCACGCCATCTGCCAGGACTGGAGGCTCGGGTCCCAGGTGTCCTGCGGCAGCGTGTAGCGCGGGTACCTCAGCGTGGGCCAGGTCATGAGCACGGCCAGGACGAGCGAGCCGAGGACGGCGAGCGTCCACTCGTGCACCAACACCCGGCCGGCGGTGCGGGTCGCGCGGCGAGCGCGGGTCGGCACCGGCTCGGGCGCAGGCGCGAACGAGGTGAACGGGTCGCGCTCCTCGGTGCTGGTCGCGGCGTCCTTGCCGGCCGCGGTGGCCACGGCGCCACCCCTGGCCGGCCCGTCGCTGCCGGCCGTCCCCGCGGCGGGCTCGTCCGCCGGCCTGTCCGTGCTCGCTGTGCCGGCTGCCGGCCTGTCCGTGGGCTCGTCCGCCGGCCGGTTCGTACTCGCTGTGCCGGCTGCCGGCTTGTCCGTGGGCTCGGATGTGCCGGTCTCGCCGGCTGCCGGCTTGTCCGCCGGCCGGTCCACGCCGGCCGTGCCGGTTCCGGGATCGTCCGTCGCCTTGCCCGCGCCGGCCGTGCCGGCTCCCGGCTCGTCGGTGGTTCTGTCCGCGTCAGCGGCCCGGCTCGCCGACGTGGTGGCGCCGGCCGGGTCGGTGGCGGGCATCCGGGTGTCGCTGCCCGACCGGGGGGCTCCGGTGGCCACGTCGGGGCGCGACGGGCGCGAGCCGCCGGACGTCTCGGGGGTCATGCGGCCGGAGCCCCCGTGCCGAGCCGGTCGCGCAGCAACGCGATGTCGGCGGTCTGGCCGTCGACCCCGCCCGGCGTCTCCACGACCACCGGGGCGCCGGCCGCCCGGATCACGGCCACCACCAGTTCCGGGTCGATCGTGCCGCCGTCGAGGTTGTCGTGCCGGTCCTGACCCGAGTTGAAGGCGCCCTTGGAGTTGTTGGCGTGCACCAGGTCGATCCGCCCGGTGATGGCCTTGACCCGGTCGACCAGGCCGAGCAGCTCCTCGCCGCCGGCGTGGGCGTGGCAGGTGTCCAGGCAGAAGCCCACCTCGTGGTCACCGATCGCGTCCCAGAGCCGGGCGAGCGCGTCGAGGCGTCGGGCGCAGGCGTTCTCGCCCCCGGCCGTGTTCTCGATCAGCACCGGCACACCGAAGCCGCCCGAGTCGGCCGCGTACGCGAAGGTCTTGCGCCAGTTGTCGAAGCCGACCGTGATGTCGTCGCCCGCGTTGACGTGGCCGCCGTGCACGATGAGCCCCCGCGCGCCGATGGCCGCCGCCGACCGGGCGTGCGCGAGCAGCAGCTTGCGGCTGGGGATGCGGATGCGGTTGTTCAGCGTCGCGACGTTGACGACGTACGGCGCGTGCACGTAGAGATCGACGTGGGCGCTCCGGAGCCGTTCCGCGTCCTCCCGGGGTTTCGGCGCCTTCCACCCCTGCGGGTCGGCGAGGAAGAACTGCACGGCCTCGGCCCCTCTGGCGGTCGCCTCCGCCAGTGGATCGGTCGAATCGACGTGGGCTCCGATACGCATGCAGGGGAGCCTACGTCGAGTCGCCGACACCTGGTGTGCCGGCGGTGGCGGGCTCGGGCGTCACCGGACGGGGTGGGCCGTCGTTGAGGGGAGTGGGACGGACGGTCCGTCGCGGGTCCGGCGAAGCGCCGAGCTGTGCGGGCCGTGCGGACACCTCGATGCAGGGGCTCCCCGCCGCGCGGCCCGGCGTGGCGGGGACAGCTCCGGAACCCGAATCGCCACAGAAGAAAAATTGTCTGTGATCTGCCGATATTTCCGACAAGGCGCGCGACTCGGTATAACGTCGGGTAACAACATGATGAAGCTCCGCGGGGCGTCTCCGGTCCAACCTCATCGGTGTGGTCGTTCCTCCCCAGGTCCCACCCAAGGAATGCGGACGGGACGCCCCGCGGCCTCCGTCACGGGGGCCGACCTCGACATCGACGTCCGGGTCGGCCCCCGTCGGCGTGTGCCCGGCGTACCGTTCCACCACCCCGCGCATGATCGTCCGGACCGGGTATCCTGGTCCGGTTGTCCGCGTCCGGCCGGGTTCCCCCGGGTCCGGCACGGGCCACGACGCACGACCTCCTGCCACGGAAGGACCGTGGCCGCTTAGCCCACAGGAGGTGAGCACGTCTTGCGTCATTACGAGATCATGGTGATCCTCGACCCCAGCCTCGAGGAGCGCACCGTCGCCCCGTCGCTCGACACGTACCTGAACGTGATCCGGACCGCGGGTGGCTCGGTGGAGAAGACCGACGTGTGGGGCCGCCGGCGCCTCGCGTACGAGATCAACAAGAAGGCCGAGGGCATCTACGCCGTCATCGACCTGCAGGCGACGCCTGCGGCCGTGGCCGAACTGGATCGTCAGCTGCGACTCAACGAGTCGGTGCTGCGCACCAAGGTCATCCGGCCGGAGATGCGCTAGTCGCATCCCGCCCCGGCACCCCGGATCAGCCTCGTCGGCATTGTCGGACGGCTCTGAGAGCCTGTACGGCGAGACGATGAGTGCGCGAGGAGATGGTCATGGCAGGAGACACCACCATCACGGTCATCGGCAACCTGACCGATGACCCCGAGTTGCGATTCACCCCCTCGGGTGCGGCGGTCGCCAAGTTCCGGGTCGCCTCGACGCCCCGGTTCATGGACAAGGCGTCCGGCGAGTGGAAGGACGGCGAGCCGTTGTTCCTCTCGTGCACCGTCTGGCGGCAGGCCGCCGAGCACGTCGCGGAGTCGCTGCAGCGCGGCACCCGCGTGATCGTGTCCGGCCGACTGCGTCAGCGGTCCTACGAGACCCGTGAGGGTGAGAAGCGCACCGTCATCGAGCTGGAGGTCGACGAGATCGGCCCGTCGCTGCGCTACGCCACGGCGAAGGTGCAGAAGATGTCCCGCTCCGGTGGCGGAGGCGGCGGCTTCGGTGGCGGTGGCGGCCAGGGCGGCGGAGGCAACTTCGACGACCCCTGGGCGTCCGCGGCTCCGGCCCCCTCGCGCGGTGGTTCGGGTGGCGGCAACTTCGACGAGGAGCCCCCGTTCTGATGGCGCCGAGCGCCCGCGATCGCAAACCAGGAGCAAGAGCAATGGCCAAGGCTGCGGCACTTCGCAAGCCGAAGAAGAAGGTGAACCCGCTCGACAAGGACGGGATCACGTACATCGACTACAAGGACACCGCGCTGCTGCGCAAGTTCATCTCCGACCGCGGCAAGATCCGCGCTCGGCGGGTGACCGGCGTGACCTCGCAGCAGCAGCGGCAGATCGCTCGTGCGGTCAAGAACGCCCGTGAGATGGCGCTTCTGCCGTACACGGCGACGGCCCGCTGAGAGGAGGCACGGACATGAAGATCATCCTCACTCAGGAAGTGTCCGGCCTCGGCACCCCGGGCGACATCGTGGAGGTCAAGGACGGCTACGGCCGCAACTACCTGCTGCCGCAGGGCTTCGCGATCGCCTGGACCAAGGGCGCGGAGAAGCAGGTCACGCTCATCAAGCGGGCCCGGTCGGCCCGTGAGATCCGCGACCTCGGCCACGCCAACGAGGTCAAGGGCCAGCTGGAGGGCCTGAAGGTCACCCTGAAGGCCCGCGCCGGCGACGGCGGCCGGCTCTTCGGCTCGGTCACCCCGACCGAGGTCGTCGACGCCGTCAAGGCCGCCGGTGGCCCGACGCTCGACCGCCGCCGGCTGGAGCTGCCCGGTCACATCAAGTCGACCGGCTCCTACCCGGTGAAGATCAAGCTGCACCCCGAGGTGACCGCCACGTTCAACCTCACGGTTGCCCAGGGCTGACGCCTCACCAGCACCACGACAGGGCCCGCGCCGACCGGCGCGGGCCCTGTCCCGTCCCGGGCACCAGCGGGCGACGGAACAGGAAAGCGGGTCCGGCACGGCGTGCGCCGGACGGCGTCCGTCAGCCGATCGGCTGGCCGGTGACCGCGCTGATCATCACCGTCGACAGACCCCCGCCGACGACCGCGGCCGCCAACGCCACGGTGGCCGCACGCCAGGTCGTCCCGACCCGACGCAGCAGCAACGCCACGACGAGACTGCTGGCCAACGCCAACCCGAACCGCGGCAGGCCCTCCACGAGCGAACCGAGCGCCCGCGACCGCGGCGAGTCGCACCCCCCGCCGCTGATGTCCGTCACACACCCCGGCGGGGCCGAGCCGTCCAGCGTCAGCAGCCACACGAAGATCACCATGGCCGGCAGGAGATAGCACGCCGCCGTGTAGAGCAGCGGCCGAAGTGGTCCACCCGGATCCGGATCGAGCAGGTCGTCCTCGAGACGGCGCGCCCACGGACCGGTACCCGCCGTCTCGATCCGGCGCCGTACCGCCGCCATCGCGGACGCGGAACCGGGCGGCGGATCGACCCGCCGCCGGGGTGCGGTACGCGGCCGGGGAGCCGTGTACGCCACGACCGGCGAGCGCGGAGCCGACGGCGGGGCGTCCATCCACCGGGGGTCGTCCCCGGCCAACCGGGTGCCCGACCAGAAACCCTCCTCCCGGTCGTCCCTCGCCCACGACCAACCACCGGTGCCGCCGTCCGAGCGGGGCACCTCCGTCTGGTCCCAGCGCGGCTCGGCGTACCGGTCCCACTGGCCCGTGCTGTCCGGCTGCTGCCACTGGGCCGTGTCGTCCGGCTGCCGCCACTGGGCCGTGTCGTCCGGCTGCCGCCACCGGCCCGGGGTGTCGGCGCGGCCCCAGCGGTCGACCTCGCCAGCCGGCTGCCACGCGTGCACACCGGACGCGTCCCACGGGTCGACGGCGGGCCGGTACGACGACTCCGGCTCCGCCGCGCGACGCGCCTCCCGATCCCAGGGATCCACCGGCGGCGTGGTGGCCGACCGGCGGCTCCGCCCGCCGGGTCGCTCCGTCGACCAGGTCGGCCCCGGCTCAGCCGGCTCCTCCGCCTCGTCGATCCCGGACCACACCACCTGCTGTCGGCGGGACGTGGCGCGCCTCGGCCGCGCCTGCGGGCCCACGTCGGACACCGGCTCGTCGTCCGCCCGCCGGCTCCCCACGTACCCCTGCTCCTGTGGGCGGTCGAAGGTCCACTCCCGGGTGTGGTCGGAGTCCGGCCCGGCGCCGATCGCGGGCGTCTCCCGCCAGCTCGTCTCGGCGACGCGGCGCCAACCGCTCGTCGGCTCGGTGTCCCGCCAACCCCCCGACGGCCGGGGAGGGTCCACCTCGTACCCGTCATCGTCGTCGTCCGGGGCCGCGTGCCGCCCGCCACCGTCGGCCCGCCGGACGCCGGATTCCAGGGCCCAGCGCGGCAGGTACGTGTCGACCGGCTCCTGCTGGCCACGCTCGATCGCACGGCGACGGCTCGGGGTGCGGTAGTCGCCGGAGCCGGAGGCGTAGGGGGCGGCCGGCGGGTCGGCGGGATCGTCCCACCGGGCGATGGAGCGTCGCCCGCGCGGACCGTCCTCTCCGCGTCCCCAGTCCCGGTAACTCACGGCCGGAGCGTGACCCTTCTCAACCGAAAGCGCAATATCCGCTGTCCAGGTGTAGCCGATGGTGGAGATAGTACGGGACAAATGAGGCCGGAGTCTGGCCGAGATTTTGTCGTCCACAGGGTGGGGACGACGTCGCCGCAGCTCACGGCCGTATCGGGGCGAATTCCCCAACAGTTGTCCACAGCCTGTGCACACGCTGCGCACATGCTCGTCCACCGGCGTCCACAGGTTGTCCCGAGACTCGTCCACCGGTGCTGTTGAGCGGCTCACCGCGGGTTCCGTATGGTGACCACCCGGCCCACCGCACGATGACCCCCGATCGGCACGGCAGGTCGGAGTTGTTGTCACACCCCGGCGGTAGAGCTGGGACGAGGATCCGACGGCGTGAGGGGGGACCGTGTCGGTCACCGACGACATGCGGGCGGACCCGCGCTCCGGAGGGCAGCCGCCCGCGCCGGCGCAGCGCGACGGCCAGTTCGAGAAGACACCACCGCAGGACATCGCCGCGGAGCAGTGCGTGCTGGGCGGCATGCTGCTCTCCAAGGACGCCATCGCCGACGTCGTCGAGATCCTCAAGAGCAACGACTTCTACCGGCCGATCCACGCCACCATCTTCGACACCATCCTGGAGATCTACGGCCGGGGCGAGCCCGCCGACTCGATCACCGTGGCGGCGGCACTCGCCGACTCCGGCGACCTGGTCCGGATCGGCGGCGCGCCGTACCTGCACACCCTGATCGCCAGCGTGCCCACCGCGGCCAACGCCGCGTACTACGCGCGCATCGTCAGCGAGCGCGCCGTCCTCCGCCGGCTCGTCGAGGCCGGCACCCGCATCGTCCAGCTCGGCTACGGCACCGCCGCCGGTGGCAGCCGCGACGTCGACGACATCGTCGACCTCGCCCAGCAGGCCGTGTACGACGTCACCGAGCGACGGGTCAGCGAGGACTTCGCCGTCCTCGCCGACATGCTCCAGCCCACCCTCGACGAGATCGAGGCGGTCGGCGCCCAGGGCGGCGTCATGACCGGCGTGCCCACCGGCTTCACCGACCTGGACCGCCTGCTCAACGGCCTGCACGCCGGGCAATTGATCATCGTGGCCGGCCGGCCGGGTCTCGGAAAGGCGCTCGCCCTCGACACCCCCCTGCCGACACCGGACGGCTGGACCACCATGGGCGAGGTCAAGGTCGGCGACCACCTGCTGGACGCCGAGGGGCGACCGACGAGGGTGACGGCCGCGTTCGAGGTTCGGCATGACCGCCTGTGCTACGAGGTGGAGTTCTCCGACGGCAGCGTCATCGTCGCCGACGCCGAGCACCTCTGGAAGACGACCACCCGGGATGGTCGACGCTCTGCCACCGCTCCCCGCCAGTCCCACTGGTCGGCGCGCGCCATCGACGGCCTGCGCGAGGCGCATCACGCCTCCACCGATGGCCAGACTCGCACGGTCGCCGAGCTCGTCGACCCGGTCGGTGCGGAGTTCGTGCACACCGCACAGCGCGTGGCGAGGAACCTTCGGCACAGCACGCGGCGCGGCGGAGGTGGTGCCGGGCGAGGACGGTCCGCTCGCGCCTACCCAGCCCGGGAGTTGTACGGCGCGCTGCTGCATCGCGTCGATCGTTGGCGGGAGGCGATGACCGCCGTCGAGCGGACCGACGTGGTGACCACCGCGCAGATCCGCGACACCTTGCGCACCCCGACCGCCGACCGGCGGCTGAACCACGCCGTGAAGAATGCGAAGCCCCTCCAGCTTCCCGGCCGCGACCTGCCCGTCCCGCCGTACACCCTCGGCGCCTGGCTCGGCGACGGCCACAGCGCCGGAAGCCACGCGTTGGGGGCACTGAACAACAAGCACATCCCGCAGGAGTACCTGCGCGCCAGCGAGCAGCAGCGCCGCGCGCTGCTCGCAGGGCTGCTCGACACCCACGGCACGGTCACCCCGACGGGCGACGTCCAGTACACGACGACGTCTCAGGTGTTGGCCGAGGACGTCCATGAGCTGGTGGTCAGCCTCGGGTACCGGTGTTCGATCTCGCGAAAGCCCGTGCGTGGGCGTACTGCCGAGACGTCGACGGCCTACCACCTGAACTTCACCCCGCACGAGGAGGTCTTCCGGCTCACCCGGAAGCGCGACCTGCACACGAGCCGCCGCCGCGCCAGCAGTACGGCGCGCACCGACAGCCGGTTCATCGTCGATGTTCGGCCAGTGCCCAGCGTGCCGGTTCGCTGCGTGACGGTCGACAACCCGGACCACCTTTACCTGGCTGGCCGTGCCATGATCCCCACGCACAACAGCACTGCGAGCATGGACTTCGCCCGCAACGCGGCGATCCGCGCCAACCAGGCGTCGGCGATCTTCTCGCTGGAAATGAGCAAGGTCGAGATCGTCATGCGGCTGCTCTCGGCCGAGGCCCGGGTGCCGCTGCACGTGCTGCGCAGCGGCCAACTCTCCGACGACGACTGGACGAAGCTCGCCCGGTGCATGGGCGAGATCAGCGAGGCACCGCTCTTCGTCGACGACACGCCGAGCATGAACCTGATGGAGATCCGGGCCAAGGCGCGCCGGCTCAAGCAGAAGCACGACCTGAAGCTCATCGTCGTCGACTATCTCCAGCTGATGACGTCGCCGAAGCGCACCGAGAGCCGGCAGCAGGAGGTGGCCGACCTGTCGCGTGGCCTCAAGCTGCTGGCCAAGGAGGTCGAGTGCCCGGTCATCGCGGTCAGCCAGCTGAACCGTGGCCCGGAGCAACGCACCGACAAGCGCCCGCAATTGTCCGATTTGCGCGAATCGGGATCAATTGAGCAGGATGCGGACGTTGTCATCCTTCTCCACCGCGACGACTACTACGACAAGGAGTCGCCACGAGCTGGGGAGGCGGACTTCATAATCGCCAAGCATCGGAATGGTCCGACTGACACGGTGACGGTCGCGGCGCAACTCCACCTGTCGCGCTTCGTCGACATGGCGATCGTATGAGGCAGACCGGCGCGCGGTTGTCGGCGGCAGAGCGAACTGCGGCCGTCGATCGGGCGCTGGCTGGCGAAAGCCTCACCAACGTTGCGCAGTCCTAAGGCATCTCCCGGCAAGCGGTTCGGGGCCTGCTACGACGTCGTGGGATACCGGCACGCGTCAGCGGGAAGCTCACGGAGGCGGAGCGGGCTGAGGTCGTCCAGCGCTACCAGGAGGGAGCGACACCGGGTCAACTTGCCCGGGCGTACGGCATCAGCGAGCCCTCTGTGAGGGGACTTGTCCCCCGGCGGGGTGTCGCCCTTCGGCGTATCGTCCACACCCTGCGCCACGATGCCTTCGATGAGTTGACGTCCGACGCCTGCTACTGGATCGGCTTCCTGTTCGCCGATGGGTCGATCAGCTACCGTCCGAACCACATCCCCCAGATCGCAGTGGGTCTCGCGGAGCGGGACCGATCCCACCTTGCCGAACTCCGCGCCTTTCTCGGTTCGACGAGCGCCATCTCGGCGCCAAACCCGACCCATCACTCGTGCCAGTTCTCGTTCCGCTCGGAACGGTTGGCGGATCGGCTCGTCACTCTGGGCCGGTATCGAGGGCCTAGCGGGAAGGGCCCCTGGGCCCCTCCCGCGTCGGCGTCCGGTCGGCTCAGCCGAACATCTCGTCGAGGAAGCTCTTGTGCTTCTTCCGCCGGTAGTGGCCGTGGTAGCCGTGGTGCTGCTGCCCGTGCCCGTACGCGGGGGCCGGCGGGTAGCCGTGGGCGGGCGGTGGCGGTGGCGGCACCGCGCCGTAGCCGGGCTGGTGGGGAGCCGGGGCGGGCGGCGGCGGGGGCGGCGGCGGGTAGCCGCCCTGCTGGTGGGCGGGCTGGGCCGGGGCGGGCGCGGCGTGCTGGCGGTTCCAGTTCGCCTCCGCCTCGAACAGCTTCTCCAGCTCACCGCGGTCGAGGAAGATTCCCCGGCACTCGCCGCACTGGTCGATGACGACGCCGCTGCGCTCGTACTGGCGCATTTCTCCGTGACACTTGGGACAGGTGAGGCTCATCACCCGACCGTACCTGGTCGGCTCACGCGGTCGCCTTCAGCGCGTCGATGACCTCGTCGTCGGGGACCTCGTGGAAGTCGTCGTAGTAGGCGCTGACCGCCATGAACTCCGGGGGATGCTGCGGGCAGACGACCTGGTCGGCCTCGGCGGAGAGCATCTCGTACGCCTCCTGCGAGCCGACCGGAACGGCCACGATGACCCGGCGGGCGCCGAGGTGACGGGCGACCTGGACGGCGGCGCGGGCGGTGGCCCCGGTGGCGAGGCCGTCGTCGACGATCACGGCGGTGCGGTCGGTGAGGTCCAGCGGTGGACGGCCGGAGCGGTAGAGGCGTTCGCGCCGCTCCAGCTCGGCCTGCTCGCGCTGGCGGACCTCGGCGATGTCCTCGGGGCCGAGCCGGCTCGCGACCACGTCGTTGAGCACCTGCACACCGCCGGGTCCGAGGGCGCCGAAGGCGACCTCCCGGGCCCAGGGCATGCCGAGCTTGCGGACGACGAGGACATCGAGGGGGGCGCCGAGCCGCTGGGCGATCACCTCGGCCACGGGTACGCCGCCGCGTACCAGGCCGAGAACGATGACGCCCGGGTCGCCGACGAGGGCGGTGAGCCGGTCGGCGAGCATCCGACCCGCCTCGGCCCGGTCTCGGTAGGTGGTCATTCCTCAGGTGTACGCCGTGTCGGCGCCCTCCGCCCGGTGGTTGGCCGATCCCACCGAACCCACCGGGCGGGCCAGCGCGGGCGCCCAGACCAGGAAGGCCAGCGGGTAGAGCAGGTACCCGAACCGGGTGGAGGGCATGAGCAGGATCGCGGCGAGCAGCCCGTACCCGCAGACGAGCGCCGCGTCGGCGGCGGTGCGGGGCGGGCGGCGGGCGAGCCGGACGGCGATCGCCAGCCCGGCGGCGAGCAGGAGCACGACGGCGAACGCGCGGCCGGCCGGCAGTGCGGTGGCGACGAGGTGGCCGGGGAAGGGTGACTGGGCGGGGCTGGTGACCAGACCGTGGCCGAGTGGGAAGCGGAGCACGTTCTCCACCAGCGCGTCGCGGTCGACGAGCAGCACGGGCAGGAGCGCGGCGACCGGCAGGCCGACGGCGCCGGCGGCCACCCGCCCCCCGGCGCGCCGGGTCGTTCCCCAGATGATCAGGACCAGGGCGACGGGCCACGCGAAGAGTTTGAGCGCGCCGGCCAGGCCGACGGCCACGCCGGCTCGGCCCGGCCGGCCGGCGGCGGCGAACGCGAGCGCGAGCAGGCAGAGCGCGAGGACGGGAAGGTCGTCACCGCCGGTGGCGAGGGTGAGCGCGCAGACGGGCAGCACGGTGGCGGCCTGGACGGCACGCAGTACCGCCGCGTCCCGTCCGCCCGGCGCACCGGGGACGCCGCTCCGCCGGAGGGTACGCACGGCGAGCGCGAGCGCCGCGGCGGTGGCGAGCGCGAACCACACCCGGGCGTCGGTCCAGGCGGCGTCGACGGCGGCCCGTGGCAGGCCGAAGAGGGCCATGCCCGGCTGGTACGGGGTGTAGCCGAGCAGCTGTTCACCGGGGGGTAGTGCGGCGATCGCGTCGTGCCCGAGGTAGGGGGTGCCGGTGTCGACCAGGCGGTGCCCGGATTCCTCGACGACGATCACCTCCTCCTGTGCCCGGTCGGTACGTCCACCGGCCCGTTCGGTGCTCTGCAGGATCACCGGGAGCAGGGCGGTGGTGGCCCAGGCGAACGCGGTGACCGCCCAGCGGGCGGAGAGGCCGGTCAGCGGCGAGGCGGGGTGGCGGCGGCGGATCAGGAGCTGAGCGGTGACGGCGAGGCCGGCGAGCAGGTACCCGGCGGCGGCGACCGCGCCCCAGGCCCGGTGCGGGAGCAGCGTGGAGGTCAGTGCGGTGACCGCGGCGAACGCCGCCGAAGCGGCGTACAGGGTCAGGTCGAGGGCGAGGCCGCCGCTGGCGGTGTCGAGGACGCGCCAGCCGCGGCGGCGGACGGTCGGGGCGGCGACGGTCACGCGGGCCAGTCTGGCAGACCCGGCGGCCGGTGGGTCAGGCCGGCTGGTTGCGGCCGCGGGCCGTGGATCGGCGGCTGGCGGGCAGGCGTACGACCGCACCGGCGTCGTGGAGCGGCGGCGCCAGCAGGCCGGGGCGGCCGCCGGAGCCGCGCCGCAGGGCGGCCAGCAGCGTGCCGGCGGGCATCGGCCGGGCGAAGAGGTGGCCCTGGCCACCCGTGCAGCCCAGCTCCCACAGGGCGCGGCGCTGCGGTTCGTTCTCCACGCCCTCGGCGATCACGGTGAGGTCGAGGCTGCGCCCCAGATCCAGAGTGGAGCGGATGACGGCGGCGGCTTCGACGGAGCTCTCCATCTCGGTGACGAAGCTGCGGTCGATCTTCAGCTCGTGTACCGGGATGCGGGAGAGCAGCGAGAGGGACGAGTACCCGGTGCCGAAGTCGTCGAGGGCCAGCCGGACGCCTTCGTCGCGGAGCCGGCTGAGCACCCGGTCGACGACGTCGAGCTGGCTGAGGGTGAGCGTCTCGGTGAGTTCCAGAACCAGGCGGTCGGGGGGCAGGTCGTGGGCGCGTAGGCGGGCCAGCACCGAGCCGGGGAAGCGGGCGTCGAGGAGGCTGCGGGGTGACACGTTGACCGCGACCGGCACGTCGAACCCGGCGTCCCGCCAGGTGCTTGCGGCGACGAGCGCCTGGTCGAGGATCGCCTCGGCGAACGCGGGCAGCAGGCCGGAGCGCTCCACGGCCTCGAGGAAACGCAGCGGGTCGATCATGCCGTGGGTCGGGTGGTGCCACCGGGCCAGCGCCTCCGCGCCGGTCACCGCGCCGGTGCCGAGGTCGACGATCGGCTGGAAGTTGACGGTGAACTCCTGGTCCGCCACGGCGCGCGGCAGGTCCCCGCCGAGGGTGAGCCGGGCGACGTCGGCGGTGTCCCGGTTCGGGGCGTACGTGGAGATGCGCTGGCCGGCCCGTTTCGCCTGGTACATCGCGACGTCCGCGCGGCGCAGCAGCTCGGCCATGCCGCCGGTGGCGGGAGCGGCGGCGATGCCGCCGCTCGCCTCGACGCTGATCCGCATGCCGTCGAGGTCGAACGGCTCGTGCAACGTGGTGAGCAGGGCCTCGGCGCGGTGCGCGGCCACCGCCGGGGCCGGCAGCCCGCGCAGGAGTACGGCGAACTCGTCGCCGCCCAGCCTCGCCACCAGGTCGGTGGGCTGGGCGGCACCGCTCAGGCGTTCGGCGACCTGCACGAGCACCTGGTCCCCGGCGGCGTGCCCGAGGGTGTCGTTGACCTCCTTGAAGTGGTTCAGGTCGATCAGGACGAGGGCGGTCACCCCTTCGGCGTGCCGGCTGCTGAGGTGCTCGGTGCCCTGGTCGAGCAGGTGCCGGCGGTTCGCCAGCCCGGTCAGCGCGTCGTGCGTGGCCGCGTACGCGTGCTCGTCGGCGACCCGGGCCAGCTCGGCGTACGCCTGCGCGTTGCGCACCGCCGTGCACAGCGCGGACGCGAAGGTGCGCAGCGTGTACTGCTCGCGTTCGGAGAGCTGCACCGGCCCGCGGAACCGGAGCCGCAGCAGCCCGACGCCGGTGGCCCGGTCGTGGCCCTCCAGCGGGGTGGTCAGCACCGTGCCGTCGACCGTCGTCGGCTCGGCGGCCGGCCCGTCGTAGGTGATCGTGCCGGCCGCGCCGCGTACCGTGCGGTCGCCCTCGCGCAGCTCGATCTCGACCTCGTCGGCGCTGAACAGCTCGGTGGCCTGGGTGACGGCGGTGGTGAGGACCTGGTCGAGGTTGACGACGTTGAGCGCGTCGGTGGTGCGGGCGAGCCGCTGCCACGCCTGCTGCTCGGTGCGGGTGTTGATCCGGGTGGAGTAGGCGAGGTGCAGGCTGAGCACGAGGGGCGGCACGGCGAGCAGAAGGCGGCTGTCCACCTGGAGGATGACGAGCGTGCAGACCGTCACCACGAAGCGGATGAGGGAGCCGCCGAGCCGCAGATCCAGGTTGCTGCGGAAGTGATCACGGATCCGGATGCCGGAGGC
Organism: Micromonospora sp. NPDC047707; assembly: GCF_040704235.1. NCBI lineage: Bacteria > Bacillati > Actinomycetota > Actinomycetes > Micromonosporales > Micromonosporaceae > Micromonospora > Micromonospora sp. NPDC047707. The sequence continues at coordinate 92,881 of NZ_JBEYSU010000007.1, forward strand.
GAGTGCGATCACCGGTATGACGCTGCACTCGTCGATCAGCGTGACGACGAGATAGGCGACGGCCACCGTGCCGATGAGCGACGCCGCGTCCTCCGGCGGCCAGCGCCAGTCCGTCAGGCTGAAGACCATCCCGGCGCCCGCCGCGAGGAGGACGTTCTTCGAGACGCTGAAAGTCGCCTTCATCGGTCCGAGGCGCTTCGGAATGAGGGTCAGGGACATGCCCACGGCCGTGCACAACACCACCCAGGATGGGGGCGCGACGGCCATTCCGATGATGATCGCGGATTCGTTCCACGTCATGGAGTGTGTCGTCGATCGGATCCGTACCCGGGCCTTGACTCGGCTGCCGACTATGATCATGAGGATCAGCGTGACGGCGGTCGCCGCCTCCGCTCTGTTCGCGGGTAGGTCCGATCGGGCCTCGGCGATCGACAGGACGAGAACGACGGACGCCAGCACGCCAATGAGGCCGACCAGCATCATCAGTCTGCTGACGGCCTCGAGGCGAGTTCGTTCCTGCGAAGGCATACCGCTCCCGAGGAGTGGGGAACCCTGCTCGCACCGTAACGTACGACCGGCTCTCCTCGGCAGGTCCGGACGTGCCTACTCCCACTCGTTGCTACGCATGACTTTCCTCCCCCAGCTCGGGAGCCTCATTCGCGGTTGTGGCTCCGGCGATGCGATGGCGGAATCGTAAGCACGATATGGGCGCCTCGGTGCGGATAGATGTCCTTATGCGCAACATAAGCCAATGCTGGGCTGGTTTGTGACGCTCTGTCCATGCATTCTGCGCGTACCGCACTCAGTGGCCGTGCCTGGTCGAGAGTTCAACCGGTTCCCACATCGTCCTTCCAGTGTCGCCACGCGCGAAGAGATGTCATCGCCGGTTCGGTCGTCTGGTGCACAACGCCGATTCGTGGGCGGCCGGGTGAATGCGTAGAGTCGTGGCACGGAGTCACTTGCGCGAGCAGGAGTGGAGCGGCTCTTGGAAGTGCGGGTTCTCGGCGGTCTGGTGGCACAGGTTGCAGGCCACAATGTGCACCTCGGGACGCCCAAACAGCGGGCGGTCTTCGCAATGCTCGCGCTGAACCCCGGTCACCTGGTGACCGTCGAGCAACTTGTGGACGAGTTGTGGTCGAATGCTCCGCCCGCGTCGGCCACCGCCAACGTCCGGACGTATGCGGCGCGGCTCCGCCGTGCGATCCACGCTTCCACCCGCCGGGAAATCCTCCGTCGGCTGCCCGGCGGGTACCGGCTCGAGTTGAGCCCGGACCAGGTCGACGTCCTGCGCTTCGGCGCGGAGGTGGACCGCGCACAGAAGCTGGCCGCCGACGGCGCGCATCATCCGGCCCAGGAACTGTTACGGCAGGCCAACGCCCGGTGGCTCGGGCCCATGCTGCCCGGCGTTCCCCTCGGCCCGGTCCTGGCCGCCCGCTCGGCCGCCGCCGAGGAGCGACGCCTGCTCGCTCTCGAACTGGCCGCGGAGCTGAGCCTGAACCTGGATCAGGCCGGAGACGCGATCCCGTTGCTCCGCGAACTGACCGCGGTGCAACCCTTCCGGGAGTCGGCCCAAATTCTCCGGATGCGAGCGCTGCGTCGTCACGGTGACCTCCTGGGCGCCTTGAAGGTGTACCAGGACGTTCGTCAGGCGCTCCGCGAGGAACTCGGTTTGGAGCCGGGCCCGGAGCTGCAGGCGCTCCACCGGGACACGCTCGCTGAGCTCAGCGGTGTCGATGGCCCGCGGACGCCCTCGGCGGAGGACGCGACGGTTCGGAGCGATGCCGTGCCGGGGAAGGGGGCATCCACACGTCCGCCGTCGGTCGACTGGCTACCCCGGCCCGTCACCGACTTCGTGGGGCGTCGTCACCTGGTGGAGCGGCTGCTCGCCGAGACGCACCGGACCGGGGACCGCGCGTCGCCCGTGCATCTGATCGATGGGATGGCCGGCAGCGGAAAGACGACGATCGCTGTGCAGGTGGCCCGCCTTCTCGCCGAGCGCTACCCCGATGCCGCGCTCCTCATCGACCTCGCAGGGCACGGTCGGGACGATCCGGTGGAACCCGCCGCAGCGCTGGTAACGCTGCTTCGACAACTCGGCGTGCCGAGCGGACGCATTCCCGCGGAACTCGACTACCGGATCGAACTGTGGCGCCGCGAGCTGAGCCTCCGGCGTGCCGTCGTCGTTCTGGACAACGCCGCGAGTGCCGAGCAGGTCCTGCCCCTCCTGCCAACGGCTCCGGGTGCGGTGGTCATCATCACCTCCCGCCGGCGACTCTCCGGCCTCGACCTCGGACCGCCGTACTCGCTGCCGGTTCTGGAGCCGGCAGAAGGACTGGCTCTCCTGGCCGCGGCGGTGGGAGCGGATCGAGTTGCCGCCGAGCCCGAGGCGGCCGACGCCGTGGTGCGGCACTGCGGGTATCTGCCACTGGCGATCAGGCTCGCCGGTGCACGGCTCGCGCACCGGCCGAGTTGGCGCGTCGCGGACCTCGCCGACCTGCTCGCCCGCGATCCCACGGGCATCGGTCATCCGGCCCTTCAGGACCGTACCGTTGTCGGCGCCTTCGCCACGTCCTACTCGGCGCTGCGGGCCGGGACTCAACGTCTGTTCCGGTTGCTCAGCGTCTTCCCGGGCAACCGGTTGTCGGTTCACATGGCCGCGGCGATCGCCGCCCTGCCGCTGTCCGTGACGGACGAGGCCCTCGACGAATTGATGGACTGGCATCTCATCGAGGAGGTGGAGAGCGGCCGGTATCGCATGCACGATCTGATTCGTCAGTACTCGGCCGAACTGTCGGCCAAGGACGACACGCTGGAGGAACGACAATCCGCTCTGGCCGAGCTTCTCGATTTCATCCTCAATGCGACGGTACGTGCGGCGCAGTTGGTCGAACCCGATGTCGTCAACGAGAAGCTGCTGGTCGGTCCCGTTCGCCGACCAGACCTACTCGACGCGCTCGATGCACCCACGGTTGACTGGCTCGAACAGGAACGAAACGAACTCGTCGCCTTGGTGAAGTGTGCGCGTCAGGCCGCACAACATGGCTACGCGTGGCGCCTGGCCAGGGCTCTCTGGCGGTTCTACTACGTCCGCGCCTACTTCGATGACATCGTCACCACTCACCGGGACGGCCTGGTCGCGGCGGAGTCGGCGGCCGATCCTCAAGGCGTCGGCGTCATGCACAACTACCTCGCGTCGGCCTACGTCCGCACCGGCAACTACCACGCCGCTCTGCAGCACATGGCTGCCGCGGCGGCGATCGCCGAGCGGGCCGGCGACCGCAAGAGCCTCTACCGGTACCGGGGGAACATCGCGGTCGTGCACTGGTTCCGGGGTGAATTGGAAGAAGCGGTCCGCGTGGGCATGGAGAACCTGAAGGATCCACAGTCGTACCGCCCTCAGGGGGTGCCGCTCGACATCATCAACCTCGCGCTGGCACTGGTCTCCCTCGGACGGTACGAGGAAGCGCTGCACTTCCACCGACTGCATCTGTTCCTCGGGCGGGCCAGTCAAAACTCCTTCCACGTCCTGAACGCGCTTGCGCACATCGGTCAGGCGAAGGCTCGGATGGGTCGGCACGCAAGCGCTGTCCGGCTGTTGAAGGCGTCCCTGGCGCTCCGCGACCGTACCGGTCACCGCTACGGCGAACCGGAGACACGCAACGATCTCGGGGTGGCCCTGCGGGGCCTCGGATTGCTGGACCAGGCTGTCGAGCAGCATGAGATGGCGAATCGACTCGCGACCGATGTCGGAGAGCGCCACATTCAGGCGGCTGCGCTGAACGACCTTGGTCTCACCCTCATGCGCGCCGGAATGCCCCGACGCTCGCTGGACGCGCACCGGCGCGCGCTCGATGTCGCCACCCGCATCTCCCATCCGTACGAACAGGGGCGGGCACTCGCAGGCCTGGCCGGGTGCGCGGTGGAGTCGGACGTGGCCCAGGCGCGGCGGTACTGGGAGCGGGCGTTGGCGGTCTTCCGGCGGATGGGCGTGCCGGAGCGGTTCGAGGTCGAACGCCGTCTGGCCGAGCTCACCGAGCCGGCGCAACCCCGCTGACCTGCTGATATCGGCTTATCGATTTCCTATCGCCGCGTTCGCTAGCCTCTGTCGGGTCGGCGAACGGGGGAGGTTCTGACTGTTGGCAGAACCTGGATCGCCGGAGCGCCCGCCGTCGGGGTCATCCCCCAGCGACCTCGACGGCGGGTCGACCCGACGCCCGGCCCCCCGGCCTCCACGGCCGGGCGTCCCTGCGGCACACGCACCGGACACACCGGCGGGTCTGGTCGTCCCCAGCCGATAGGCTCGCCGGCGTGACGGATTCCGGGCAGCTCACCCACGTCGACGCCGCCGGCGCGGCCCGCATGGTCGACGTCTCCGCCAAGCCGGTCACCGGGCGGCTCGCCGTCGCCGCCGGCCGGCTCCGCACCACGACCGAGGTCGTCGACCTGCTGCGCCGGGACGGGCTGCCGAAGGGCGACGCGCTCGCCGTCGGCCGGCTGGCCGGCATCATGGGCGCGAAGCGCACCCCCGACCTGATTCCGCTCTGCCACCCCATCGCCCTGCACGGCGTCACCGTCGACCTGACCCTCACCGAGGACACGGTCGAGATCACCGCGACGGCCCGCACCGCGGACCGTACCGGCGTCGAGATGGAGGCGCTCACCGCCGTCGCGGTCGCTGGCCTGGCCCTGGTGGACATGGTGAAGGCGGTCGACCCGGCGGCCTCCGTGGACGCCGTGCGCGTGCTCCGCAAGGAGGGCGGCAAGACCGGCGAGTGGGTCCGTCCGGAGGACCGGCCGTGATCCGGGCCCGGGTGGTCGTGGCCTCCAACCGCGCCTCCGCCGGGGTGTACGCGGACACCAGCGGCCCCCTGCTCGCCGCCGGCCTCCGCGAACTGGGCTGCCAGGTGGACGAGCCGGTCGTGGTGCCGGACGGCGATCCGGTCGGTGCGGCGCTGCGCGCCGCCGCCGCCGACGGGGTGGACGTCGTCGTGACCAGCGGCGGCACCGGCATCAACCCGTCGGACCGCACTCCCGAGGTGACCCGGGCCCTGCTCGACCACGAGATCCCGGGCATCGCGGAGGCGATCCGCGCGTACAGCCGGGACCGGGTGCCCACCGCGGTGCTGTCGCGGGGTGTGGCGGGCGTGCTGGGCCGCATGCTGGTGGTCAACCTGCCGGGCTCGACCGGCGGCGCCCGCGACGGGCTCGCCGTGCTCGGCCCGATCCTCGCCCACGCCGTCGACCAGATCCGCGGCGGCGACCACTGACCCGGCCACCGGCGCCCCGGCCGGCCGTGACCGCCGCATAGTCTCCCGGCGACCGCTGGGTGGGCGCTCGACCCACTGGACCGGCGGTGGCGGGCACGCCCCGATACGCTCGTCCGGTGAGCACGGATACCGCATCGGCCGCCGACCGGGTCGCCGCGCCCCCACCGGCGGGCTGGGAGGAGGCGCGCTCCCGGGTGTACGCCGTGGGCCTGGCCGCCGCGCTGCCCACGGTCAGCCGGCCGCTCGCCGAGATCGACGGGCACACCCTGGCCGAGCCGCTGACCACCCGCACGGCGCTGCCGGCGTTCCCCACCTCCAGCGTGGACGGCTGGGCGGTGCGCGGTGCCGGCCCGTGGCGGGTGGTCGGGCGGGTCCTGGCCGGCAGCACCCCGGCGCCGCTGGCCGAGGACGGGACGACCGTCGAGATCGCGACCGGGGCGATGGTCCCGGAGGGCACCACGGCCGTGCTGCGGGTCGAGGAGTCGAGCCGTACGCCGGACGGGCGGGTGGCCGGCACCCCGCGGCCGGCGCCGGAGTGGCGCGAGCCCGGCGAGGAGGCGTACGACGGGGAGGAACTCCTCCCCGCCGGCACCCCCGCGGACCCGGCGGTGATCGGTCTGGCCGCCTCCTGCGGACACGACACCCTGCGGGTCCGTCGGCAGCCCCGCGCGGCGCTGCTGGTCTTCGGTGACGAGCTGCTGACGGCGGGTCCGCCCGGGGCCGGCCGGGTCCGGGACGCGCTGGGGCCGTCGGTGCCGGCGTGGCTGCGCCGCTACGGCTGCGTCGTGCGCCCGTCCGACGTGGTGGGGCCGGTCGCGGACACGCTGCCGGCACACGTGGGCGCGCTGCGGGGCGCGCTGGCCAACGCCGACCTGGTCTGCACCACGGGTGGCACGATGCACGGCCCGGTCGACCACCTGCACCCCGCGCTGGAGGCGCTGGGCGCCGACTACGTCGTCAACACCGTCGCGGTGCGTCCCGGTTTCCCGATGCTGGTGGCCCGGCTCGTCGGCGCCGACGGTCGGGTGCGGTTCGTCGCCGGGCTGCCCGGCAACCCGCAGTCCGCGATCGTCGCGCTGGTGTCGCTGGTCGCCCCGCTGCTCGCCGGCCTCGCCGGCCGTCCGATGCCGGTGCTGCCGTCCGCGACGCTCGCCGAGCCCATCCCGGGTCGGGGCGGCTACACCCACCTCGCGCTGGTGCGGCTGGACCGCACCGCCGGCACCGCCCACCCGGTCCGGCACGTCGGGTCGGCGATGTTGCGGGGGCTGGCCGGTGCCGACGGGTTCGCAGTGATCCGTCCGGGGACGTCCGGGGAGCCGGGGGACCGGGTACCCGTCGTGCCACTGCCGCTGCTGCCCGGGGAGCGTGCGTGGTGACCGCGCCCACCGCCGCGTTCGGCGAGGTGACCGAACGCCCGCTCGATCTCGCCGCGCACGAGGCGGCGGTCGCCGACCGCCGGGCCGGTGCGGTCGTGTCGTTCCAGGGCGTGGTCCGCGACCACGACCACGGGCGCGCCGTGACCAGCCTCGAGTACGAGGGTCACCCCAGTGCCGAGCGGGTGCTGCGGGAGGTCGCCGCCGAGATCGCCGCCGACCCCGACGTGTACGCGGTGGCGGTGTCGCACCGGATCGGCCCGCTGGAGATCGGTGACGTGGCGCTGGTGGCGGCGGTCAGCACGGCACACCGGGCCGCCGCGTTCGCCGCCTGCGCCCGTCTCGTCGACGAGGTGAAGGCGCGCCTGCCGATCTGGAAGCGGCAGGTGTTCGCCGACGGCACCGAGGAGTGGGTGAACTGCCCCTGAGGCCGACCGGCCTGCTCGTCCCGGCACGGTGTGCCCGGACCGCGCCTCCCGTCCCGGGCGACCGGTGACGCGCGGTAGGCGCGGCCGTCAGCGGCGGTTGGTCACCGCGCCGGGGCGGCCGGCCCGATCGCCGTAGAAGGCCGGCTCCGCGCCGGGCCGCCACGGCAGCGCGGCCACCAGCACGATCAGCGCCAACGCCAGCGAGTTCTCCATCAGGGCGCCGAAGAGACCGTCCTGGTAGTGGGAGACCTCGGGGAGCTGGTGCTCGTACGGCCAGATCGGCGAGACCAGGAAGAGCAGGTAGAGGACCACGGCGGCGACTCCGTGCCGGAACCCGGTCAACGTCGGGTACCAGATCGGGGAGCGGAGGCCGTTCACCCCGGGTAGCCCGCCCAGCCCGGCCCGGGCGGCGAGACCCCGGCTCGCGTCGCGGCGGCGGAGCGCGGCGTCGGCCAGCACGATGACCGCCGGGATCACCCAGACCAGGTGGTGCGTCCAGGAGATCGGGCTGATCACGTTGGTGGTGAGCCCGACCAGCGTGAACGCCGTCAGCTCGTCGCCGTCCGCGCGCGCGTTGACCGCCCGGGACAGGCCGAGGGCCAGCATCAGGATCGCGAACGCGAACCAGAGCAGGCCCGGCGTCTCGATCGAGTCGTACAGCCGGGCGAGCAGGCCGGCCAGCGACTGGTTGGGCGTCATGTCGGCGGCGCCGACCCGCTCGGTCTGCCAGAGCACCCCGCCGAAGTAGGCCCGCGACTCCGGACCGACGACGGCGAACGAGCCCACCGTCACGGCCGCCACCGTGGCGACGGCCGTCGTCGCCGCGCGCCACTGGCGCGTGATCATCAGGTAGCCGATGAAGAGGGCCGGGGTCAGCTTCACCGCGGTGGCGAGACCGATGCCGACGCCGGCCCAGGCGCCGCTGTAGACGAAGCGCAGCAGCAGGCCGTCCGTGGGGGCGACGTGCGTGCCCCGGCGGGCGCGCCAGCGCAGACCGATCAGGTCGGCCATGACCAGCGCGAAGAGGAGCAGGTTGACCTGGCCGTAGCCGAGGGTCTCACGGGCCGGTTCGAGGGCCACGGCGCACGGCGTGGCGATCGCCACCGTGTACCACAGCGGCCAGCCCAGCCGGTCGACGATCGGGCGCAGCAGCCCGGCCAGGACCACGGCCAGCGCGGCGATGCTCGCCGCGGCGTTGACCAGACCGGCCAGTTCCACCGGAAGGTGTGCCATCGGAAGCATGACGAGCCCCGCGAACGGCGGGTACGTGAACCCGAGGGTCGTGCCGGGCGAGATGAACCCGTACAGCTCGTGGCCGCTCGCCCACCACACCACCGCGCCGTGGTAGATCTTCATGTCGAAGAAGTTGTACGGCCGCCCGAACGCGCCGATGGCAAGCCATGCGGCGTAGGCGACGGCGGCCACGATGCCGGTCCGTACGACTGTCCTGCGATCGATCCCACGCGTAACGCGACGGACTGGGGCGAGGCGGTCCACACGTCCACCGACGGTCGTCGGCATGGCGTGGCCACCCCCGTACCAAGGTCGTCCTAACCGTCCAGGTCCGGTACGGAGCCTAGAACGACCCCTCACGTCAGTGCCTCCCGCGTTATCCGACCGTGTCCGATCCCACACAAGTTTTTGACATTTCCACCGCGTTAACGCCTACCGGGTGGTTCGCCAGACTTCTGGCGTTGACCCGGGGTGGAGGTCGACGGAGGGGAGGATCGACGCAGGTCAGCCGGGGAGGCGTCGAGCCGTCGCTGCTGATCGTACGGCGATTCGGGCCTCTCGGCGGGCGGTACGGACAGCTCGCTGCACCGAACGTCGCGAGTGGCCGAACCGGTGGCCGGTGCGCCACCGCAGACCGGGCTTCCCTTCGGTGTCGGCGGCGGCGAGCAGAAGGCCGCCGAAGAGACCGAGGTTCTTGAGGAAGTGGATCTGGTTGTTGACCTTCGCCGCCGGGTCGTCGTTGTTCCAGAAGGGATGACCGGCGATCGTGACCGGGACGAGGGTACCCGCCAGTACGAGCGCCGCCGGTCGGGTGAACTTCCCCGTGGCGAGCATCAGGCCGGCGCCGAGCTGCACCACCGCGTTGGCCCGGACCAGCGTCTCGGTGTCGGTGGGAATGCGGGGGTGGGCCCGCTCCAGCAGCGGGGTCACCCGTTCGGTCACCGGCTGGGCGGCGGCGACGAGCCGGCCCGGGTTGGCGAAGTTGCGGGCCCCACTGACCACGAAGATGCCGCTCAGCATGGCACGGGCGAGGGAGCGTACGGGTTTCATGGGTCAGTCATACCCCGTCACGCCCACCCCTACCCCGGCAACGGCCGATCCGGATCGGTCGACATTGACGTGTCCGCCACGCCGATTCCAGCGACCGTCGCGGATGGACCCCTGGCGACGGGTAACCTCCCCCGCGTGACGACACTGCGGCTCCGCCCGGAGGACCCGGCCGACACCGGCGCGGTCCGGCGCGTGCTGGCCACCGCCTTCGCCCGTCCGGACGTGAGCACGCCGCCCGAGGTGGGTCTCGTCGACGAGCTGCGTGCCAGCGACGCCTGGCAGCCGGAGCTGGCCATGGTCGCCGAGTACGGGGGCGAGATCGTCGGCTACGCCCTGCTCACCCGGGTCCGGGTGCGCTCCGATCAGGGCGACGCGCCGGCGCTGGCCCTCGGCCCGGTGGCGGTCGCCCCGCACCGGCAGCGCATCGGGCTGGGCACGGCGGTGGTGCAGGCCGCCCTCGACGCGGCCACCGAGCTGGGCGAGCGCCTGGTGGTGGTGCTCGGCGACCCCGCGTACTACCGGCGGTTCGGCTTCGACCGTGCCGACCAGATGGGCCTCACCAGCCCCTGGTCCGGCCTCGGCGAGCCGTGGCAGGCGCTGGAGCTGCCGCCCGCCGCCAGCGGGGAGGGCCCGCCACCGCGGGGCGAGGTGCTCTTCCCGCCCCCGTGGGCCAAGGTGTAAACGATCCCGCCCGCTGCCGGCGGGGACCCGCCCCGGCGCGGCCCGCCTGCCGCGCTCACGCCGGTTGGGTACGCAGGTAGCGGCCGAAGTGGGGGACGGTGAAGGCGACCGTGCCGCGCTCGCCGGAGTAGATCAGGCCCTTCTTGATCAGGGCGTCCCGGGCCGGGGAGAGACTCGCGGGCTTGCGGCCCAGGGCCCGGGCGATCTCGGCCGTCGGCACGGCGGCGTCCATGTCGTCCCGACCGCCGCCGTCGGTCTCGCCCTCGACCAGGGACAGGGTCGCCATGGCGCGCATGTACTCGCGCTCGGCGGGGGTGGCCCGCTCGAACCGGGAGCCGAAGAAGCCGACCGCCAGCTCCGCCTCCGCCTCGGGGGCCGCCACCCGCACGTCGGCGGCGGTGATCGGTGAGCGGGGCGCGTGGTCCCAGGTCGCCTTCCCGTACGCCTGGACGAAGTACGGGTAGCCGCCGGACTTCTCGTAGAGCAGGTCGAGTGCCTTCTGCTCGTACTCGACCTCCTCGCGCTCGGCCGGCGCGCACAGTGCCTGATCGGCGGCGATCCGGTCCAGCCGGTCGATGCGCTGGTAGCGGAAGAGCCGCTCCGAGTACGACTTGGCGGCGCTGAGCACGGCCGGCAGGTGCGGCAGGCCCGCGCCGACGACGATCAGCGGTGAGCCGAGCTGGGACAGCTCGTGGCACGCGGCGCAGAGCGCGGACACGTCCTCGGGGCCGAGGTCCTGCATCTCGTCGATGAAGATCGCGATGCCGGTGCCGACGTCCTCGGCGATCGCGGCGGCGTCGGAGAGCAGCTCGACCAGGTCGATCTCGATGTCGCCGGAGTCGGCCCGGCCGGTGGCGGCGGGCACGTCGATGCCGGGCTGCCAGCGGTCGCGTAGCTTCGGGCCCGCGCCACCGCGCCCGGTCGGGGCCGAGCGCTGCGCGAATGCCTTGAGGACGCCCAGGAACGCGTCGATCCGGTCCGGGGCGCGGTGCCGGGGTGCCAGCTCCCGGACCGCCATGTGCAGCGCGGCGGCGATCGGGCGGCGCAACGACTGGTCGGGCCGCGCCTCGATCTTGCCGCTGCCCCAGAGCCCGTTGATCGCCTGCGAGCGCAGTGTGTTGAGCAGTACCGTCTTGCCCACTCCGCGCAGCCCGGTGAGCATCAGGCTGCGTTCGGGCCGGCCACGGGCGATGCGCTCCAGCACGATGTCGAAGACGTCCAGCTCGCGCCCCCGCCCAGCCAGCTCGGGCGGGCGCTGGCCGGCGCCCGGGGCGTACGGGTTGCGGACCGGATCCACGCATCGGAGAGTATCGGGCCGTCTAGCGGCGAGGCTAGACATCCGTAGATGGGACTACCGGCGTGTCGGCGGTCAGTGCCGTCGCTGCGGGTCTCGACACAAAACTAGGGCTGTCTAGCGTCCACGCTAGACAGCCCTAGTTTTGGCGATCAGCGCTGCTTCAGGCAGAGCACGTAGTCGAGCAGGTTCACCGAGTTGTCGTGGACGTAGTTGGCGGTGGCCTGCGGCGCCAGGATCTCGCAGCGGTCCCCGTCGGTCGTGGCGGGGATGCGCAGCAGCACCTCGTACGTGTTCGGGCCGCACGGCACCTTGCGCAGCTCGGCGTCGTCGTCGGTGCCGTCGTTGACCACGCAGTCGCCCTTGGCGAAGTCGTCGCCCTCGTCGTCGGTGGGCGTCGGCGCGCTGGTCGGCAGCGGATCCCGCGTCGGGTCGACCGGAGCGGTCGGCGCGGGGGGCGCGACAGAGGTCTCGTTGTCGGCCACCTGCCAGACCGCCCAGCCGGCGAGGCCGAGACAGGGGCAGAGCAGGAACAGCACGACCAGCCCGATGATCAGCGCGATCCGACCGCCGCGCTGCTTCGCGGGTGCCGGGGGCATCGGATACCCACCGGGCGCGCCCCACGGCCCGCCCGCGGCGGGCACGGTGCCCGGCGGGACCGGGCCGGTCGGGGAACCGGCGGAGGGGAACGCACCAGGCGTCGGACCGGCCGGCGGGTACGGCCCGGGCGGCGGGAACCCGGAGGCCGTCGGCGGCGGGTAGCCCGAGCCGGAGGTTGGCGGCGGCGGGTAGCCCGAGCCGGACGCGGGCGGCGGCGGGTAGCCGGCACCGGACGGCGGCGGCGGGAATCCCGAGCCGGACGTCGGCGGCTGGTGGACCGTCGGGTCGTCGCCGGTCTGCCGGACGGTGGGCTCGTCGCCGGCTGGCGGCCTGGCCCATTGCGTAACGGTCGGGTCGGCGTCGGACGGGGGTGCGTCCCACCCGGGAACGGTCGGTGGTTCCGGCGTGCCGGCGGGCTGCGGCGCCCCCTCCGGCGGGCCGGGCTGGCGCTGGGTCTCGTCGTCCGGCGGGCCGGCTGATCCGTACGTGGTCATCACTACCCCAGGGGTGCGGTGGCTCAGCGCTGCTTCAAGCAGAGCACGAAGTCGAGGGTGTCCAGTTCGCTGTCGAAGAAGTACCAGTTGGTGTAGTTGTCGACCTTCGCGCACTTCGCCGCGGCGTCCTTCTCACCGGTGGTGGGGCCGTCGACGCGGTGCAGCACCTCGTACGTCTTCGCGGCGCACTCGCTGATCAGCAGCTTGGGCTTCCCGCCGGCCGGTCCGTCGTTGCGGACGCACTGACCGACCTTCACGAAACGCGGGTCGGCCGAGGACTCGGGGGCCGCGACGCTCGGCGCCGGGCTCGCCTGGTCGCTCGGCCCGGCCGATCCGGGGGCGGCCGCAGCCGTCGGAGACGCCGCCGGTGGCGTGGGCTCGCCCTGGCCGAGCAGGTAGAGGACGGTCGCCCCGCCGCCGAGCACCAGCAGCAGGACGGCGGCGAGCACCGCGATCAGCGGGCCCTTGCGGCGGGACGGCCGGGAGGGGGGTGCCGGATCACCGCCGTGGCCGCCGGGGTCGCCCGAGTGCACGGGCCGCCCGTCCGCGGGCGCGGACCAGGGCGAGTACGCCGGCCGGTACGGCTCGGTGCCGTACCCCTGCGGTGAGCCGTACCCGGCGTGCGGTGGGTCGTCGGGGCGCGGCGGGCGGTCGTACCCCGGGGGGTAGCTGCCGGGGTTCGGGCCCGGCGGGTACGCGTCCCGCCACCCGCGCTCCGGCGGCCCGTACGCGTCCCCGGCGCGTCGGCCCCGCCACGGCTCCCCGGCGGTGCCGTCCGGTGGTCCGTAGTTCGCCATGCGCCCCTCCTGCACGAGTGGTGAGGCCGGCCACCTCGCTGGGACGCCGACATCCCCGCCACCGTAGCGTGGCGGTGCGATGAGCTCACCTCCACCAAGTGCGACACCGACCACCGGCCCGGCCGCCGTCTCCGGCGGGCCCGGCACCGCCCCCGCGCTCGTCTGGACGGCACTGCTGCTGGTGTACGTCCTCTGGGGCTCGACCTACCTGGGCATCCGGATCGCCGTGGAGTCGCTGCCACCCCTGGCCTCGGCGGCGCTCCGGTTCGCGGCCGCCGGCCTGGTCCTCGCGGTCGTGCTGCGGCTGCGCCGCGGCCCCGGCGCCCTGCGGGTCGACCGGCGTCAGCTCCGCTCCGCCGCGCTGGTCGGCGTGCTCCTGCTGGCCGGCGGCAACGGGCTCGTGGTGCTCGCCGAGTCCGGGCCGCCGGGCGTGGCGGTGCCGTCCGGGATCGCCGCGCTGCTCGTGGCCACCGTGCCGCTGCTGGTGGTGCTGCTGCGCTCCGCCACCGGCGACCGGCCGGGACTCGCCACGCTCGGTGGGGTGACGCTGGGCTTCGCCGGCCTCGTCCTGCTGGTGCTGCCGACCGGCGGAGTGGGGGCGGTGCCGCTGGTCGGCGCGTTGACCGTGGTCGCGGGGGCGACGAGCTGGTCCGTCGGCTCGTTCCTGTCCGGCCGGCTGCCGATGCCGGCCGACCCGTTCGTCGCCACGGTGTACGAGATGTTCGCCGGGGCGGCGGTGCTCGCACTTCTCGCGGTGGGGCGCGGAGAGCTGCGCGGCTTCGATGCGGGCGCGGTCACCGCCCGGTCGTGGTGGGCGCTGGCGTACCTGATGGTGTTCGGCTCGCTGGTGGCCTTCACCGCGTACGTGTGGCTGCTTCACCACGCCCCGATCTCGCTGGTCAGCACGTACGCGTACGTCAACCCGGTGGTCGCGGTGGCGCTCGGCGCGCTGCTCGTGGCGGAACCGGTCACGCCGCAGGTACTGCTGGGCGGCGCCGTGATCGTCGCGGGCGTCGCGTTGGTGGTCACCACGGAACGCCCGGCCCGCCGCTGAGCGATCGGTGTTAGGAAGGGACCCTTGTACAACGCCAGGCGTTAACAGGGGGCCCTTCCTTTCAGATCAGGCGGAGCTGGCGGTCCTTGGGGCGGCGGGGTTCCGTTTCGCCGAGGCGTTCGAACAGGCCGGGGTCGATGGTGTCCAGGAACGGGGACGGGCGACAGTCGCGCTCGGTGCCCTGCCGGGTCCGGCGGGCGGCGTGGCTGACGTAGAGGCGGTCCTGCGCCCGGGTCAGGCCGACGAAGAAGAGCCGCCGCTCCTCGGCCACCGCGTCGTCGTCCGGCTCCGATCCGGGCCAGCGCAGCGGCAGCAGCCCGTCCTCGGCGCCGACCAGGAAGACCACCGGGAACTCCAGCCCCTTGGCGGCGTGCAGAGTGAGCAGCGTGACCGCCTCGGCGCGCGGGTCGAGGGCGTCCACCTCCGCGCCGGTGGCGAGCTGGGACAGGAACAGCTCCAGGTCGTCGCCGCAGCGCCGGGCCAGCGGGGTGAGCAGGTCGACCGCCACCCGCACGTCGTCCGGCCGGACCGTACCCGACCCGTCGAGGGTGGGCGTGGCGAAGCGCTCGGCGACCAGCTGGCCGGCGAGGCGCACCCGGGCCGGCAGGCCACCGCCGAGGCCGTTGGCGTGCCGCAGCTCGCGGGCGATGGCGGCCACCCCGGGCCGGTCGCGCAGCCGGTCGTGCGAGCGCTTCTGCACCGGGATGTTCGCCCGGGTCAGCGCGTCCACGATCGGCGCCGCCTGCGAGTCGGTGCGGTAGAGCACGGCGATGTCGGAGAACGACAGCGTGGTCGTCCGCCCGTCGATCCGTCCCGAGTCGAGCGAGCGGTGCGAGAGACCGCCGACCAGCTCGTCGACCGTACGGACGACGAAGTCGGCCTCGTCGGCGACGGACGTGGCGGCGTACCGGCCGACCAGCGGGGCCTCCGGGTCGAGCCGCGCCGGGTCCAGCCGGCGGCCCCGGACCAGCGACGACGGTGCGATCGCCTGCACCGCGGCGGCCAGGATCGGGGCCGACGAGCGGTAGTTGCGGTTGAGCCGCACCAGCCGGGCGTCGGTGAAGTCCTGCGAGAACCGCAGGAAGTACCCGACGTCGGCGCCCCGGAAGGAGTAGATCGCCTGGTCCGGGTCGCCGATCGCGCAGAGGTTGCCGTCGGCCGGGCTGAGCAGCCGCAGCAGCTCGTACTGCACCTCGTCGACGTCCTGGTACTCGTCGACGAAGATCCACCGCCACCGGTCCCGGTACGCCTGCACCAGCTTCCGGTCGGCCCGCAGCAGCGCCAGCGGGAGCGTGAGCAGCTCGTCCAGGTCGACCAGGTCCTGCTTGCGCAGCAGTGCGAGGTAGCTGTCCCGGTCGTCGCCGGCCTCCACCCGGGCCGCCGCCCGGTCCGCGTCGTCGGCGATCCGGAAGTCCGCCGGCAGCCCGGCGGCCCCGGCGTTCTCCCGCAGGATCTGGAGGCCCACCGAGTGGAACGTGCCGACGGTGACGTCCTCGGCGACCGGGCCGAGCAGCCCGTCCAGGCGGTGCCGCAGCTCCTCGGCGGCCCGCCGGGTGAACGTGATCGCCAGGCAGTGCTCCGGGAAGACGTTCAGCTCCGCGCACAGGTACGCGATCCGGTGGGTCAGGGTGCGGGTCTTGCCGGTGCCCGGGCCGGCGACGATCAGCAGCGGCCCGCCCGGCGCGGAGGCGGCGACCCGCTGCATCGCGTCCAGCCGGTCGAGCAGGCCCGTACCGACCTCCTCCATCCCGGACAGCATCGGCTCGAACGGCTCGTGCGGTGAGGGCGGCGGCGCGATCGGAGGCGGGGGCGGCGCCGCCCGCTTCGGCTCCGGCTTCGGCGCCGGGCGCTTGGCCTTCGGCTTCGGCGCCGGCTCCACCGGCCGGCGCTGCGCCGGCACGGGTACGTCGAACAGCGTCTCCTGGGTGGCCGGCCCACCGCCGCCGCCCAGCTCGGCCGGGTCGAAGAGGGTGATGACGCCGTACTCGCCGTCGTAGCCCGGCACCCGGCGGACCTCGCCGCGGCGCAGCCGGCCGATCCCCTCGGCGAGCAGGTCGCCGCCGACCCGGCCGATCTCGTCCAGCGGCGTACGGGTGAGGATCTCCAGCTCCGGGCCGAGCGCGGCGACCAGCTCGTTGAGCTTGCCCTCGACCCTCTTCGACCGGGGGCCCACCTTGTTGATCTCGCCGAGGATCTCGGCCAGCGGCACCAGGTGGGTGACGTCGCGGGCGTGGGCCGGCCGGTGCCCCTCGGGCCGGTCGGCCAGCTCCTCGACCCGGCTGAGGACGCCGACGGTCAGCGGCTTGCCGCACTCCGGGCAGCGCCCGCCGGCCGCCCGGGTCCGCTCCGGCGCCCAGTTGACGCCGCAGAGCCGGTGACCGTCCGCGTGGTACTTCCCCTCTTCCGGGAAGAACTCGATCGTCCCGGCCAGCCCGTCGCCGGTCCGCAGCGCCTCGCGGATGGCGAAGTAGTCCCGGTCGGAGGTGAACACCGTGGCCTCCCGGGCCAGCGCCGGCGGGGAGTGCGCGTCGGAGTTCGACACCAGCTGGTAGCGGTCGAGGCTGCCGACCCGCCAGTTCATCCCCGGGTCGGAGGAGAGACCGGTTTCCACCGCGAAGATGTGCTCGGCCAGGTCGGCGTAGCAGTCGGCGATGGCGTCGAAGCCGGACTTGGAGCCGAGCGCGGAGAACCACGGCGTCCAGATGTGCGCCGGCACCAGGTACCCGTCCGGGCTCGCCTCCAGGGTGATCTCCAGCAGGTCTCGGGAGTCGAGACCGAGGATCGGACGGCCGTCCGACCCGAGGTTCCCGATCCGCCCGAGCGCGGTGTTGAAGCGGGCCACCGCGTCCAGGTCGGGCAGGTAGATCAGGTGGTGCACCTTGCGCGTCCGGTCGTCGCGCTTGTAGATCGTGGAGATCTCCACGCTGAGCATGAACCGGACCGGGTCGGTCTCCGCCTCGCTGGCGAGCCGCGGCGGCAGCCGGCGCGCGATGTCCCGCTCGGCCTCCGGGCTCAGCCGGTGCAGGCCCGGCTCGGCCGGGTGCAGGGTCTCGCGGAGGTGGTCGTACCAGGCGGGGTGCGTAAAGTCACCGGTGCCGAGCACGGCGACGCCCTTGCGCCGGGCCCACCAGCCGAGGTTCGGCAGGGTGAGGTCACGGCTGCACGCGCGCGAGTACTTCGAGTGGATGTGCAGGTCCGCGACGAAGGGCGGGAGGCCACCGGGGGGTGCGGCGCTGATCGGAGGCACGCCGCATCCTGCCACGCCGCCCACACCGTACGCCCGCCGCCACGCTCGGGGGTGAGCTGCGCTATGCCGAGCGCAGCTCGACGAGGGTGATCTGCGGTTCGGCGCCGACGCGGACCGGGGGACCCCAGAACCCGGCGCCGTTGGTGACGTAGACCTTCGTGCCGTCGACCTCGCCGAGGCCGGAGACCACCGGCTGCTGGAGCTTGACGAGGTAGTTGAAGGGCACGATCTGGCCGCCGTGCGTGTGGCCGGACAGTTGCAGGTCGACGCCGTACTTCGCGGCCTCGAACGCCGCCACCGGCTGGTGCGCGAGGAGCACCACCGGCCGGCTCGGGTCGCGGTCGCCGAGCGCGGCGGCGTAGTCCGGCGGCCCGGCGAGCCCGGTGCCCTCGGCCTCGGCGTCGTTGACCCCGGCCAGGTCGAGCGCGCCGCCCCGGGCCGCGATCTCCACCCGGCGGTTCTGCAGGACCCGCAGGCCGAGGCGGTCCACCTCCCGCACCCACTCCTCGACTCCGGAGTAGTACTCGTGGTTGCCGGTGACGAAGTAGCTGCCGTACCGGGAGCGCAGGCCGCGCAGCGGCGCCGCCGCCTCACCCAGCTCGGCGACCGTGCCGTCGACCAGGTCGCCGACTACCGCGACGATGTCGGCGTCCAGCCGGTTGATGGCGGCGACGATCCGCTCGGTGTGCGCACGCCCGCGCAGCGGGCCGAGGTGGATGTCGGAGACCGTGGCGATGCGCAGGCCGTCCATGCTCCGGGGGAGCTTCGCCAGGGGGATCCGCACCCGGTCCAGCTGCGGCGGGCCGAGGGCGGTGCGGACGCCGTACCCGGTCAGACCGGTGGCGGTGAGCCCGGCGAAGATGGCCGCCCCACGCGCGAGCAGCAGCCGTCGGGTGGGGTCGTGGTCCGGCTGCCCGACCGCTGCGGCGGCCGGCGGTTCGGCCGGGCCGGCGGCCCCCACCAGGGCGGGCTCGGGGGCGGCGGCCGTGGGTTCCGCGGTCGCGACCCGGCGGCGCAGCACCAGCCGGGCCACCAGCATCGGGATCTCCAGCGCCGCCAGCAGGACCAGCAGGTAGAACATGACCGCGAGCCAGACGTAACCGGGCCAAGCGAGCCAGTACGCGCCGGCGCGGGTGCCCACCATGGTGGCGGGTACGAGCAGCGCGAGCACCAGCACCGTGATCGAGCCGATCCGCCGCCAGCGACCCGCCGTGGTGGTGTCGCGCACCAGCCGCTTCCACAGGTAGAGGTGGATCAGACCGGTGATCAGCGCCAGGGTGGCGACGAACCCGAGAACCGCCAACAAGGTTGAGCCTCCCTCAGCCGCCCGCGAAGGGCGGTAGGACGTCGATCGTGGCCCCCGCCGGCAGCGGTGCCCGACGATCATGACAGGTCACGCCGTCGACCAGGAAACTCGCCGCGCGCAGCACGGTGGCGAGCCGTTCGCCGTGCCGGTCCGCGAGCTCGCTGAGGAGATCATCGAGCGAGCCACCGGCGGAGGCGGTCTCCTCGGCCCGGCCGGCGGCGGCCCGCGCCCCGGCGAAGAAACGGACGGTGAGCGTGCTGGCGGCAGCCCGGTCGGGCGCGTCGTGTGCGGGACGGGGGTCGGGCACGTCAACCTCCGATCGCCGACATCGGCCGGGTCGGTTGCAGGAAGGTCGGGTCGTCGATGCCGTGACCGGCCCGCTTCCCCCACATGGCGGCGCGCCAGCGCCGGGCCAGCTCGTCGTCGTCCGCGCCGGCGCGCAGCGCGCCGCGCAGGTCGGACTCCTCGGTGGCGAAGAGGCAGTTGCGGACCTGCCCGTCGGCGGTGAGGCGGGTGCGGTCGCAGTCGCCGCAGAAGGGCCGGGTGACGCTGGCGATCACCCCGACGCGCGCCGGGCCGCCGTCGACCAGCCAGGTCTCGGCCGGCGCCGCGCCGCGCGCGGCCGGGTCAGCGCTCAGGGCGTACGCGGACCGCAGCCCGGCCAGGATCTCGTCGGCGGTGACCATGCTCGCCCGGTCCCAGCCGTGCTGGGCGTCGAGTGGCATCTGCTCGATGAACCGCAGCTCGTAGCCGTGGTCGAGGGCGAACCGGAGCAGCGCCGGAGCCTCGTCGTCGTTGACGCCCCGCATCAGCACCGCGTTGACCTTGACCGGGGTGAGCCCGGCCGCCGCCGCGCCGGCCAGCCCGGCCAGCACCGCGTCGAGCCGGTCCCGTCGGGTCAGCCGGGTGAAGCGTTCCCGGTCCAGCGTGTCCAGCGAGACATTCACCCGGTCCAGGCCGGCGGCGCGCAGGGTCGGCGCCAGCCGGTCGAGCCCGATCCCGTTGGTGGTGAGCGAGATGCGCGGGCGGGGGGCCATCGCCGCCACCGCCGTGACGATGCCCACCAGCCCCGGGCGGATCAGCGGCTCGCCGCCGGTGAACCGCACCTCGGTCACCCCGAGGCGGGTCACCGCGACCCGGATCAGCCGGATCACCTCGTCGTCGTCGAGCAACTGCGGCCCGGCGAGCCAGGGCAGCCCCTCGGCCGGCATGCAGTACGTGCAGCGCAGGTTGCACTTGTCGGTCAGGGAGACCCGCAGGTCCCGGGCGACGCGGCCGTACCGGTCGACGAGGACGCCGACGGTCGGCGGGGCGACGCTCACCCGTCGACGGTAGCGCGGTCGGACCCGTTCAGGGCGGACCGGGCGGTGTGGGCGACCGCATCCCGGTACGCCGAGCCGAACAGCGCTGCGTGCACCAGCATCAGATGGAGCTGGTGCACCGGGACGCGCTCCCGCCAGCCGTCGGCCAGCGGCCACGCCTCCTGGTATGCGGCGAGGATCCGGTCCAGGTGGGGTGCGCCGCCGAAGAGCGCCAGCTGGGCGAGGTCGGTCTCCCGGTGGCCGCCGTGCGCCGCGGGATCGACCAGCCACGCCCGGTCGTCCGCGCCCCAGAGCACGTTGCCCGGCCACAGGTCGCCGTGCACGCGGGCCGGCGGCTCGTCCCCGCCCAGCTGTGCGATCCGGGCCGCGACCTGCTCCACCAGGGCCTGCTCCGCCGGGCCGAGCGCGCCGTTGTCGATCGACATCCGCAGGTACGGCACCAGCCGGCGCTCGGCGAACCAGCGCGACCAGGGGCCCGCGTCGGGGCTGTTGTCCGCCGGCAGCGCACCGATGAAGCCCGGCCACCCGGCGCCGAAGGCGGGCGCGCCGGCCCGGTGCAGCTCGGCCAGCTCCCGGCCGAACCGCTCCGCCGCCTCCGGGGTCGGCTCGCCCGGGTCGACCCACTCCAGTGCCAACAGGTCGGGCAGCGCCACGATCACCTCGGGTACGGCGACCGTGCCCGTCTCCCGCAGCCAGCGCAGCCCGGCCGCCTCGGTGGCGAAGAAGTGGTCCGGCCGTGGCCGGGCGGCGTGCTCCGGCCAGGTCTTGGCGAACACCGAGTGCCCGTCGTCGAGGGTGAGGCGGGAGGCGGCACAGCTGTCGCCCCCGGAGACCGGCGTCTCCCGGATCCGCTGGTGGGTCAGGAAGGTCGGCAGGTGCTCCGGGTGCGCCCGCAGGTACGCCAGATCCATGCCTCGGAACGGTAGCGGGTGACGGCCCTGGACGGCCGGTTCCTCGCGTGGCTCCCCGCACGGCTCGCGCGGGAACCGGTCTGAGCTGGGTTGTTACGGTGCGTAGTTGTGGATAACCCGTGTGTCGTCCACAGGGGCGGACGCGGGGCCGTCGGGTGGCGCAGGCTGCCGTGCATGAACTCGACCGATGTCCCTCGGCTCTCCGTCCGGTCTCCCGGCGACCTGATCGCCGCCGTGCCCTACCTGCTCGGGTTCCATCCGGCCGACAGCGTGGTCGTGGTGGCCATGCACGGCAAGCGGGTCACCTTCGCCGCCCGCTCGGACCTGCCGGATCCGCGGGAACCCGTCGAGGCCGCCGAGCGCATGGCCGAGCCGGCCCGACCAGTCGACGAGGCGGCCCGGCATCTGGCCGCGGTGGTGGCCCGGCAGGTCGCCGACCGCGCCACGGTCCTCGGCTACGGCCCGGCATCCCGGGTCACCCCCGCCGTCGACGCGGTCCGCGCGGCGCTCGCCGATGCCGGAATCCCCGTCCTCGACGCGCTGCGGGTCACCGACGGCCGGTACTGGTCGTACCTCTGCGACGAGCCGGAGTGCTGCCCGCCCGACGGCACCCCCTACGACACCGGGTCGAGCAAGGTCACCGCCGCCGCCGTCTTCGCCGGTCAGGTCGCCCTGCCCGACCGCGCCGCCCTCGCAGCGCAGGTGGCACCCGTCGACGGTCCGGAGCGTGTCGCCCTGCGGCAAGCCACCGAACGGGCCGGGCGGCGGCTCGCCGACCTGCTCGACTCGGCACCCGAAGCCGACGTGCTCGGCGGCCGTACGGTGCGCGCGGCCGGGCGGGCGGCGATCCGTGTCGCCGGTCGAAGGCACCGCAACGGTGAGCGGCTGGACGACGACGAGGTGGCCTGGCTGAGCGTGCTCCTGACCGACGTGGCCGTCCGCGACCACGCCTGGGAACGCACCGACGGGCGGGACGCCGACATCGCGCTCTGGACCGACGTGCTGCGCCGGGCCGAGCCGGAGTTCATCGCCGCGCCCGGCTCGCTGCTCACCTTCGCCGCTTGGCGGGCGGGCCACGGGTCGTTGGCGGCGGTGGCACTGGAACGCGTGCTCACCCTGCACCCCGGGTACTCGCTCGCCCTGCTCCTGGACGACCTGCTCCGGCGCGGCGTGCCGCCGGCACACCTGGACGGCTGGCCGGCGGTACGGCTGCCTGGCGTGGTGCGCCGTCGGAAGCGGGGTCGACGTGGCCCCCGCTAACTTCCGCTACCTGCGCGGGCGGCGACTCCGGTCACGAAGGCGTGCCAGGCGGTCGGCGTGAAGTTGAGGGTGTCGCCGTCACGGTCCTTGCTGTCGCGGACGAGGACGACCCCGGGCAGGTTGGCGGCGACCTCGACACAGTCGCCGCCGTTGTTGCCGCTCCTGGTGCTCTTGCGCCACCGGGCGCCGGTCACGTCCATGCTTCCGCCGCTTCCTTGAGCAGTCCCCGCGATCGTCCCCTGGGAAGTGCCTGTCCCCGGATGATTTCCCAACGTCGATCCAGCGTAGCAATTTCCGAGGGCTGCTCGATGATCTGTGCCTGGGCCTGGCTGTCGACGTGGGCGACCCGCCCGCCCTCGGCCAGTTCGGCGATCGTGAAAGGTCCGCCGAGTCCCGGGTACATGCCGACGTCGGCCGGAACGACGTGGACGTGGACCGACGGAAGGCCGGCGCACTCGGCGAGGTAGGCACACTGCTCGCGCATCAGGTCACGGTCGCCGTAGGCCGACCGGCGGAGCACGGCTTCGTCGATCACCGCGATCAGCAGAGGCGGCCGAGTGCGGCGCAGGATCGCTTGACGCGACAGTCGGGCGGCGACCAGGGCGTCCAGCTCTTCGGCCGCTAGTGGCTCGTCGGCCAGGGTCGCGCGTGCGTACGCCTCCGTCTGCAACAGGCCGGGCACCCAGGACAGCTGGTAGGCCCGAAGCGCTACGGACTCACGCTCGATGTCGGCCCACGGCCGGAACCACACCGGTTCGCGGCGTTTGAGGACGTCCGGCCAGAGGTCCCCTACGTCACGGCCGAGCAGGGCGGCGACACGGGACCGGTGGCGGGGTTGCGGGATGCGTCCCGGGTTCACCCACCGTTGTGCGGTCTTCGGGTCGACGCCGACCTGGCCTGCGAGGGACTCCGCCGTCTCGCCCGCCTCGGCCATCGCCGCGATGAGGACGTGGTTCATGCCGCCTCCACTGAGGACGTCCAGGATTTCCGGTAACCATATCGCAACGCTGTGTAGCCGTCCGGCCGCGATCGACAGGATGGGGCCACGTCGATCGTCCACCTGGGAGGTTTCCGTGAGTCTCGTGGTCGGCAGCACGATCCGGGTGCCGGAGGACTCGTACCGGTTCGGCACCGGACCGCTGGTCCTGCACATCTCCGAGGTGCTCGGCCGTACCGTGATCGAGGGGCACGAGTGGGCCGAGCTGCGCGGGCGGGAGGTCCGCGAGGACGGCTCTGTCGCGGTCCGCGAGCGCTACGCCTCCGTGCGTGTGGACCGGGTCCGAGTGGTCCCGCGGTGAGCCGCGTCCGGGCGCACCTGCCGACGCGGCCGACGTGGCGCTGTGCGGCCTGCGGCATCGCCTGGCCCTGTTCCCCGGCCAAGCTCCGCCTGCTCGGGGAGTACCGGACCGACCGTCCGGCCCTGCTGATCTACCTGGCCACCCTCCAGGCGGAGGCGGGGGACGACCTGGCCGCGCTCGACGGCACTACCTCGCCCATCGACCTCAACGATCGCTTCATCTCCTGGGCGCGCGTTCGCACATGACCGATCCGCGCGCCATGCGGGCGATTGCCCACCCCACCCGGTTACGGAGGCATCGGTGCGGCACCTGGGAGGCCATTCCGCTCGGTGCCGTTAGCGCGGGCGTCGCCAGCGAGCACCTCGGCACCACGCCGACGCTCGTCGCGGTCGGTGCCGCGTACCTCCTGGCGGTCCTCACGCCTGCTCGGCGGCCCGTGGCGGACCATGGCCCGGCACTGTTGGCGGGCGGCCCTTCATCTACCGCAGGCGTTGAAAGGGGACCTTTCCTTGCGCCGCGTCCGTCG
This sequence comes from Micromonospora sp. NPDC047707, assembly GCF_040704235.1. Lineage (NCBI taxonomy): Bacteria > Bacillati > Actinomycetota > Actinomycetes > Micromonosporales > Micromonosporaceae > Micromonospora > Micromonospora sp. NPDC047707. The sequence continues at coordinate 117,022 of NZ_JBEYSU010000007.1, forward strand.
AAGGATGTACGCGCTGTTCGTGCCCCAGGGCGAGTGCAGCGGCGCTCCGGCAACGGACGATTGGTCGGTGATCGGAATCGGAAGTGACCGCCGGTGAGCGCCGGCCTGCTGCTCTCCCTCGCCGGCCTGGCGCTGATCGACAGCACCAGCATCGGCACGCTGTTCATCCCGGTGTGGCTGCTGCTGGCTCCCGGGCCGGTCAGCGTACGACGGATCCTGACCTACCTCGGGACGATCGCCGGCTTCTACCTCGGGGTGGGCCTGTTGCTGTTCTGGGGCGGCAGCAGCCTGGCCGACCTGCTCGACGGCGCCCTGGACACCCGGCCGGTGCTGTGGGGGCAGCTCGTGCTCGGAGTGGGCCTGTTCCTGCTCAGCTTCCGGTACGGCGGGAAGCGCAGGACGGGCGGCGGCGGTGCGGTCCTGCGGTGGCGTGACCGGGCGACCGCCGGTGACGCGTCGGTGCGCTGGCTGATCGGGCTGGCCCTGCTCGCCGCGCTCGCCGAGGTGGCGACCATGCTGCCGTACCTCGGTGCGCTCGGCCTGCTCGCCACGTCCGGGCTCGGCGGGCCGGCCGTGGCGGGGGTGCTCGCTGCGTACTGCCTGGTGATGGTGCTGCCAGCGGTGCTGCTGCTGGCGGCCCGGGTGGCCTGGCCGACCTGGATCGAGCCGCTGCTGGCACGTCTCAACGGCTGGATCACGCGGACGTCGGGCAGCACCCTGGGCTGGGTCCTCGGCATCGCCGGTTTCCTCATCGCCCGCGACGCCGCCGCCCGTCTGGGCCTCTTCGAGGGGTGAGGATCAGGCGGCCAGAGCGACCCCCCACAGCAGCGCGAGCCCGGCGAAGAAGCCGATGGTGTGGATGGTCTTGTCGTGGGCGGCCGGTCTCGTGGTGAGTTCGGGGACCAGGTCCGCCAGCGCGATGTAGATGAAGTTCCCGGCGGCGAACGGCACCAGCACCGCCACGTCGAGACGCCCGGCGAGCCCGTACGCGGCGACCGCGCCGACCAGCACCGCCGAGGCGGAGATCAGGTTCCAGACCAGGGCTCGTCGCCGGCTCCAGCCGCTGTGCACCAGGATGCCGAAATCGCCCATCTCCTGCGGTATCTCGTGTGCCGCCGCGATCAGCCAGGTGACGATGCCGAGCCGGACGTCGGTGACGAAGGCGGCGCCGATGGCGAGCCCACCGATGAGGTTGTGCAGGGCGTCGGCGATCAGGATCAGGTATCCGACCGGCCGGTGTGCCCCAGGCGGGCGGTGGCAGTGATGCCAGTGGAGGAACTGCTCCAGAACCAGGAAGGCCAGCACCCCGGCGGCCAGCCACGTGTAGACGGCGAGGTCGTTGCCGAGCCTCGCGACCGACTGCGGCAGCAGGTGGAACAGCGCGCCGCCCAGCAACGAGCCGGCGGCCAACGCGACCAGCGGTAGCACGATCCGCTCGAAGATCCGTTCGGGCAGGACGAGGGTCAGGCTTCCGCTCAGCGCCAGGAGGGTCATCGCCGTGCCGGCCACGATGATCCAGGCCAGTGTCGGCACGGCTGTTCACCTCCTCCTGCCGGCCGTCAGGTGCTGAGCTCAGTGCACCACGCGCTGCGGGTTGGCGTAGACGTTCATGGAGCGGCCGCGCAGGAAGCCGACCAGGGTGATGCCCGCCTCGGCGGCCAGGTCGGCGGCGAGCGTGCTCGGCGCCGACACCGCCGCGAGCAGCGGTACGCCCGCCATCCACGCCTTCTGCGTCAGCTCGAAGCTGGCCCGTCCGCTGACCAGCAGCAGGTGACCGGCCAGCGGCAGGCGCCGCTCGCGGACCGCCCAGCCGACCACCTTGTCCACGGCGTTGTGCCGGCCCACGTCCTCGCGCAGCACGACGAGTTCGCCGTCCGCCGTGAACAGCCCGGCAGCGTGCAGGCCGCCGGTCCGGTCGAAGGCGTGCTGCGCCGCGCGCAGCCGCTCCGGCAGGTCGACCAGGACCGCCGCCGGCACCCGCAGCGCGTCGTCAGCCACCGCGAAGAGCGACCGGGTACGCACCGCGTCGATGCTCGCCTTCCCGCAGACCCCGCAGGAACTGGTGGTGTAGAAGTTGCGGGCCGGGTCGGTGGCCGGTTCCGGCACGCCGGGCGCGAGCACGACGTCCACCACGTTGTACGTGTTGGGTGTCTCCGCACCGGCGCAGAGCTGGGCGGTGTGCACGTCGTCGGCCGACCGGATCAGCCCCTCGGTGAGCAGGAAGCCGACTGCCAGGTCCAGGTCGTCCCCGGGCGTACGCATGGTGACCGCCAGCGGTCGCCGCCGCCCGGGACCCGCCGGGCCGACCCGGATCTCCAGCGGCTCCTCCACGGCGAGGGTGTCCCGGCGGCGGACCGAGGTGCGCCCCTCCGCCGCGTCGAGGTCGATGCGCAGTACGCCGCGCCGGTCAGTCGCCCGTCCCATTCCGCCATCCTGCCTCCGGCGGCCGGGGTGATCCACTCGATCTCCGGGAGCGGGTCGATCCACCCGATGCCGCCGGCATGGCGGCATCCGGGACGCGGGACACCGCGATGCCGCCGGCATGGCGTGCGGAACGCCGGAGACCGCACTGCCGCCGGCACCCGGCGGCAGCGCTGGCGGCTACGGTGGCCGGGTGAGCGCGTACGCGGCGGTGGTGCTGGCCGGCGGTGCCGCCCGGCGGATGGGCGGCGTGGACAAGCCGGCCCGGCCGGTCGGCGGCCGGCCCATGCGGGACCGGGTGCTGGCCGCGGTCGCCGACGCAGCCCCGCGCATCCTGGTCGGCCCGGCGGCGGCGGTGCCGGATGGCGTGCTGGTCACCCGGGAGGAGCCGCCCGGCGGCGGGCCGGTCGCCGCGACCGCGGCCGGGTTGGCCCTGCTCCCCGGGGACGCGACCGTGGTCGCCCTGCTCGCCGCCGACCTGCCGCTGCTCACCCGCACCGCGATCGGCGACCTGCTGCGCCACCTCGACAGCGGGTCCGACGGCGTGTGCTTCGTCGACGAGGCGGGGCGGCGGCAGACCCTGTGCGGCGTGTGGCGGGTCGCCGTGCTGCGCGGCTCGGTGGACCGGCTCGCCGCCCGCCGGGCACCGGGGCGTACGTCGACAGCCGGCCTGGCCGGGGCGCCGCTACGGGCGCTGCTGCACGGGCTGACCGTCCAGGAGGTGCCGTGGCGCGGGGAGGGCCCGCCGCCGTGGTTCGACTGCGACACTGACGAGGACGTACGCCGGGCGGAGGAGTGGGCACGATGACGGTGATGGACGAGTGGGTCACGGCGGCCTGCGCGGAACTCGGCCTCGACCCCGCCCAGGTGCCCGTCCCGACCGTGCTCGACCTCGCGAAGGACGTGGCCCACCAGGTTCTGCGCCCGGGCGCGCCGGTCACCGCGTACCTCCTGGGGCTCGCGGTCGGCGCTGGCGCGGACCCGGTCGGCGCCGCGGCCCGGCTCCGCGACCTGGCCGCCAACTGGCCCGTCGAACTGGGCGCCGAAGGCCCCGGCGACCACCCGGCCTGACCGCGCGTCCCTGCTGTCCGATCCCGGTCGGCCCTGATTCGCACCACCCGGTCCGTGGGTAGGGTGACCTTGAACGGACGGAGGCGATCATGACGGCGGACCACCCCCCGACGCCGGCCGGCGGCCTGCCGGAGCACCACGAGTCGATCCTGCTCGACGAGCCGACCACGGCCGACCTGCGGGCGAAGGTGACGCAGGCCTGGCGGGAGTTCGCCCGGGCGCTCGCCGAACGACTGGGCTCGCTGCCGGCCGGAGCGCACGTCGACCTGACGCTCGACCCGACCGCCTCCGGCACCGGCGACGCCGTCTACTCCATCGGCATCGACGTGGGCCCCGACGGGACGCTCGCCGCCAGGGCGGTCGGCAATGCCGGCCTGCCCGCGGGCTACCGGCTGGACCGTGCGGCCGTGGCGGACATGGTGGCGCTCGGTTGGTCACCGCCCGGTGTCGTCGAGGGTTCCGGCGAGCAGTTCGGCCTGGACGGCACCGCCGCCGAGGCGACCCAGCTCGCGGCGCTGTTCTCCCGCACGCTGCGTGACGTCTACGGCGCCCCGCACCCGGCCTTCCTCGTGTACCTGATCCACGACGCCGACGGGGAGCCGCTGGAGGGCGCGCCGCTCGGCACCGCGCGCAGCGAGTTCGGCGTGGACCGCGACGTCGAGGCGGACCTCGACGAGGCGCTGAACGCCGCGCAGCCGGCCAAGGACGACGTGCTCGGGCTGGCCGAGCGGGTCCGTACGGTCGTCTCGACGATGCTCAAGTCGGATTCCGACCGGCTCCAGGTCGACTCGGACGGGGACATCAACATCCGGGCCGGCTCGGCGATGGTGTTCGTCCGGGTCCGGGACAATCCGCCGCTGGTCGACGTCTTCTCCCCGGTGCTCACCGAGGTCGAGCCGACCGAGCGGCTGTACGTGAAGCTGTCCGAGCTGACTAACCGGATGCCGATCGGCCGGCTCTACTGCGCCGACGACACGGTCTGGGCGTCCATCCCGGTGTTCGGCCGCAACTTCCAGGCCACCCACCTCATGCTCGCGGTGCAGGTGATGACCGGCCTCGCGGACGAGCTGGACGACCGGCTGCACGGCGAGTTCGGCGGGAAGCGCTTCTTCGGCGAGGGGGACAAGCCGGTGAAGCGCGAACCGGGCGAACACCGCACCGGCATGTACCTGTGACGTCGCGGCGCCGGCCGGGGACCTGACGATGGGTGAGGCCCGGAACCCCGAACGACCGGGCCCCACCCACCGGGGGAGGGAGGGTCAGGTCGAGGGGAGCCAGGCGAGGCTCCGTGCGGTGCCGGGGTCGCTGGCCCGCAGGCCCGCGTCCGACACGGTCCACAGCACGCCGTCGACGAGCAGCGACCGGGTGACGGCAGCCGCCGGGTGGGTCACGGCACCCTGCTCGGCGATCGTGTCGCCGGCGACCCGGAACAGGCGTACGCCCTGGTCGACCGGGACGGCCAGCAGCCCGGTTCCCGGTTCGTACAGGAAGGCGTGCGGGTCGTGCTCGGCCCTGGACCAGCCGCCGGGCCGGTGCCAGCGGTCCAGCCGGGCCGGCCGGGCGGGATCCCGGACGTCGAAGAGGGAGACCTGGACGCCCTCCGCCCGGCCGTTCCGGTCGGCCTCCTGCCCGACCCCGAGCAGCCGGCCGTCCGCGACGGGGTGCAGGTACTCCGAGTACCCGGTGATCTTCAGCTCGCCGGCGACCTTCGGGGCGGCGTGGTCGGTGAGGTCGAGGGCGTAGAGCGGGTCGGTGCGCCGGAAGGTCACCACGTACGCGGTGCCGCCGAGGTAGCGCACGGAGTAGATCCGTTCGCCCCGGCCGAGCCCGGTGACCGCGCCGACCGGCACCAGGGCGTCGGCCGTCCGGCGCAGCACGTGCACGCCGGACTCCGAGGTGCGCTCGCCGGTGCCGGTGGTGGTGGCCACCCGCAGGTGGCCCTCCCACTCCGACAGCGCGTACTGGTTGACGAGCCAGCCCGGCACGGTGCCGGCGGCGACGTAGCGTGGGCGCCCGGGGGATCCGGTGTCGAACTGGTAGATGTCGGTGACGAAGGGACCGGTCGGCCGCAGCCACCGGCCCGGGACCGGCTCGCCGCCGACCACCCGCTGCGCGGCCAGGTAGAGGCTGCCGCCGGTGCCGTAGACGGTGTCCGCGTCGGCGGCCACGCTGACCGGGTCACCGTCGGCGAGCCGGTCGGCCGTGAGGTCGAAGCTGAGCACGGTCAGCACCGAGGAGCCGGTGGCGGTGGCTGGCCGGCTGAGCCGGTCGCAGCCGACCCGCCCGGTCCGCTGTTCCGCCCCGGCCGTCCACTCGTACGCCGGGAGCCACGCGTCGATCCCGGCGGCGGCGACGGCGGCCCGGTTGGCCGTGGTCCGGACCGCCTCGTCGCTGGCGGGCAGGTATGGGAACGCGACCCGGGCGCCGGAGCGGACCACGACCCGGGCGGTGGCAGCGGTCTGCCGGGCGTCGACGGTGCCGCCGTCGATCCGGTACGTCCCGAGCACGCGGGGAGCGCCGGCCAGGTCGACCAGCACCAGCCGGGTGCCGGGCAGCCGGGTGGGTGCGAAGGGCTTCTCGGCGGGCCGTCCCTCGGGTACTCGGATCGCCGGCCCGGCGGGGGACATCGCGGAGTCGGTGAGCACCAGGGCGCGGTCGCCGTGCAGGAACAGGTCGTGCTGCGCCCAGCGGAGGTCGGCGGCACCGTCGCCGGCGAGGTCGAGCCGACCGGTGATCCGCCGGGTGGCGGGGTCGACGACCCGGAGGACGCCGCCGGTGATCGTGATGATCCGCCGACCGTCGGTCTTGACCAGGTCCGGCTCGTCGACGCCGCGTTCCTGGACGTTGGTGCCGGAGTACGCCTTGGCGCCGGCCTGTTCCGCCGTGGCGCCGGCCCGTTCCGCCGCACCGGCGGCTGCGGGCTGCATGTCGAGCGTGCGGCGGCCCGGCCACGCCGTCCCGTCGTCGGCGAAGCCCCACGGGCCGACGTGCGTGGCGGCCGCGGCGCGCAGGTCGGCGAGCGCGTCGGCGCAGGAGTCGAACGAGACCAGCCGGAGCGGGGTGCCCGGTCCGGTGGGTGCCGACCGGGGGGTGTGCGCGGGTGTGGTGGCGGGCAGCACGCTGCTCCCCGCGAGCAGGGTGAGGGCGAGCAGCGTGCCCGCCGCGACGGTCGGCCGTGCCGGTGTCATGCCCACTCCGACGCCGCCGGCCCCCGCCCGGTTCCCGGTAAGGAAGGGCCCCTTTTAACGCCTCCGGTAGAGGAAGGGACCCTTCCAATCACCCCCGGGCCGGTTCAGCCGGCCGACGGGCCCACGCCGGGCGATTCCACCAGCCGGGAGAGCACGATGGTGCTGCGGGTGGAGGTCACGAAGGACTCGGCGCGCAGCCGTTCCAGCGCCGCCTCCAGGTGGGCGATGTCGGCGGCGCGCAGGTGGACGAGGGCGTCCGCCTCGCCGGAGACGGTGTACGCGCCGACCACCTCGGGGTGCCGTCGGGCGGCCACTCCGATCTGCGCCGGGGTGGTCCGGCCGGCGCAGAACAGCTCGACGAACGCCTCGGTCGTCCACCCCACGGCGGCCGGGTCGACGACGGCCGTGAATCCCCGGATGACCCCGGCCGAGCGGAGCCGATCGACCCGTCGCTTGACCGCCGGAGCGGAGAGTGAGACCCGTTGCCCGATGTCGGCGTACGAGGCACGGGCGTCGGCGACGAGCAGCGCAATGATTCGCTGGTCAACCGCGTCTATCTGCAACGTTCCGCCTCCGGGAAGCAATGGTTGTGGCTGTTACCGATGTTCCACGGTACCTACCCTTGGTCACCGTGAACCAGCAGCGAGTGCCGCGAAAGCGGACATATCTCATGTGCTCGCCCGAGCACTTCGCGGTCGAGTACGCGATCAATCCGTGGATGGACGTGACCACCGCGGTCGACGCGGAGTTGGCGGTCAAGCAGTGGGACCGGCTGCGCGAGACGCTGGTCGGTCTCGGCCATGAGGTGCACCAGCTCACCCCCGAGCCGGGCCTGCCCGACATGGTGTTCGCGGCCAACGGCGCCTTCGTCGTCGACGGCACCGTCTACGGCGCCCAGTTCAAGCACGAGCAGCGGGCCGCCGAGGCGGCCGCCCACCGTGCCTTCTACGAGGCGCAGGGCTGGCGGTTCATCGCGCCGACCGTGACCAACGAGGGCGAGGGCGACTTTGCGTACCTGCCGGAGGCGCACGGCGGCCTGATCCTCGCCGGGTACGGCTTCCGGACCGACCCGGCCGCCCATGCCGAGGCCCAGGAGGCGCTCGGTCGGCCGGTGGTTTCGCTGCGGCTGGTCGACCCCCGCTTCTACCACCTCGACGTGGCGCTCGCGTCGATCGACGACACCAACATCGTCTACTACCCGGGCGCCTTCTCGGTGGCCAGCCAGAAGGTGCTCGCCCAGCTCTTCCCGGACGCGGTCGTCGCCGACGACGAGGACGCGCTCGCGTTCGGCCTGAACCTGGTCAGCGACGGCCGCAACGTGGTGCTCAACAGCGAGGCCACCCGGCTCGCCGGGAAGCTGAAGGCCGCCGGCTACCAGCCGGTGCCGGTCGAGCTGGCCGAGCTGAAGAAGGGCGGCGGCAGCGTGAAGTGCTGCATCGCCGAGCTACGCCACTAGGGCCTTCGTCACGACCCGCAGGCCGGCCAGGGACTTCGACAGACCCTGGCCGCGGCTGGCGACGGGACGTCGAGAGGCGTCCCGGCGCGGAGCACGAAGGGCCGGCCTCCCCCGCCAGGGGAGGCCGGCCCTTTCGCGTCGGTTCCGGCCCGGAGGCCGTCGGTTCAGCCCAGGGTGGCCAGTTCGGTGATGAGGACGTTCGACAGCACCTGGCCGTCCATCTGGACCTCGCGCAGGTACCACTTCTGCTGCGGCGTACGCGGCTGGTTGAACTGCCACACGCCACGCGGGCTGTCGATTTGGCCGACCCGGCCGAGCGCGAGGTTCACCTGCTGCGGGGTGGGTGAGTCGCCGGCGATCCGGATCGCCTGGTCGAGCACCTGCGCCGCGTCGTAGGACGCCATGGCGTACGTGGTCGGCGAGCTGCCGTGCTTCTTGCGGTACGCCGAGGCGAAGAGTCGGTTCGCCGCGTTGTTGATGTCGGCGGAGTAGTTCAGGGCGGTCTGGATGCCCAGCGCGTCCCCCGGCGTGTTCTCGAAGCTCTCCAGCACCTTGCCCTCGGTGAGGAAGCCGGGGGCGTAGACAGTGCCCCGGAACCCGGCGTCGCGCAACTGCTTGATGAACTTGACCGCCGCCTCGCCGTTGAAGAAGCAGAACATCGCGGTGGGCTTGGCGTCGAGCGCCTGATCGATGTCCGTGGCGTAGTCGGCCCGTTCCGCGACGGCGTCCGTCGTCCAGGTCACCGGGTCCTCGATCCGGCGGTCGGACTCACCGAACTCCTGCCGGAAGCCGCGCAGCACGTCCTCGCTGGCGAGGCCCTTCGGCATGACGATGGCCAGCTTCGCCGACGCCGGGAGCCGCGTCCGCAGGTAGCTGCCGAGCGCACGACCGGCCTCGTCCAGCACGTACGACGTCCGCCAGATGTAGACGACGCTCTGGAGGCTGGTCGGCGAGGCGTTGGACCCGACGAGTGGCACCCGCGCCTGCTCCACCGTGTCCCGGATGCCGAGCATGACGGCCGAGCTGGCCACCCCGGTGAGCGCCAGCACACCCTGCTTCAGCAGGCCCTCGACGGCGGCCTTGCCGCTCTCCGGCTTGCCGCCCTCCTCGGCGGTCAGCAGTTCCGTCGGATGGCCGCCAAGCTGCGCCTGGTTGAGGTCGAGGAAGAGCTGGAAACCGTTGATGATCTCGGTGCCGATGACCTTGAGGTCGCCGGTCTGGGGCGCCACCAGGCCGATCTTGATCGGGCTCAGCGTCGGGGTGGAATCGGCCCCGCTGTCGTCGGTGCCGCATCCGCCGACGAGTCCGGTCGTACCGAGCGCGGCCAGCAGTTGTAGGGCCCGCCTGCGGTTCATCTGCGACACCGAGTTCCTTCCGAAGGGGTGCAGGGGCGGGTCTCGCCCCTCCGGCGTTCTACCTGCTCCGCGACGCTCCGTCAATGCCTAATGATCTTCATGCAATGACCGCAACGCAGCGGCAACCTCGGACCAGGCCGCGGACTCGGGGTCGATCAGGCCGAAGTGCTCGCAATCGGGCAGCTCAACGAGGCGTACGTCACTTCCGGCGGCCTGTGCCGCAGCCGCGAACTCCCGGCTCATGCCGACCGGCACCTGGCGGTCGAGTGCACCGTGAACGATCACGCTCCGTGTCCGAATGGGCACCAACGATCGTGGATCACAAGCGGCGTACCGGTCCGGTACGTCGGCCGGGCCACCGCCGAGCAGCGCGGCGACCGCACCGGAGTCCAGGTCCAGCCGGTACGCCTCGGCCAGGTCCGCCACCGGCGCGAGGGCCAGCACCGCGCCGACCTCCACCGGCGCGACCGCCGCCACGAAGAGGGCGAGGTGGCCACCGGCCGAGTGGCCGACCAGGATCGGCGCGCCCGCAGCCACCCGGCCGGGCAGCGCCTCGGCAGCCAACCGCGGCAGCTGGGTCACCGCGGTCAGGACGTCGGCGAGGGTTCCCGGCCAGCCGCCGCCGGGTTGCCCGGTCCGGCGGTACTCCACCTGGGCGACCGGGTAGCCGAGCGCGGCCAGCGCGTTGGCGAGCGGACCGGTGTGCCCCCGGTCGTACTCCGCCCGCCAGAAACCCCCGTGCACGACGACCACCAACGGCAGGGCCGGTCCGCTGCCGGCCGGCCGGCGCAGGTCCGCGATCTGGTCCGGGTGGTCGCCGTACGCGACGGTGACGTCCGGCGCCGGCGCGGGGCGGGTGAGCACGGCTCGCGGGTCGCTGGGCATGCCCGCGACGGTAGCGCGCCACCGGCACCCGATCGTCGTCGACAGCGGCTCCCGGGGCGCATCCCGGCGGGCGACTGGGTAAAGATGGACCCCATGACCGAAGCGCACTCCGTTGGACAGAACGACGAGCCGGACCAGGACGGCACCGGTCGCTCCGGCACCGTGGTGGTGGTCGGGCCCGACGGCCGGCCGGTCGGCACGGTGCAGACCGACGAGGGGCCGGGAGAGGACCCGTCCCGCCTGGTCGAGCAGCCGGCCAAGGTGATGCGGATCGGCAGCATGATCAAACAGCTGCTGGAGGAGGTCAAGGCCGCGCCGCTGGACGACGCGAGCCGGCACCGCATGCGGGAGATCCACGAGCGGTCGATCGTCGAGCTCAAGGAGGGGCTCGCCCCCGAGCTGCGGGAGGAACTGGAGCGCATCTCGCTGCCCTTCACCGAGGAGAAGGCACCCAGCGAGGGCGAGCTGCGGATCGCGCACGCGCAGCTCGTCGGCTGGCTGGAGGGGCTCTTCCACGGCATCCAGGCGGCCCTGGTGGCCCAGCAGATGGCGGCCCGGGTCCAGCTGGAGCAGATGCGCTCCGGCCGGCCCGCGCTGCCCAGCGGGCCGGGCGGAATGGTCCCCGGGATGCCCGGCATGGGCCAGCCGCAGGGCGGCGAGGGGCACGGCACCGGCCAGTACCTCTAGGGCTCGGTCCGTGAGGCACGCCGGCGCAGCCGGGCCCGGCCGGTGCACCGGTGACCGAGCGGCCGGCCGGCTTCCGGCCGGCCGCTCAGTCCAGCCCGAAGACCTTCTCCAGGTACGCGGCGACACCGTCGGCGGTGTTCGCCGTGGTGACGTCGTCGGCGATCTCCAGGACCGAACGGTGCGCGTTGGCGACCGCGACTCCCCGACCGGCCCAGGTGAGCATCGGCACGTCGTTGGGCATGTCCCCGAAGGCCAGCACGTCGGCGGCGTCGATCCCGTGCCGCGAGCAGTACCAGGCCAGGCCGGCCGCCTTGGTCACGCCGGCCGCCGAGATCTCGACCAGCCCCGAGTACGACGAGTGCGTGGCCTCGGCCAGCCCGACCAGCGCCCGGGCGACCAGCGCGGCGAACGCGTCCGGGTCCTGCTCGCCGGCGCGGGCGAGCAGCTTCACCGCCGGGGCGGCGAGCAGCTCCTCCGGGGTCTCGACGGCTCGGATCGCCGCGTGGTCGGCGTCCCACCGCAGCGGGTAGTGCGTCTCGTGCCGCATCTCCCGGCTGTTGACGATCTCCACCGCGAAGGTCACCTCGGGCACCTCGGCGCGCAGCCGCCGGGCCACCTCGGCGAGGAGTTCCGGGGCGAGCGGATCGGCCCGCAGCACCTCGTCCGCCACCGGGTCGTAGACCACCGCGCCGTTGGCGCAGATCGCCGGCAGCGGCTCGGCGAGCTGGTCGTACACCAGCTTGAGCCAGCGGATGGGACGGCCGGTGACCAGCACGACCGGCGTGCCGCGCGTGGAGATCCGGGCCAGGACGTCGGCGGTCTGCGGACTCAGCGTCCGGTCGTCGCGCAGCAGCGTCCCGTCGATGTCCGTGGCGACGAGGCGGGGTGGCTCTCCCATCAGCGGGACAGTAGTCGATCGAGGTACACCGCTACCCCGTCGTCGTCGTTGCGCAGGGTCGTCTCGTCGGCCGCCGCGCGGACCGCCGGGTGGGCGTTGGCGACCGCCACCCGGGCCCAACCGGCCCAGGCGAACATCGGCAGGTCGTTGGGCTGGTCGCCGAAGACCAGCACCTCCGCCGGGTCGACGCCGAGCCGCTCCGCCACCACGGTGAGCCCGGTCGCCTTGTCGACCCTGGGCGGGCAGATCTCGACGAAGCCGAGCCCGGCCTGGGTGAGCGTGGCGACCTCCGGTGGGACGATCCGCCGCGCCACGTCGAGCAGCTCGTCGACGTGGTGGTCGGCGGTACGGGCGAACGCCTTGATCACGTCTCCGGAGAGGCACTCGGTCCGGGTGCGGGCCTCGAACCGGTCCTGGTACGGCCAGCTCGGGTGGTAGTCGCCCCAGAGCGGCGCGTCGTGCTCGTCCGACGCCTCCACCATCACGGTGAGCGGGCCGACCTCGGCCTCCAGGGCGGCCAGCAGGCCGGCCAGGACGGCGCCGGGGAGGCGCTCGTCACGCAGCACGACCGGCCCGCCCGGATCGCTCTGGTCGACCACCCGCCCGCCGCCGGCCATCACCAGGAAGTCCGCGGCACGGATGTCGTTGCGGGTCAGCTCGGTGAGCCGGGGGCCGCGACCGGTCGCGCCGACCACCGGGATGCCGGCGGCCCGTACCCGGTCGAGCACCTCATGGGTGTACGCGGAGACGGTCTCGTCGCTGCGGACGAGCGTCCCGTCCAGATCGGTCGCGATCAGCTTGGGCAGGCCCGGGCGGGTCATCGTTCCTCCTTCGCCCGCCGCCGTCGCGGCCAGCCGTTCCGGTCGTGTGACCCGGCGTGACGGCGGGCAGCAACCGTACCTCGCGGAAGCGGTCGCGACCATGGCGATCAGACGAATCCGGTGCCAACGGGGAACGACTGACCTGTGGTGATCGCGTCGGGCTGCCGCCGACGGGTCGCAGGCTGCCCAGGGCACGTCGCGGACGGCCCGCCCGGCCCCCGCCGCCCGACTCAGCCCGGCGGTTCCGGGCGGGTGAACGGCGTGGCGGGCCCGACGGTGAGGTCGGCCGGGGGCGGCAGGGCCTCACCGGGGTCGTCCCGCCGGGAGCGACGCCGCCGGGCCGGCGGGATCGACACACCGCTCTCCGTCTCGGCGGCGGGCGCGGCGGCGGACGGGGTGGGCAGGAGCGCCGCCCCCAGCAACGCACAGGCGAGGAACGCGGCGACCAGCCCGCGTCCGTACTCGATGGCGAATCCGTCCTGGCCGCCGTAGTAGATGGCCCGCAGGTCGGCGTCGCCGATCGTGATGGCCGCGGCGGTCAGCACGGCGAGCAGCGCCCCGGCCAGCACCAGGCCGGCGATGCGGGCGTTCGGGCGGGCCGCCTCGGTGCCCCGCAACGCGAGCGCGACCGCCACCACCAGCGCGAGCAGACCGGCCAGGTACGCGCCGCCGAACCCGCCGACGTTGGAGACCCCCTCGGGGAGGCGGAGCCCACCGCCGTCGGGCCCGGCGTTGGGCATGGTCAGCATCACCCACTCCCCGATCAGCGAGGCGAGGCCGGCGGCCGCCCCGAGGCCGGCGAGGACGAGGGGCAGGCGGCGGTCCCGGGCGAGGCCGGTGAAAAACTGCCCGGCCCGGCCGGGTGGCCGCGGATCGGACCCACCCCACTCCACGACGGCGGGGCCGTCGTCGGACCGGTCTTCCTGCCGGGGGATGGGGAGGTCCTGGGACATCGGGGGACATCCTTCCGCGCTGACGCCCGTTCCGTCGGTGCCGGCCGGAAGGCGGACCGGACCGGCCCCGAGGGGATTCGAGAGGCCGCACGGTTTCCCGACCGCCTCCGAGCGGAATCATGACACAGCCAGCGTCCGGCGGGCGGTACCGCGAGTGGCGGGTGCGCCGGTCGGTCGCCCCGGCGTCTGGTTTCGACTAGCGTCGGGTGCATGCCTATCCGTACCGCTTCCGCACGTTGGCAGGGCAACCTCACCGAGGGGTCCGGCACCCTCCGCACCGGCAAGGGCGGCCTGGAGGGGAACTACTCCTTCAAGTCGCGCTTCGAGGAGGGCGAGGGCACCAACCCGGAGGAGCTGATCGGCGCCGCGCACGCCAGCTGCTTCTCGATGGCCCTCTCCAAGCAGCTCGCCGACGCCGGCGCGACCGGCACCTCGGTGGAGACCAGCGCCAAGGTGCACTTCGACAAGACCGACGCGGGCATGACCGTCACCCGGATCGACCTGGAGACGGTCGGTCAGGCGCCCGGCATGGACGAGGCGCAGTTCACCAAGCTCGCCGAGGCCGCCAAGGAGAACTGCCCGATCTCGCGCCTGCTCTCGCCGGGCGCCCAGATCACCCTGAACGCCCGCCTCACCTCCTGACATCCGGTCGCCCGCACCGCCCGGGTTCCCCGGGCCGCCCGGTTCGCCGCACTTTCACGGGAGGAGTGACCATCCGGGGACGGATGGGCCTCCTCCCGTGGGGGTGGGCGGAACCGTTCCGGGGAACGCCGGGATCTTGCGGGTGCCGATCGGTGGGCAGAATGGGGGTGTGGCGGTGGAGATGAGCCGGGAGCGGTTCGAGGAACTGGTCGGCGAAGCCCTCGACGAGGTCCCGGAGGAACTGCTCGCCCTGATGAGCAACGTGGTCATCCTGGTGGAGGACGACCCGCCCCCGGGTGAGGACCTGCTCGGCCTCTACGAGGGGCACGCCCTGACCGAGCGGGGCTGGGACTACTCGGGCGTGCTGCCGGACCGCATCCTCATCTACCGCAACCCGATCCTGCGTATCTGCGACAGCGAGCACGACGTGGTGGACGAGGTCGCGATCACCGTGGTCCACGAGATCGCCCACCACTTCGGCATCGACGACCACCGCCTGCACGAGCTGGGGTGGGGCTAGGCCCTGGCGGCTGTCGGGACAGCGTCCGAGGCTCCGGTCGGCCGATGGCCGTCCGTTGCGCTGCTGACCTACCGTCGGGGCCAAGGCACCGCGAACTGTAGGAGGCACGTCCATGCGCAGCGAACTCTTCTCCTCGGAGAACCTGGAGAAGGAGTCCGCCCAGCCGGGTATGCGGCTGCAGAACTCCAAGATGCTCAAGATCGAACTCAACGGTGAGGCGATGGCCCGGGTCGGCTCGATGGTGGCCTACCAGGGGAACGTGCAGTTCCAGGCACTCGGCTCGGGCGGGCTCGGCAAGTTCCTCAAGCAGAAGCTCACCGGCGAGGGTGTCCCGCTGATGAAGGTCACCGGTCAGGGTGACGTCTTCCTGGCGGACTTCGCCAAGGACGTGCACATCATCGAGCTGGAGCCGGGCGACGCCCTCTCGATCAACGGTTCGAGCGTGCTCGCCTTCGACGCCACCCTCCAGTACGACATCCGCATGGTCGGCGGCGCCGGCATGGCGTCGTCGTCGGGCCTGTTCAACTGCGTCTTCTCCGGTCACGGCCGGATCGCCATCACGACCAAGGGCACTCCCGTCGTCCTCAACGTCGACGCCCCCACCTACGTCGACCCGCAGGCGGCGGTCTGCTGGTCCGCCAACCTCCAGACCGGCTACCACCGCGCCGAGCAGCTCGGCCTGGGCACGCTGCTCGGCCGGCGCACCGGTGAGGCGTTCACCATGAGCTTCGCCGGGCAGGGCTTCGTGGTCGTCCAGCCCTCCGAGGAGCCGCCGGTCATGGGCAGCGGCGCGCAGGAGCAGCAGGGCGGCCTCCTCGGCGGCCTGCTGAGCTGACGCGTGTCCGGGGCGCGCCGCGAGCGCGGTGCGCCCCCGGGTGCAGGCGGTCAGGTCAGGTCAGGTCGCCCCTGCGCAGCCGGGCCAGCCAGGCGGCGGCGTCGGCGTAGTCGGCATCGGAGAGGCCCGCCGGCGCGGGGACCGGCCGCTCGCCCGCCGCGGCGGTCCAGCGGTGCCGGGGGTACGACCCGAGGAAGCGGACGTCGGCGCACACCCGGCGCAGCGCCTGCAACGCCTCGCCGAGCCGTACGTCGGCCACGTGCCCGGTGCAGTCGAGGAAGAAGACGTACCGGCCGAGCGCCTCACCGGTCGGGCGGGACTCGATCCGCGTCAGGTTGACTCCCCGGACGGCCAGCTCCATCAGCACGGACAGCAGTGCGCCCACCCGGTCGTGGGCGATGTAGACGGCCAGCGAGGTCACGTCGTCCCCGGTCGGCGGCGGGGGCGGGCCCGGCCGGGACACCAGCGCGAACCGGGTCACGGCGTCCGGGTGGTCGGCGATCTTGTCGGCCAGCACCTCGAGCCGGTGCCGGGTGGCACCGATCGGGGCGCAGATCGCCGCGTCGTACTCGCCGGCCGCGGCGCCGGCCGCCGCCGCGCCGTTGGAGAGGACGTCCACCACCACGGCGTCCGGCAGGTGCGCGCGCAGCCAGTTCCGACACTGGGTGGACGCCTGCGGGTGGGCGGCGACGCTGCGCACCGCCGGCAGCGAGGTGCCGGGGCGGGCGCCGAGCACGAACTCCACCGGCAGGATCACCTCGCGGGTGATCACCAGCGGATCCCCCTCGGCGAGCTCGTCGAGGGTCACGCCGACCGCGCCGCCGATCGAGTTCTCCAGCGGCACCAGCGCCGCGTCCGCGTCCCCGGCCCGTACGCCCTCCAGCGCCTCACCGACACTGCGGGCGGGCGTACGGTTGGCCCGCTCGGCGGCGGGGATGGTACGCAGCGCCTGCTCGGCGAAGGTGCCCTCGGGCCCGAGGTAGACGAAGCGGGTCGGCGGTGTTCCCGGCATGGCGACAGCCTACGCACCGAAGCCGGGGACCGTGCCGGCGTCGCAGGCCAGGGTGCGGATGCCGACCGGGGCGGCGACCCGCACCTCCACGGTGCAGACGTCGGTCCCGGCGGTGACCAGGCGTGGTGCGCCGCCCAGGCCGCGGGTGACCACTTGGAGCGGCTCGTAGCCCGCCACGTCGAGGACGGTGTAGTGCCACTCGTCGGCGCAGAGCGGCCCGGTCTTCACCTGGACACGGACGTTGCCGGGCAGCACGTCGCGCCCGCGTACCAGGTCGGTGACCCGCTGACCGGACGGGCCGGCGGGGCAGGCGACGGCGACCAGGCCCGAGGAGGGTGTCGTCGTGGTGCCCGGCAGCCCGGGGAGCCCGGTCACCGGCGGGTTCGGGACCGCCGTGGCCGTGCCGGTCGGACCCGGCGTGGCGGTCCGGGCCGCCCGGGTGGGTGAGGGCTGCCGCAGTTCGGGCGGGGCGCCGCAGCCGGCCGTCAGCAGCACGGCCAGGAGGGCGACCACGGCGCGGGGGCGGGCGGTGGCACGGCGGGGCGGGGTGGGCGGCACGGACCGATCCTCAGGACATCGACGCTGACCGTTGTGGTGGGGGGCGAGCGTGCCCATCGTAGGAGCATCCGGCGGCCGGGTGAAGCCGGGACCGTCCCGGCGTCACAGCCCGGCCGCGCCGTGCCGGTGCCCGCCGTGACGCCGCGTCACGGTCTGGTGAGCACGCGGTGCCCGGCCCGGTCCAGGGCCGTGACGGCCTCGTCGAGGCGTACCGCGGGGACCAGCAGGTAGTCGGTGTCGTAGGTGGAGAACGCGACCACGCTGACCCGGGCCTCCGCCAGCGGGTCGACCAGCGCGGCCAGGGTGCCGGAGACGGCCAGGTCGAGCGGACCTGCCACCCGCAGGCAGCGCCAGGCGGTCTCCACGACGGCCTGCTCGGGCGCCCGGTCGGCTGGGCAGATCACCGAGACCCCGTCGGCGGTCCAGCTCACCGTGACGACAGCGCCGTCGCTCAGACCGCCGGCCAGGGCGGGCGGCAGGGCGGAGCCGGCCGCGAGGCGGCAGACGGCGTACTCACCCGGCAGCAGAGCGATATCCAGCATGAGGGCACCTTACGGCCTCGGCGAGCGCGTACCCCACCTTCGCCGCGTGCGGCGAACGCCACATGCCGCCGCAGGTCAGACCTCGGAGAAGAAGGTGAGCGAGCCGGCGACCACGCCGTCGGTGAGGACCGGGGTGGAGATCGCGTCGACGGTGGCGTCGGGCGCGTCCGGTGACGCCCCCTGGACCCGGAGCAGCCCGCGGGCCAGGCGGCCCGAGGTGAGGGCGAGCAGCGGCGGAATTTTGTCGATCTCCGGCTCGGTCAGCTCGCCCCGGTTGGCGGTGAAGTCGAGCAGGCGCAGACCACCGTCGAGCAACGGCCGCCCGATCACGTCCTGCGGAGCGCCCAGGCAGAGCAGCTCGCACCCGGACGCGGAGACGGCGATCACCCGGGTGTCGGCGTCGATCAGCAGGCACGGCTCGTCCGCCCGGCAGACCGTCGAGGACCACTGCCCAACGTTGTCGGACCCCTGCTCTGTCGATGTCCCTGCCGTCGGCACGAACACTTCCGAGAGCGAAAGTTCGACGTGGGCCACCGAGCCTCCTATGTACACCGACGGTCTGTCCACGCTAGCTGGTCCGGGAGCCGGCCGCTGACCGCGTTGGGGTCACCGGGCCGCCGGGTGCTGGTCCACGCCCTGACCGGGCGGCCGGCGACGGCGCGACCGGCGGGTGCCGTCCGGACCCGGGTCGCGTGGCGTCGCGGCTGACGTTACCGCCGGCCGACCGGCTTGTCAGCGGCCGTTCGGCCCTCGTCGTACCACCGGTAGTCGGCGGCCGGCCGGTAGGTGCCGTTGAGCCAGGTGGCCGGATGCTGGGCGACCCGCGAAAGCTTCTCGGCGGTGGCCGGGCTGATCCGGTTGCCGGCGGCGACGAGCAGCCGGTCCAGCTCCCGGTGTGTCGCCATCAGGCAGTCCTTCGGAAGGCCGTAGACGCTGATGACGCCGGAGCCGACGAAGGTCAGCACCGGCGTCACCGGGATCGGCAGGCCCACCGCATCGGAGAGGGCCTTGCTCGCCCGCTTGGCGTCGCGACGGGCCTCGGCCACGTACGGCGGGCGCTTGCCGTTGATCTGCACGACGTCGCCGGCCACCAGCACGCGGGCCCGGCCATGGTCGGCGATGGTGACCGCGTAGAGGCCGCTCGGGCCGATGGCGAGGAAGCCGGCGCGGTCGTCACCCGCCTGGTCCCGCAGCAGGTCCGTCGCGTCGGTGCGGGGCCACTCGATGACGTGCCAGGCGGGGCCGAGGTGGTCGAGCTGGCCCAGCGCCCGCGCGCCGGCCGCCTCCAGCCGCCGGGCCCCGCGCTCCGCCCGCAGGCGGCGGGCCCACTCCAACGGGGACGGACGGGCCGGGCTGAGAACGCCCTGGGGTTCCGTCCGGGGGTGCGGCACCGCGACGGGCGGCAGTGCCCGGGGCGACGGTACGGCTCGTCGAGCGGGGAAGACAGTCATCGCGACCTCCGGCAAAAGGTCCCTCGAAGTTATGTCCTCACTACCCTACGTTGCCAGTCCCCCCGGTCGGCAAGTTGGAGCGCCGGAGTGACTGTGGATGAATGCCGTATTCACGCACAGTTCTTTTGCCGGATGCCGCCAAACCCCTCCCACGACCGGTGCCGGGGACGTCGGCACCGGCCCCCGGTCCGAGTCGCTGCGACGGACGGCGGGACGCCGACCCAGGCCCTACGCTTCGATGGTGACCCACTACGTGGACAGCGAGGTCGGTCGGCTGGGCACGGTCATGCTGCACCGGCCGGGGCCCGAACTCGCCCGGCTCACCCCCCGCAACAACGACTCCCTTCTCTTCGACGCCATCCCCTGGGTGGGCCGCGCGCAGGAGGAGCACGACGCGTTCGCCGCCGCGCTGCGCGAGCGGGGAGTCGAGGTGCTCTACCTCGCCGACCTGCTGGCGGAGACGCTCGCCGTCGCCGACGCGCGCGCCGAGCTGACCGACCTGGTGCTGCGCTCCCCCCGGCTCGGCGACTCGCTGCGCGCCCGGGTCGCCGACCACCTCGCGTACCTCGACCCGGCGGCGCTGGCCGACGTGTTCATCGCCGGCCTGGCGCACGAGGAACTGCGGATCAGCCGGGACCGCCCCGGCGGCCTCGTCTACACCCTGATGGACCGGCACGACTTCGTCATCGACCCGCTGCCGAACCTGCTCTTCACCCGGGACTCGTCGGTCTGGATCGGTGACCGGGTCGCGGTCACCAGCCTGGCCATGACGGCCCGCCGGCGGGAGACCACGCTGACCGACGCGATCTACCGGCACCATCCCCGCTTCGCCGGCAGCGAGTTCGTGTACCACCCGGAGTTGGAGCACCTGGAAGGCGGCGACGTGCTCCTGCTCGCCCCCGGCGTGCTGGCGGTCGGCGTGGGTGAGCGCACCACACCGGCGGGCGCGGAGCGTCTCGCGCGCCAGGTCTTCGCCGCCCGGCTTGCGCACACCATCCTGGTCGTGCCGATCGCGCAGGAGCGCGCCACGATGCACCTCGACACCGTCTGCACGATGGTCGACGTCGACGCCGTGCTGATGTACCCGAACATCGCCAGCACGCTGTCCGCGTACACCGTCATCGCCGGCGCCGACGGCGAGGACCCGCGGGTGGACGGCCCGGCGCCGTTCCTGCGGGCCGCCGCCGACGCGATGGACCTGGCCCAGCTCCGGGTCATCGACACAGGTCTCGACCCGGTCACCGCCGAGCGTGAGCAGTGGGACGACGGCAACAACACCCTCGCCCTCGCGCCGCGGCTCTGCGTCGGCTACGAGCGCAACACGGAGACCAACGCCCAGCTGGAACGGGCCGGCATCGAGGTCATCCCGATCGCCGGCTCCGAGCTGGGCTCCGGCCGCGGCGGCCCCCGGTGCATGTCCTGCCCACTCGTCCGCGACCCGCTGCGCGGGTAAGGAAGGGCCCCTTATCAACGCCTCCGGTAGAGGAAGGGCCCCTTCCCGACCCGCTGCGCGGGTAAGGAAGGGCCCCTTATCAACGCCTCCGGTAGAGGAAGGGCCCCTTCTTAACGGGCCCCGCAGGGCGGCAGCCGGCCCCTCAGCGGAGGGTGAGCTGGCGGCCGAGCAGGCCGTGGCGGGCGCGCCGGGCCGCGGCGTCCAAGGGGGTACGCTCCGCCAGAGCCTCGGCGTAGCGCTTGGCGAAGTCCGCCACCGGCTGCTCCCACTCGCCGGCCGGGGTGTCCTCGGGCAGGTCCCACACCGGTACCAGGCGACCGTGCGCCCGGAACATGCCGGCGAACTTCGTCTGCTCGCCGAGCGTCAGGGCGCCGGCCGCGCTGAGTCGCGCCAGCGCGTCCAGCGCGGCGTCCTCGTCGTCGGGCAGCACCCACCGCACGTGCGCCTTCTCCGGCACCTGGCACCAGTACGCGGCCCGCGCCGCGGTCAGCCGGACGGTGGGGTAGATGGCGGCGTTGGCCCGCTCCAGCGACGCCTGCACGGTCGGGTCGTCCGCCGCACCCGGGTCGAGCCAGAACCCGAAGCCGTCGTGCAGGGTGATCTCCAGCGGCCCGTCGACCAGCATGTCCTGGAGCCGGGGGCCGGGGCCGGGCAGCGGCGGCACGGTGACCTGGCCACCGGGCTCGGTACGCAGTGCGCAGAGCAGCGCCTCGGCCAGGTCCCGCGAGACGTCGCCGGACTGCTGGTGCCGCTGGAGACCGATGAAGACCCGCCCGTCCGGCTTGGTCATCGCCGGCGCCGCCATCGGCAGCACGGTGGCCAGCAGGACCTCGCGGTCGCCGTACTCCTCGACGAGGTCCGGCGTGAGCCGCAGCGGCGCGGAGGCGGCCGGCACCAACTCGCGCAGCGCGATCCACTCCGGCTCGTCGGCCAGCCCCGCGAAGGGGCGGGGCACGAAGACGTCCCGCACCTTCTCGCGCTTACCGGTGGTGTCCGCGGCCCGCTGGCTCTTTCGACGCTTGCTCACGGATCGACAGCCTAGAGGCCGGCGCGGGCCGGCGTGGGGAGGACCCGCCTCAGCGGCTGTCAGCGCCCCGGTCCGGCGACCACCAGGTCGGGCCGGACGGACCCGGCCGGCTCGAACTCCGCCCAGACGGTCTGGCCGAGCCCGTCCCGGTCGACGCCCCAGCGGCTCGACAGGCCCGACACGATGTGCAGGCCCCGGCCGTCGATCGCGTCCGGGTCGGCTTCTCGCATCCGCGGCCCGGCGGCCGCACCGCCGTCGGTCACCCGCAGGTGGACGCGGGGGCCGGCGGGCGTGTCGCGGAGCCGCCAGGCCACCCGGATCACCCCGCCCGGAAGCGGGTCGGCGTGGCGTACGGCGTTGCCCACCAGCTCCGCGAGGACCGCCACGAGGTCCGCGAGCAGGGTCCGGCTCACGACCTCGGTCAGCTCGTCGGCGAGCCGGTGCCGCGCCTGCCGCGCACCCGTCGCATGGTGGGGCACCACCACGCACCACGCCCGTTCGGCACCCTGCGTCGACACCGTCGCCCCTCCACACCCCCCGCCACCGCCGGTCACCCGCGGGGCAGCCGCACCTCTGCGACCGTACCGCCACCGGCCTTCGGTCGAAGGGATACCCATCCATTCTGTTGTTCAACGATCCGGCGGACCAGATAGAGGCCGAGCCCCGCGCCGGGAAAGCGGCGGCGGTCACCGGACTCGCCCTGCCAGAACCGGTCGAACGCGCGCTCCACGTGCTCGGGGCGGACGCCGATGCCCTGGTCGGAGACCCGGAAGGAGACGGTCTGCCCGTCGGCCCCGGCGCTGATGCCGATCGGGGTGCCCGGTGGCGAGTACTTGCCGGCGTTCGTGCACAGCTCGGTCAGCACCGTCGCCAGGCTCGCCCGGTGGCCGAGCACCTTGGGTAGCCCCGCCGGCAGGTCCAGCGTGATGCGGCGGCGCAGCTCCGCCGGAAGGTCAGCCACCGCCGTGCACAGGGCGTCGTTGAGGTCGTACGGGGCCGACGGCTCCTCACCCGGGCCCGCCTCGGTCGCCGAGGAGAGCAAGCGGTCGACGAGGCGGGCCAGCTCGTTGGCGCGCTGGCCGATCACGCGGGCGGCCATCCGCCGGTCCGCGTCGCTCAGCGACTCCCAGTGGTCATTGAGGGTGTCCGCGTACCCCTTGATGACGGTGACCGGGGTCCGCAGCTCGTGGCTGGTGACCGCCACGAAGAGGTCCCGGTCGTTGTCACGGCGCTGCTGGTCGGTGGTGTCGCGGAAGGTGACCACCCGCAGCGTGCCGGGGCCGGGCAGCTCGCCCGAGGTGACCCGCAGCCAGCGGCCGTCCGGCAGCCGGTGGTCGAGCACCTGTCCGGGCGGGGGGAGGGGGAACGGCAGCGGCTGGTTGAGCGCGTCGGCGGCGGAACGGCCGGTCACCTGGGCGGCGGCCGGGTTCCAGAGCCGGACGTGACCATCGCGGTCGACCACGGCCAGCCCGTCGGCCATGGCGGCCACCACCGGGCCGTCGCCGTGCACCGGCAGGCCGCTCTGGTCGCCGTACATGTGGGCGATGCAGGAGGCGACGTACGTGACGACCGCGTGCTGGTCGGTGCCCGGGCCGTCGCCGTCGGAGGGGTAGAGGGCGTGCAGGCTCCCCACGGTGAGCCCGCCGATCTCGGCGCGGGACGCGACCATCCGGTGCAGGCCCCGGTCGGCCAGTTCGGCGCCGAGCCTGCCGGTGAGCCGGTCCACCCGGATCTCCCGGACGCGAGGTCCGGAGAGCAGGCAGGCGATGTCCGGGTCGTCGGCCGGAACGGGTCGGCCGATGGTCCAGTCGACGGCGCCGGTGGCGGCGATGATCCGGCCGCCGGTAGGTGCGAACTCGACGAACGCCACACCGGCCGCGCCCAGCGCGGACTGGGTGACCCGGAGCAGTTGGGTGAGGACCGGAAGGCCGGCGTCCCCAGAGTTGATCATCTCGATGACCACCGTGTGCCCGGCGATCAGAGCGGGAAGGTCCGTACGCTCCGGCATGCCCCGAGTGTGCCCCGCCGCGCGGATCTCCGGACACCCCCGTCCGGCCGGCGTAGCGCGTTAAGAAGGGGCCCTTCTACTACCGCAGGCGTTAAGAGGGGGCCCTTCCTTGCACGCGGGCCAGGGCTTGGGTCGGGCGGTCGGTGATGATGCCGTCCACCCCGGCGGCCAGTACCAGGTCCAGGTCGGCGGGGTCGTTGACGGTCCAGACGTACACCTGGTTGCCGGCCGCGCGCAGTGCCGGCACCAGGTCCGGGCGGGCCCGCACCAGCGCCACGCCGGGCCCGGCGATCCGGGTTCCGAACGGCAGCCGGCCCGGCCGCACCCGGCGGGGCAGCATCTCCAGCAGCAGCACGGTGGGCAGCGCGGGGGACAGTTCGCGGATCCGGCGGACCGCCAGCAGCGAGAACGACATCACCGTCACCTGGACCGGGTGCTCGGGCCGGGGTTCGGTCAGCCCGTACCGGCGCAGCAGCGCGACGAGCCGCCGTTCGACGTCCCGGCCGTACCGGGAGGGGTGCTTCGTCTCCACCAGCAGCCGGACCGGCCGGTTGGCGGCGAGGACCGCGTCCAGCAGCCGTTCCAGGGTGAGCAGCCGGGTGTGCGACTCGTCGAGCACCTCGTCGCCGTCGGCCGGTACGCAGCCCGGGTGCCAGGACCCGAAGTCCAGTGCCTCCAACTCGGCGAGGGTGCGGGCGCTCACCAGGCCCCGCCCGTTGCTGGTGCGGTCCAGGCGACGGTCGTGGACGCAGACGAGGTGACCGTCGCGGGTCAGCCGGACGTCGCACTCCAGCCCGTCGGCACCCTCGTCGAGCGCGCGCAGGTACGCGGCGAGGGTGTGCTCCGGAAGGTCGTACGACGAGCCGCGGTGCGCGAAGACCAGGGGTCGGTCCATGCGTTGCTCTCCGCTACAGGACCCGGCCCGGCTGCCCGTCCTCGCCGACCACGGGACGCCCGGCGATGGCCCACTCGCCCATCCCGCCCTCGACGTTGCGGACCTGGTCCCAGCCGTTGCGCATGAGGTATGCGACGACCTGGGCGGATCGTCCGCCGGAGCGGCAGATGACCGCGACGTCCCGGTCGGTGGGCACCTCCGTCAGCCGGGACGGCAGTTCCATCATCGGCAGGTGGTGGGCGCCGGGGGCGTGGCCGGCGGCCCACTCGTCGTCCTCCCGGACGTCGAGCAGGTACGTGTCGTCGGTGATCTCGGGGATGGTCACGGTGGGTACGCGGGGTCCGAACACGATTACCAAGCTTAGGGTCTTGGTGGCCCGTCACAACTGCGTCACCCAGCGCGGGTTGGCGCGGGCCCACCCTGGCACCCGGGTGCTCCGGACCGCCTCGAAGAGGCCGGCGCCGCCGTCGTCCAGCACCACGTACGACACCTGGCCGACGGTCTGCGGCCGGGACGGCACCTGGAGCCCGCGCAGGGCGTCGGCCGGCAGGTCGCGCAGCGCGATCACGAGGTCCTCCAGGGGTACGCCGTTGGTGTCCACGGTCAGGGAGTCGCCCACGGCGCGGATGACCTGGTCGAGCTTCACCGGGTTGGTCCGCAGCGCGGTCTCGCCGGTCCGGTCCAGGACGGCCCGCAGCAGTTGCTGCTGGTGGGTCTGCCGGTCGTAGTCGCCGTTCGGGAGGCCGTACCGCTGGCGGACGAAGTCCAGGGCGGTGCCGCCGTCCATCTGCTGGCACCCGGGCGGGAAGACCCGGCCGGTGTGGATCGACCGGACCTCGGTGTCGACGCACATGCGGACGCCGCCGAGGAGGTCGATGACCCGGCGGAAGCCGGAGAAGTCGATCAGGGCGGCGCCGTCGAACCGGAGCCCGGTCAGGCGGGCCAGTGTCGCGGAGAGCAGTCTGGTGCCCGGCAGTCCGCCGCCGCCGTGCTCGTACGCGGAATTGATTTTGTCCTGCCCGCCGCCGTAGCCGGCGGTGGCGGGGATGGCGACCAGCAGGTCCCGGGGTACCGAGACCAGGTACGCCTCCCGCCCGCCGGCGGGCACGTGGACGATGAGGATGGTGTCCGACCGCCGGTCGGCGGCGCTGCCGCTCCGCCACCGGTCGGTGCCGACGAGGAGGTAGTTGAGGGTTCCGTCCACGTCGGTGCGTTTCCGGCGGGCGCTCTCGTCGAGCAACTGCTCCTTGACCACGGCCCGGTCGTACCGTTCGGCGATCACCCGGAGGCCGACCACGGTGAGCCCGGCCAGCAGTGCCAGGGCGAGGCCGGCGCGGAGCAGGAGTCGGGGCCGGCGGGGCGGTCCGGACCGGACGCCCGCGCCGGCCCGCTCCCGTCCATCCCCCGACCTGGACGTGGTTCCTCCCCGCCACCCGCACGCGAATCCTCTTCACGTCAGGCTACGGTCCGGAGCGCCCCCACCGGGCCGGTTCGGTGAAACCCCCCGGTCACTTCCGGGTGGAGAGCACCTCCGGGTTGGCGACCACGAAGTCGGCCAGCCGGTCCTCCTTGACGGCCCGGAACATCTCCAGCGTCTGCTCGCTGAGCGACTCGCGGTTGTTGCCGTTGCCGTTGAAGGTGCCGCCGTTCGTCCGCAGCATCGTCAGGTCGCTGCCGGTGACCCCGCGCATGGTGAAGATGAAGTCGATGACCGGTACGCCGCCGGTGTCCAGCACGAACGCGTCGCCGGCCGCGTCGATCAGCTTGCTGATCTTGGTTGGGCTGGTCAGCGTGCCGTTCTGGGTCGCCTTCTTGGCCATCGCCTTGATCAGCTGCTGCTGGTTCTGCTGCCGGTCGTAGTCGGCGTTCTTGAGGCCGTACCGCTGGCGGGAGTAGTCCAGCGCCGCCCAGCCCTCCATCTCCTTGCAGCCCTTCTTGTGCACCACCGGGGTCATCGGCTTGCCGGTCTTCTTCGCCTCCGCGTTCCACATCGGCTTGCCGTCGACGTACACCATGTGGTGCGACTTGACCTCCTGGCTGACGCAGATGCGGACCGAGCCCAGGGTGTCGATGATGCGCTTGAAACCGCCGAAGTTGATGATCGCGGCACCGTCGAAGCTGATGCCGGTCATCTGCTTGATCGTCTGAGCGGTCAGCTGCGCGCCGCCCTCCCAGCCGCCGCCGTTGCGGGCGCCGGCCTGGAACGCCGCGTTGATCTTGTCCACCCCGCCGTGGAACCCGCTCTTCGAGAAGGCCGGGATCCGCACCTCGGTGTCGCGGGGAATCGAGATCAGGTACGCCTGGTCGTGGGTCGCCGGGATGTGCAGCACGATGATGCTGTCCGCCCGGACGTCATCGGGTGCCCACGACTGCCGGGCGTCCACCCCGAGCAGCAGCATGTCGATCGGGCCGTCGAGGTTCGCGCCGCCCTCCGCGCCCGACTTGCCGGCGTCGCCGAGCAGGTTGCGCTGGTCGATGTTGCCGGTGGCCCGGTCGATCATCACCTTGCCGCCGACGATCGCGACACCGCTGGTCAGCATCAGGACGGCACCGAAGATCAACGTGATGCGCGCCCACAGCGGGTCCTTGCGGCGACGCTTGCGGCTGGCGGGGGTGGTGGGCGGACGACCCTTCCCGGGCTGCGCCGGAATGGTTGCGGACATCCGGACCGACGCGTGGGGGGCATCCAGCGACGGCGGGCGACCGCTGGTCTGAACCGGCATGCGTGCTCCAGTTCGTGATCGGGGGCGGGATCACTGTACGGACGCTTTCCCGTCCTGGCGAGTTCACCCCACGGTCAAATGCCGTTATCCAGACCGCCCGATGGATAAATCGACCGAACGGAGGGGTCGGAAACGACCGGTCGACGGCTGGCACCCGGCATCAGGGATGCTCAGCCGCCGACCGGTGACGACCGCCGTCGATGCGGCGGGTGGCGCGGTCAGTTGCCGCCGTCGCTCTTCTGGTTCGCCTTGACCCAGTCCGTCATGGTGTCCCTGGCCATCGCCTGGTACATGGAGAGCGCCTTCTCCCGGTCCGAGACCACCACCGACTCGCCGTTGATCGTCTGGCTGCCGTTGTGCGGGCTGGTCACGAACGTCAGGTTCTCCCCGCGCAGGTTGCGGAACTGCACCGCCATGTCGACCAGGGAGAAGCCCTCGTCGACGGTGACCGCGGCGGTAACCGCCTTCAGGAAGTTGTTCAGCTTGACGGGGTTGGAGAGCGTCCCGGTGCTCGCGGCCTTGTCCATCAGCGCGCGGAGGAACTCCTGCTGGTGCCGCATTCGGTCGAAGTCGCCGTTCGGGAACTGCTTGCGCTGCCGGATCCAGTCCAGCGCCTCCGCGCCGTCCATGTGGTTGACGCCCTTGGTGAACGTCCGGTACGGCTTGTGGATCGAGGTGACCGTCTTCTCCACGGTCAGGTCGACGCCGCCGAGCGCGTCGGTGACCTGCTTGAAACCGGCGAAGTCGATCGCCATCACGTGGTCGAGCCGGACGTCGGTGAAGCACTCCACGGTGCGTACGGCCAGGGGCAGGCCGCCGAACGCGAACGCCGCGTTGATCTTCCCGCGCCGACCCGAGCCGCAGTCCGCGTTGGCGCTCTCCGGGATCGGCACGTACAGGTCACGCGGGATCGACACCAGGTAGGCCTGCTGGTGGTTGCTCGGGATGTGCATCACGATGATCGTGTCCGCGCGCCACTTGCTGGCCTCGTTGACCGGGGCGTCCGGGTCCCGCGAGTCGCTGCCGACCATCAGGATGTTCAGCGCGCCGTCGACCGCCTTGGCCGGCCGGCCACCGGTGATCTGCGAGAACGGGTCGGTGCGCCCCAGGTCCTCGTTGAGGCCACGGGCGTAGAACCAGGCGCCGGTGCCGCCGAGCAGCGCGAGCACCAGCACCGCGATGCCGGCCACCAGACCGATCCGGCCCCAGCGCGGGCGGGGGCCACGGCGCCGGGGGCGGCCCGAACCGTCGTCCCCACCGCCGAAGTCGCCGGGTCCACCGGGGCCGACGGGGCCACGGGGGCCACCCCCCGACGGTTCGTCGTGGTACGAGGGATACCACTGTGTCTCGGTCGACCGGGCGCGTCCAGCCGGGCCGGAGCCCGGCACCGGGGCGCGCCCGGCACTGCGGTGAAGCCGGTGGACACCCCCGGTGTGCGGAAGCGGGAAACCGGCGGGCGTGGTCGCTGACATGTAACTCAGGGTACGTACGTCCGGCCAGTGTCGCCCTGAAGCGGAGCCGGCGTCGCCACCGCCCGTCGCCGGCTGGTTACCCCAGCCGCTCGCGGAAGTACGCGATCGTGCGCCGCAGACCCTCCTCGGGCGCGATCCGCGGTTCGTATCCGAGCAGTTGCCGGGCGAGCGTCAGATCGGGGCGACGCATCTCCGGATCGTCGGCGGCGCGGGTGATGTAAGTCACCTCGGAGCTGCTGCCGCAGAGTGACACGATCGTCTCGGCCAGTTGCCGCATGCTCATCTCGTGCTCGGTGCCGCAGTTGATCGGCCCGGTCTCCGTCGAGTCGAGCAGCAGCAGGATGCCCCGCACCAGGTCGTCAACGTAGCAGATCGAGCGCGTCTGGTTGCCGGTGCCGTGCACGGTGATCGGCTCGCCGCGCAGCGCCTGGGAGATGAAGGTCGGGATCGCCCGCCCGTCGTCCGGACGCATCCGCGGCCCGTACGTGTTGAAGATCCGGACGATCGCGACGTCCAGCCCCCGGCTGCGGTGGTACGCCATGGTGGCGGCCTCGGCGAACCGCTTCGACTCGTCGTAGACGCTGCGGACGCCGATCGGGTTGACGTTGCCCCAGTACGTCTCGCGCTGCGGGTGCTCCTTCGGGTCGCCGTACGCCTCGGAGGTGGACGCCATCAGGAAGCGCGCGCCGTCGGCGACCGCCCGCTCGAGCAGGTGCAGGGTGGCGACCGAGCCGACCCGCAGGATCTCCACCGGCAGCTTCTCGAAGTCGGTGGGGCTGGCCGGCGAGGCCATGTGCAGGATCGCGTCGAACCGCTCGGCGAACGCGGGGTGGTGGGTCGGCAGACCGTCCGAGATGTCGGCCTCGACCAGCGTGAAGGTCGGCGTGTCGGCCAGGTGGGCGACGTTCTCCTTCGACCCGGTGACGAAGTTGTCGACCGCGACCACCGTGCAGCCCCGGCCGATCAGGACGTCGACCACGTGCGACGGCACGAAGCCGGCGCCGCCGGTGACGAGGATGCGGTGACCGGACCCGAAGCGCTGCACGACCTTCATGCCGGTCAGCCTACCGACCGGCCCGGCAGGTGACCCGACAAGGAAGGGCCCCCTGTTAACGCCTCGCGTTGTACAGGGGGCCCTTCTTATCACGCACCGAGCAGGCCGGCGCTCGTCGCACGGCCCACCCGGGGTGGTCAGTGCGCGCCCGCCCCGGTGAGCGAGCGCACCTCGAGTTCGGCGTACTTGTCCTCGTCGCGCTCCTTGGAGAGCACCGTGCCGAGCCATCCGCACAGGAAGCCGAACGGGATGGAGAGGATGCCCGGGTTCGACAGCGGGAACCACTGCCAGTCCTGCTCGGGGAACATCGCGGTCGGCGCCCCGGAGACCACCGGGGAGAAGAACACCAGGAAGACCGCGGCGAACAGGCCGCCGTAGATCGCCCACACCGCGCCGGAGGTGTTGAACCGCTTCCAGAACAGGCTGTAGAGGATCGCCGGCAGGTTGCCCGATGCCGCCACCGCGAAGGCCAGCGCCACCAGGAAGGCGACGTTCAGGTTCTGCGCGAAGATCGACAGCACGATCGAGATCGCGCCGATCACCAGCGCGGAGATCCGCGCGACCGTCACCTCCTGCCGCTCGGACGCCGTCCCGTCCTTGATGACGTTGGCGTAGAAGTCGTGCGCCAGGCTGGACGAGGAGGCGAGGGTCAGTCCGGCCACCACGGCGAGGATGGTGGCGAAGGCGACCGCCGCGATGACCGCGAGCAGGGTGGCCCCGCCGAGATCACCGCCGAGGAAGTCGACGCCGAGCGCCTCGGCCAGTTGTGGCGCGGCCGTGTTGCCGGCCCGGTCCTGCGCGGTGATCGCCTCGCCGCCCACCAGCGCCGCGGCGCCGAAGCCGAGCGCCAGGGTGAGCAGGTAGAAGGTGCCGATGATGCCAATCGCCCAGAGCACGCTCTTGCGGGCCGCCTTCGCCGTCGGCACCGTGTAGAAGCGGATCAGGATGTGCGGCAGGCCGGCCGTGCCGAGCACCAGCGCGATGCCGAGCGACAGCAGGTCGATCTTGTTGTAGAAGGTCTGCGTCGAGTTTCCAGCCACCTCGACGCCGTAGCGCAGCCCGGGTTCCAGGAAGGCGCTGCCCTTGCCGGACGACTCGGCCGCCTGGCCCAGCAACTCCGACAGGTTGAAGTTGAACTTGGCGAGCACCAGCACGGTCATGATCAGCGCGCCGCCCATCAGCAGGAACGCCTTGACGATCTGCACGTACGTGGTGCCCTTCATGCCACCGACCGTCACGTAGATGATCATCAAGGCGCCGACCATGATAATCGTGGCGATCTTGGCGGCGTCCGCGTCCATGCCGAGGAAGGTGGTTCCCGGCCGGATGCCGAGCAGCAGGGCGACCAGGGCGCCGGCGCCGACCATCTGGGCCAGCAGGTAGAAGATCGAGACCGTGATGGTGGAGACCGCCGCGGCCGTGCGGACCGGGCGCTGCCGCATCCGGAAGGCCAGCACGTCGGCCATCGTGTAGCGGCCGGAGTTGCGCAGCAGCTCCGCCACCAGCAGCAGCGCCACCAGCCAGGCGACCAGGAAGCCGATCGAGTACAGGAACCCGTCGTAGCCGTACAGGGCGATGATGCCGGCGATGCCCAGGAACGACGCCGCCGACATGTAGTCGCCGCCGATCGCCATGCCGTTCTGGAAGCCGGAGAAGGACCGGCCGCCCGCGTAGAAGTCGGTGGCCGTCTTGGTCTGCCGGCTGGCCCAGATCGTGATGGCCAGCGTCACCGCCACGAAGACCAGGAACAGCGTGATGGTGAGGTTCCGGGCGGTGGTGTCGCCCGCCTCAGCCGCGAGGACCGTGTTCATGGGTCACCTCCCCCATCTCGGCGCGGATCCGGTCGGCGACCGGGTCGATCTTCCGGTCGGCGTACCGGGAGTAGAGCCAGGCGATGAGGAAGGTGGAGACGAACTGCAGCAGACCGAAGACCAGGGCGACGTTGATGTTGCCGACGACCTTCGTGCCCATGAAGTCCCGCGCGTACGCGGACAGGATCACGTAGAGCGCGTACCACAGGAAGAACGCGACGGTCATCGGGAAGACGAAGCCGCGCAACGCGCGGCGCAACCCGGCGAACTCGTCCGACCGCTGTACGGCCAGATAGCGTTCCGCCGCCGACTCGGCGGGGGCGGACGCGGGTGTGTCCGTGGACATCTGTAGATCACCACCTTCACAGGCATCGGGGAGTTTCGCGCACGGTAAGGAGCGCACTCCCGACCCGGGAAGCGTGAGATCGGCGTCGGTCGACGGTTGCGCCGAACGGCACGATGGCTGCGCCGAGTGACCTGGCTCACTCCGGTGACCGGTCGGCGTCGGGTGCCGGCCGCGGTGCCGGGTGGTCACCTCCGAGCGGCGGCGACCTGGTCAGGTCAGCTCGCGGTACCGGCCCCGGTAGTGCAGCAGCGGGTCGGTCTCCTCCGCCAGTTCGACCGTCTCGATGGTGGCGTCCACCAGCAGACCCCAGCCGTACTCCCGGGCGTCGTCGAGCCGGCAACCGGCCCAGCCGCCCGCGTCCGACGGCACCGGGCCGTAGTCGGTCTGCGTCCAGGTGCCGGTGGCGAACAGACCGCCGGGGGACGGGAAGAGCCCGGCGAACCGGTCCGCGAGCTGCCGGTGCGACGGATTCAACGGCGCGACCGCGAAGCGGCCCGCCTCCTCCACCGCCGCCCACAGGTCGGCCTCCGGGTCGATCAGGCCGAGCAGCCGGTCCGGCTCGCCCTCCGCCACCAGCGTGGAGGAGACCGTCAGGCCCGCCGGCCCGGGAGCCGTCCACAGTGTCACCGGCGCCGCCAGCCGGCCACGCAACCGGCGTACGGGAGAGCGCCGGTCCACCGGTACGGCGAACGGGTCGGTGTGGTGGATCTCGGCACCCGGCTCATGATTCACGTGGAACATTCTGCCGTCCCGGGCCCGCGCCCAACCCAGGAAGCGCTCGTGCAGCCCGGTCGGCGGTGCGTGCCCGTTGAGCTGCGCGAGCTGGGCGGACGCCTCGGCCATCAGCGTCCCCAGGTAGATCAGCAGCGCCGGCCGGTCGTGCCGGTACTCCGCCAGCAGCGCCAGCCGGGCGGGCTGGCACGGCCAGTGCGCACCGCACGCCCGGCACCGCCACAGCGGCCGCATCGCCACATGCGGCACCCCCCGACTCACGGCTGTTCCGCTGGTCGCGGCTGGTTGCGCGAGATCTTGGAGATTTTCGGCCCCGGCGGGGGCCGCTTCTTTGCAAGATCTCGGCGACGACCGGCCGGGATGCGGATGGTGGTCACCAGCGACCGCCGTTGGCCCGCCAGGTCTGCGCCGGGGTCAGCCAACCGGCCCGGCCCGGTCGTGGCAGCGCCACCGTCGGCCAGGCCGCCCAGGCTGGTGGCACCGTCGGCCGGGCGGGGACCGGGTCCGGCGTCGTCGCGCCCGGCACGCCGGTCGGCACCGGCCGGCTCCTCATCCGGTACGACCCCAGCGCGGCGTTCCTCCGGAACGGTCTGAACACGGGTGGCCTCCTCCAGGTCGGGGGCCGCCCCGACCGGGGATTGACCGGGGCGGCCCGACGCAGGACCGGCCGCCGGGTCGTCGCCTCCACCGGCCGGGCCGCGCACCCTCCACCCTGGACTCGATCGCTCGGGCGGGGGAGGATGCCAGGGCTTACTACGCAGCGCCATCACGTACTTACGGAAGGCGTAAGGATGGAAATCGAGAAGTGGATACGGGCGCTCAAGGCCGCCCGAGCCGGTGCGGATGTATCCCAGGAAGGGCTGGCTGCCCTGATCAAGTGGAGCCCGTCTACGGTCGCCGCGATCGAGACCGGCCGTCGCCGGCCGACCGTTGAATTCGCGATGGCTGCCGACGAGGCCCTCGGCACGTGTGGCCTTCTTGCTGGCCTTCTGCGGGACGACGAAGGGTTGACCGGGCCGGCCTGGTTTGAGTCATGGCCCGGCCATGAGGAGCAGGCCGTCCGGCTGCTCGACTTCGAACCTTGCCTGGTGCCCGGCCTCCTGCAAACCGAGGAGTATGCCCGAGCAGTCGTCTCCGCCGGCGGGCTGCACCGGAGCGAGCGGGTGGAAGAGCTTGTGAACCTCCGAATGAGCCGGCAACGTCTGCTCCATCGGGAGCATTCGCCGGAGTGCGTGTTCGTCATCGACGAGAGCGCTCTGCGCAGACGCATCGGTGGGCCGGCCGTCATGGAGCGGCAGCTTGGCTGGCTCCTCGAAGCGGCGGAGCTGTCGCCGGTGCGCCTGCACGTCCTTCCACTCGACGTCGGCGCCCATGTCTCGATGGGCGGCGGCTTCCTACTCGCGGAACTGCCCGGCAACGACCGCCTGCTCTGCCTTGACACTGCGGCGCGCGGCCAGATCGCCGACCATCCGGAGTGGATACGCTGGGTGCAGCGAAAGTGGGAGCACCTTCTCGGGGAGGCGCTCAGCCAGAGTGCCTCCCTCGACCTGATCAACAAGTTAAAGGTGACGCCATGACGAATGCCCGGCCCTGCTGGCGCAGGTCTACCAAGTCGCAGGAAACCGGCAACTGTGTCGAGGTGGCGGACAACGTGCCTGGGGTAGTGCTCGTGCGGGACAGCAAGGATCGGTCAGGCCCGACGTTGACTTTTCGTCCGTCCGCTTGGCGGGCGTTCCTCGCCGCCACCCGTACCCGCTGACCCGCCGTCACCATGATCAAGTGATGTGCCGCTGGTCGGAATCCAGGCGGTCGCTCCAGCAGAGCATCATCTGATCGTGGAAAGGCACCCTGGGACGCGACCGGCTCAGCGGTCGGTGAGTGAGCGGCGGGCCGCCGCGAGCACTTCCGGGTCGGTGCAGCCGGCGGCGTAACCGGCGATGCGGCGGCGGATGTCGCGGCCGAGCAGCCACGTGCCGATCCGGTCGGCGAGCGGGCGCAGGAACGCCGGGCGGCACCGGAAGCTGTACCGCCAGGTGGCGACGGTGTGGCCGGGTTCGGGAGCGGGGGCGAACCGCCACCCGCCGGCGAACATCTCGAAGAACCAGGGGCCGCGCACCATCTTCATGCCGACGTTGGTGGGCGGCGCGAACGAGACGTACTCGCTGACCATCACGAGGCCGTGCCGCGAGCGGGTGAACGTCCGCACCCCCTTGCCGGGCCGGGTGGCGCCGCCGACGAAGTGCTGCTCCCGGACGAACGGGTCCCACCGGTAGCGCACCGGCGCGGTGGTCTGCGAGACCGCGAAGGCCAGCTCGGGTGGGACCGGAACGGTCGCCACCGCCTCGACGACAGGCACCCCAGCATTCTGGTCCCGCCCCGCAACTCAACTCGCGTCGCCATCTGGCCGAAGCGCCAGCGCTGACCTCGACGGCTGCACGTCACGTAGCCGCCCGATCGACCGTCGGTCAGTGACGATATGGTGCCGATGTTCTCGGACACAGAAAAACGGCCCCCGTGGGGGCCGTTCCTGCCGTATCTCTCGGCGTCGTATGGACCCACCATACACCCAACGCCGAGAGTCAGGAGAGGTGAACGTGGCGACAGTCGCTGCCTACATCGACGGCTTCAACCTGTACTACGGCATGAAGAACAAGTATGGCCGCAGGCACATGTGGCTCGACGTCGTTGAGCTCGTTCGCCAGCTCAAACCCAAGGACACCGTGACAGCCGTCCACTACTTCTCGGCGATCGTGAAGAACGAGCCCGTCGCCGCTCAGAACCAGACCAGCTACATCGACGCCATGAAGGTCCGCAACGGAGACCTGTTGCACGTGCACCTGGGACGATTCAAGGAGCGGACGATCAAGGACTGCCGCCGGTGCGGCAAGAGCTACACCTGCAGTTGCGGCCGGCAGTACAGAAGCTATGAGGAGAAGGGGACGGACGTCGCACTCGGTGCCATGATGGTCGCCGACGCCGCTCTCCGGATCGCCGACACCACCCTGCTCGTCAGCGCCGACACCGACCTCGCCCCCCGCGCTGGCCACCGTTAAGGCGGTCAATCCCGACCAGCGGATCTACCTCGCAATGCCTCCCGGGAACACGCGGGCCTCGAATCACCTGACCCGAGTCGGCAACCTCGGCCAGTTCTTCATCCGTGAGCGGGCCCTTCGTGACGCTCAACTACCGAACATCGTCGCGGACGCGGCCACTGGGCAGATCTATGCTCGCCCAGCCAAGTGGAGTTGAACCGGCGTCAGCGGCGTGGCGTCACAGTCGCCAGGAGTTCAGGCTGGCGCCGGTCGAGGACGTCGCCGGCCAGGTACGCGCCGAGCAGTGCCGCTCCCAGCCCGTACGCCGCACCGACCGGCAGGGCCAGCCAGAGCCACACGTCGCCGAGGAGCGCGGCGGCCACGACCATCGGGACGGCGGCGGCCGCCGAGGCGAGCATCGACAGCAGGGTCAGGAAGCTGCGGGCCACCCCGGCGCCGGTGTTGAGCGCGAACGGGTTGCTCGTCTCGGGCAGCGCGTACGCCCCGAGCACCGACAGGAACGTGTTGACCGCCAGCCCGGCGCCGTACGTGGCGAGCAGGCTGCCCGCCGTCATCCCGATCCAACCCGGCTCGCCCAGGATCAGGGCCAGCACCACGGAGATGACCACGACCAGCGGAAGCACGTAGATCGAGAAACCCGCCATCCGGGCGCGTAGCTCCACTTTGCCCGGTACGCCCGCGACCACGTGCGCCGCGTACGCGCTGCCGTCGAAGCCGAACTGGTTGGCCAGGGTCACCGCGGCGAGGACGCCGACGAACAGCATCGACAGGCTCACCAGCACCGGGGAGGACGTGTCCGGAGCGCCGAAGCCACCCGTGCCGTCGACGAGGTTCGACCCGCCCAGGTTGACCATGGCCGGCACGAACAGGCCGACCACCCCCAGCGTGACGAGGCTCGCCCGCCGCCGGGCGTCCCGCCACCAGTACCGCGCCTCCCGCGCCACCAGCGCGCCGAACCGGTCCCGCGGGAGCCAGCCGAGCGCGCGGGGGAAGAACTGCGCGACCGGGCTGCCGCTCGTCTCCGGCTGCCGGGTCGGGGCCTTGCCGCTGCTGGCCGCGCCCACCATCGCCGACTCCAGGGAGCGGGACCACCAGGCCAGCAGCGCCACCACGGCCAGCGCGGTGATCAGCAGCTTCACCGGCGCCGCCCACACCCGCCCCTGCGCGACGTCGATGCCCGCCGTCCACGGCGCGCCGAACGGCGTCCAGCCGACCACGGTCGCCACCGAGGCGAACCGGTCCCAGTCCGCGTCGCGCAGGGCGGCGGTCGCGGCCAGTTGCAGCGGGCCGAGCAGCGCGGCGACGACGGCCAGCAGCACGGCGGCCAGGTCGCGGACCCGGCGGGAGCGCAGCATGGTGGCGAACGCGCTGGTGACCGCTCGGGCGGCGGCGACGCAGAGCAGCAGACCCGCCACCACCCCGACGGCCTGCACCAGGGCGGCCGACCACCCGCCGAGCGCACCGGCGGTGACGACCAGGCCGGAGAGCGCCAGCAGCACGGCGACCGCCGGGACGCTCACCAGCGCCGCCGCGAACAGGCCGGTGACCAGGGTTCGGCGGGACAGCGGCAGCAGCGCGAACCGGGCCGGGTCCAGCGTCTCGTCGACACCGAAGAAGACCAGCGGCAGCAGCAGCCAACCGAGCACCATCAGCCCGCCGCCGAACGCGGCGACGAGCAGCGCGTACCGTTCGGCGTCGGCGAAGCCGGGGGCGGCGAAGAGGAAGAAGCCGGTCGCGGCGAACCAGAGCCCGACCAGCGAGCCGACCACGAAGAGGGCGATCCGCCAGCCCTGGCCGCGGAAGTTGTTGCCCATCACCCGCAGCTTGAGGCGGACGAAGTGCCGGGCGGACACCCGCCGCGCCGGCGCGGCGGAGCCCGTCACTGCGACAGCCACGCCAGCTCCTCACCGGTCGCGGTACGCCCGCCGACGACCTCCACGAAGACCTGCTCCAGCGAGCGGTCCCCGCGAACCTCGTCCAGCGTGCCGACGCGCTTGATGGTGCCCGCGGCGAGGATCGCGACGTGCGAGCAGAGCCGCTCGACGACCTCCATCACGTGGCTGGAGAACACGACCGTCCCGCCTCCGGCCACGTACCGCTGGAGGATGTCCCGGATCAGCGCCGCCGACACCGGGTCGACCGCCTCGAACGGCTCGTCCAGCACGAGCAGCCGGGGCCCGTGCAGCAGCGCGCAGGCCAGGCCGATCTTCTTCTTCATGCCGGCCGAGTAGTCCACCACCAGCGTGCGGCCGGCGTCGCCGAGGGCGAGCACGTCCAGCAGTTCCGCCGCCCGCTGGTCGACCACCGCCGGGTCCATGCCGCGCAGCAGACCGTGGTACGCGAGTAGCTCCGCGCCGCTCAGCCGGTCGAAGAGGCGTACGCCGTCGGGCATGACGCCGAGCAGTTGCTTCGCGCGGACCGGGTCGGCCCAGACGTCCTGCCCGAGCACCCAGGCGCGCCCGCTGTCCGGCCGGAGCAGGCCCACCGCCATCGACAGGGTCGTCGTCTTTCCGGCACCGTTCGGGCCGAGCAGGCCGTAGAACGAGCCGGCCGGCACGTCGAGGTCGACGCCCGCGACCGCCACCTTGTCGTCGAAGCGCTTGACGAGACCGCGCAGCGCGAGGGCGGGGTGCTCACCAGTCATGCGTCCGACCGTATCCGGCGGCGGCCAGCGGATCGCTCCCGCGCAGGGATGATCCACCGTCATCCCTGGGGCGTACCCGTGCAACCCGCTGGTCGCGCCGTGCGTAAGAAGGGCAGGACCTGGACGAAGGGGCGAGGTATGAACGCGGACGACGGGCTCGGCGGACTTGAGGAGCTGTTCCGGAACCCCACCGGGCAGATGGGCCGGCGGGGTCGGCGTGCGCGCCGTACCCGGATCGCCGCCGGTGTCGCCAGTGCCGTCGCCGTCGCCGCGGTCGTGGGCGGCGCGGCGGCCGTGGCGGGGCGACCCGTCGCCGCGCCGCCGCTGACACCAGCCGCGGACGCCCCGGCGCCGAGCGTGTCCCCACGTCGGACCACCGAGCCGAGTCCCTCGGCGGACGGGCCGACACCATCGCCCTCGCGATCCGGCACCGCCCGGCCGAGCTCCGGCACGCCGCCCCGGCCGGTCCCGGCCCGGGCGATGCTCCAACTCGCCGACCTGCCCGACGATTTCCGGTCCCTCAGGAGCGACGTGAGCGGCGACTGGCCGCTGGAGTCGCTGGGGATCCACTGCCGCGACGCCTCGCCGTCGCTGCTCGTCGGCGAGGTGCACCGACGTGACGTGCGGTACGACTCGCCGACCGACGTGCTCATCGAGCGGGTGACCCGCCATGCCGGCGATGCCGCCGTCACGGTGATGGGCAACGCGCGCCGGTTCGTCGCGGGCTGCGTACCGACCCGTCCGGACGACTCGCTCACCGTCCTGGCGGAGGGGCTGGGCGGCGCCGAGTCGCTGCTGGTGGGCTCGGTCATCGAGGACGAGCCGGGCCGCCTGCTCC
Source organism: Micromonospora sp. NPDC047707 (assembly GCF_040704235.1). Taxonomy (NCBI): domain Bacteria; kingdom Bacillati; phylum Actinomycetota; class Actinomycetes; order Micromonosporales; family Micromonosporaceae; genus Micromonospora; species Micromonospora sp. NPDC047707. The sequence goes on from NZ_JBEYSU010000007.1 coordinate 156,373, forward strand.
TCGTCCGCCAGGGCGACCTGGTGGCGCAGGTCCGGCTGGACGGCCGGGCGACCAGGGCCGAGGCCCGGTCGTACGCGCGGGCGGTGGCGAGCCGGCTCTGCGCCGGCACCGACGCCTGCTGAAGGCGTTAAGAAGGGGCCCTTACAGCCGGAGGGCTTCGGGGGCGTGCAGGCGGAGCATCGTGGCGCCGATGCCGGCCGGGACGCGGCGGCGGGTCGCCATCGACACCGCCACCATCACGGTGAAGGCGAGCGGCACCGTCCAGGCGGCCGGCTGCGCGGTGAGCGTGGCCGGCCAGCCGGACAGCGGCGGCCCGAGCACCGTCACCAGCACCGCCCCGACCGCGGCGCCGCCGCCGGCCAGCACGCCGGCGGCGGCGCCGAGGTCGGTCAGCCCCCGCCACCAGATGCCGAGCACGAGCAGCGGGCAGAAGCTCGACGCGGCGACCGCGAAGGCCAGCCCCACCACCTGCGACACGTCCAGCCCGGACACGTTGAGCGCGAGCACCGCCGGGATCGTCCCGGCGATCACCGTGGCCAGCCGGAACCCACGGACCGAGCCCCGGCCCAGCACGTCGGTCGAGATGACCCCGGCGACGCTGGTGAGCAGCCCGGAGGAGGTGGAGAGGAACGCCGCGAACGCTCCCGCCGCGACCAGCGCGGCGAGCAGCCGCCCGGTCGTGCCGTCGCCGAGCGCCGCGCCGGGCAGCAGGACCACCACCGCGTCGGTCTGCCCGGTGACCAGCAGGTGCGGGGTGTAGATCCGGCCGAGGACGCCGTAGATGGTGGGGAGCAGGTAGAAGGTGCCGACCAGGGCCAGCACGACCAGGGTGGTGCGCCGGGCGGCGGCGCCGTCGGGGTTGGTGTAGAAGCGGACCAGGACGTGCGGCAGGCCCATGGTGCCGAGGAACGTGGCCAGGATCAGCGAGTACGTGGCGAACAGCCCCCGGTCGTCGTCCCCGGCGGTGCTGGGCAGCAGCCAGTCCGCCGCGTCGGTGGCCACCCCGGACACCTCGGGCACGGGGTCGCCGGCCGCGAACGTCAGTTCGTCGCCGGGGCGTACCTCCCGGGTCTGCCCGTCGGGCAGGGTGAGCGTCGCGGGATGCTCGACGACGACGGTGGTCGCGGTCCGGAACGCCGGCCCGTCGGGCGGGGTCACCGCCGGGCGGGCGTCGGCCTGCCACTGCAACGCCAGGAAGATCGCGGGTACGGCGAGCGCGGTCAGCTTGAGCCAGTACTGGAAGGCCTGCACGAAGGTGATGGCGCGCATGCCGCCGAGTGCCACGTTCCCGGTGACCACCGCCGCCACCACGAGGGCACCCACGGGGTACGGCGAGCCGGCCAGCGTGGCCAGCGTCAGGCCGGCGCCCTGCAACTGGGGTACGAGGTAGAGCCACCCGATGAAGATCACGAAGACGGTGGCGAGCGTACGCAGCCACCGGGAGCCGAGCCGCAGCTCGCAGAAGTCGGGCAGGGTGAACGCGCCGGAGCGGCGGAGCGGTGCGGCGACGAAGAGCAGCAGTGCCAGGTAGCCGGCGGCGAACCCGACGGGGTACCAGAGCACGTCGACGCCGTACTTGAGGATCAGGCCGGCGATGCCGAGGAAACTCGCGGCCGACAGGTACTCCCCGCCGATCGCGGCGGCGTTCCAGGTCGGGCTGACCATCCGGGACGCGACCAGGAAGTCCGACGTGGTGCGGGCGAGGCGCAGGCCGTAGAAACCGATGCCGACGGTGACCAGGGTGACCGCGACGATCGCCGGGACGACGTACCCGTTGTCCACCTCAGCGCTCCGGCCGCTGGACCAGGTCGGTGAAGTCCTGCTCGTTGCGCTCGGCCAGCCGCACGTACGCCCAGCCCACCGTGACCAGGAACGGGAAGGCGGCCACCCCGAGCAGCAGCCACGGCAGGTTCACCCCGAGCACGGTGACCCGGCCGACCGAGGGAGCGATGGCGAACAGCCACGGCAGCCCGCCGAGCCCGATCGCCACCACCAGCGAGAGCCGCAGCGCGAGGGAGAGCTGTGCGCGGACCAGGCCTCGGACCAGCGCCTCGCCGACGCGGGTCTGCTGGGCCAGCTCGGTGCGGGTGCGGTCGGTGCGCGTTTCCCGCCGGACCACGTCGGCCAGCACGATCCGGGTGCGCGCCGGCGGCCGCGTGGGTTGGGCCGGCACCCGGCCGGCGTCGTCACGCCCGGACGACGCCCCGGGCCGGGTACCCGCCCCGGGCGCTGGGACGGGATCGTCGGCAGCGGCCACTCCGGCAGTCTGGCCCGATCGACGGGAATGTCAAGCGGGTGCACAAGGGCCCTGTGGACAACCTGTGGAGAACGCGTCACCCCTGTGGATAACCTTCACCCCGAGGCAGGTGAGCTGCGGCGACGGCACTGGTCCGTTGTGGGTGGTGGTCGAAAGTGTCAGGGTGGGCGGATAGAGAGGAGGCATGACGGTGACCAGCCCTGTGCGCCCCGGCCGGGGAGACGCCTGGACGGTGGACGACCTCCAGGATCTCCCGGAGGACGGCCAGGACTACGAGATCTTCGACGGGAGCCTGCTCGTGTCCCCCCACGCCGACGTCCGCCACGGCGCGATCGCCAACCGCCTCCGCCGGCTCCTCGACCGGCAGGCGCCGCCCGGCCTGTTCGTAGGGCAGGACATCGGCGTGAGCGCCCGCCGGTCGTCGTACGTGGTGCCGGACGTCTTCGTGGCCCGGGAGAGCGCCCTGGAGCGCGGCGGCGCGGCCCTCGATCCGGCGGACGTGCTGCTCGTCATCGAAGTGATCTCGCCGAGCAACGCCGGCCGTGATCTCGTGCTCAAGCGCCACGAGTACGCGGTGGCCGGCATCCCCCGCTACTGGATCGTGGAGCCTCGCAAACAGAGCCTCACTGTGCTGGAGAACGTCGGTGGCGTCTATCGCGAGGCGGCACCGGTCACCGCGAGCGGCACCTGGCGCAGCGACCACCCGTTCCCGCTGGAGTTGTCGCTGGCCGACATCTTCTGACCGTCACATCGGGACCTTCCTCCCATCCGCGAGTGAAAGAGGTGGTAGAGGAGGGAGGTGACGGTCTCCGACGACGTCGTCGGCTCGACGAGGGTCACTCCAGTCCGACGCGCACGGGGTGGGCGGAGGCGGAGCCGAGCCAGGTGTGCGGGTTGCCCCACCAGCACCAGCCGAGCTTCGGTGCGCCCTGGCTGATCCAGATCGCCGGCACCCGCTTGTCGCCGCAGCGGGAGCCGACCAGGGAGAAGCACTTGTTCTTCGCCAGGGCCGGCGGGTGCAGCGTGACGAGGGCGAGGCCCTCGTCGATGGTGAGCGGCAGGCGGTCCTGACCGGTGATCACCTCCATCGCGGAGGCGGGGGCGAGGTTCAGGGTCTCCTCGCCCCGGTCGACGTCGAACAGGAGGTACGCCGGCCCGGCCGGCACCTCCAGCTCCTTGATCGGATCGAAGCGGGCCAGGTCGCCGTCGGGGTAGTGCCGGTCGATGATTCCGGGCTTGGTCCTGCCCGCCAGCGTCGTCAGCCCGACGCGCGCTTCGACGGGCACCAGCTCGCGGGTCACGACCAGCAGGAACGGCACGCGACCCTCGGTCGGGGCGGGGAGGCCGGCCGCGCCGGTGGCCGCGGCCGCCCGCAAGGGGGCGACCAGGTCGCGGAAGCTCGCCGGGGTCAGGCCGGCCAGGGCCGGGTAGCCCAGCTCCACCAGCCGGTGCACCTGGCGGTCGAATTCGGCGGCGGGGTCGAAGGGGGTCTCGGTCACGGGCAGCCTCCTCGCTCTCGTACGGCCTACCGTACAGTGTACGAGGAGCGGCGGTTATTCCCGTTCCGCCGATCTCGTCGTTCGGGGCCCCGCTCCGGCGGCGGGCGTCGATACGATCCCGCCCGTGCTGCTCCCCCTCGTGGCCGCCGCCACCGTCGCCGGGGCCGGCTGGGGGCTGCTACTGCCCGGGCTGATCGACCGGTACGCGGTGGAGTGGCCGGCCGGCCGGCCGAAGCCACCCTGGCGCTCCGCCTGCCCCCGGTGCGCGACGGCGATCCCGCCCTGGTGGCGGTCGTCCGGCCGGTGCCCGGGGTGCGATCGGCGGCCCGTGCCGGGGCGGTGGGTCACCGTGCCGTTCTCCGCCGCCGCCTGCGGTGCCGCCGCGGCCGCCCTCGGCCCGACCTGGGCGTTGCCGGCGTTCCTGCTGCTGGCGGCCCTCGCCGTGCCACTGGCGCTGGTCGACCTGCGGGTTCTGCGGCTGCCCGACCCGCTGGTCGGCGCCGCCTTCCTCGGCGGGGTGGCGCTGCTGGTGGTGGCGGCGCTCGCGGAGCAGGCCGTCCCGGCGCTGGTACGCGGTGCGCTCGCCGCGCTCGCCTGCGCCGCCGGCTACCTCACCCTCGCCCTGCTGCCCCGCTCCCAGCTCGGCTTCGGCGACGTGAAGCTCGGCGCCGTCCTCGGGTTCCACCTCGGCTGGCTGGGGTGGCCGGCCGTCGTGGCCGGCGTGCTGCTGGCCCCACTGGTGAACCTGCCGCTCGTCGCCGGTCTCCTGATCACCCGCCGCGCGGGCTGGCGAACCCCCGTACCGTACGGCCCGGCGATGCTCGCAGCCGCGCTCGTCGCCATGCTCCTCTAGGACGTGGCGGCGCGGCCCGGCTGCGCCGCCGGCCTAGCGGCTCCAGTCCTGCTTAGCCGCCCGGACCAGCTTGTCCTTCAACTCGCGGGTGTGCCGCCGGCTGACCGGCAGCTCCGTCGAGTCGACCACCACCACGTAGCCGGAGTTGACCAGCCGCAGCTCGGCGATGAGCTTCAACTGCACCAAATAGGACCGGTGGATCCGGACGAACCCGGCGTCCGCCCAGCGCTCGGCCAGGGTCGCCAGCGACACCCGGACCAGGTGCGAGCCCTCGGCGGTGTGCAGCCGCGCGTAGTCGCCCTGCGCCTCCACCCAGCGCACCGCCGAGCGGGGCAGCATGCGGGTCGTCCCGGCCAGCTCGACCGGGATCGTCGGGTCCTCCTCGGCCCGCGCCAGCGCCGCCGGATGACTGGGCACCACCCGCGATCCGATCACCCGGCGCAGCGACTCGGCCAGCCGCTCGGCCCGGACCGGCTTGCGGACGTAGTCGGTGGCACCCAGGTCGAACGCGTCCACCGCACCGTCGTCGTACGCGGTGACGAAGACGATCGCCGGAGGCCGGGCGAAGCGCCGCAGCACCCGGGCCAACTCCATGCCGTCCAGGCCGGGCATCCGGATGTCGAGGAAGACCACGTCCACGTCGTCGTCGCGGAGCACCCGCAGCGCCTCGGTGGCGTCCCCGGCGGTGTGCAGCCGGGCCACCCGCGGGTCGGTCCGCAGGTGGTACGCCAGCTCGTCCAGCGCCGGTGGCTCGTCGTCCACCGCCAGCACCCGCAGGAACCCGCTCACGACCCCGCCCGTACGCCGGGGTGGAACTTCGGCACGCGCATGCTGACCTTCGTACCGGAGCCGAGGCCGGTCTCCACCACCAGGCCGAAACCGTCCCCGAAGACCGACCGGAGCCGCTCGTCGACGTTGGAGAGGCCGACGTGGCCGCCCGGGTCGTCGCCCGGGTCGCCGCTGGCGCCGGCCAGCTCGGCGATACCCGCGGTCAGCGCGGCCGGGTCCATGCCCACTCCGTCGTCCTCCACCGTGATGTGGCACTCGGTGCCCGCGTCGCGGGCTTCGATGCTCACCATGCCCGTGCCGGGCTTCCGGGACAACCCGTGGCGCACCGCGTTCTCGACCAGCGGCTGGAGGCAGAGGAAGGGCAGCGTGACCGGCAGGACCTCCGGCGCGATCTGGAGCCGCACCTGGAGCCGGTCGCCGAACCGGGCCCGCTCGATGGTCAGGTAGCGGTCGATCGACCGCAGCTCCTCGGCCAGCGTGGTGAACTCGCCGTGCGCCCGGAACGAGTAGCGGGTGAACTCGGCGAACTCCAGGATCAGTTCCCGGGCCCGGTCCGGGTCGGTCCGGACGAACGAGCCGATCGCGGTCAGCGCGTTGTAGATGAAGTGCGGGCTGATCTGCGCCCGCAGCGCGCGGACCTCGGCCCGGGCGAGCCGTTCCCGCGACGAGTCGAGCTCGGCCAGGGCGAGTTGGTTGCCGGCCCAGTGCGCCGTCTCCAGGGTCGCCTGCACCAGGCCGGGCGCGGGTGCGCCGTCGGCGACGGCGACCAGCGCGCCGACGACCCGCCCGTCCACCCCGGTCAGCGGGGCGACCACCGCTCCCCGCACCGGGCAGTCCACCCGGTCGCAGTGCAGCTCGGCCTCCCCGAGCACGGTCGACCGGCCGACCGCCACTGCCCGTCGGGCCGCCGCGACCAACTGGGCCTCGTGGTGCGCGCCGCGGCCGTCGACGGCGCGCAGCCCGTCGGCGTCGGTCAGCGCCAGGCCGACCGCCCCGACCAGGGCCCGCAGATGACGCGCGGCCTTCGCCGCGTTCGCGGTGGTCAGCCCGGCCCGCAGTGGCTCGGCCGCGAGCCCGGCGGTGTGCAGCACCTCGTACGTGGCCCGCTGGGTGGCGGTGGCGATGCCCCGGCGGCCGCGCAGGCGTACCACCGCGAACAGGGCCGCGGTCAGCGCGGTGACCAGCGAGACGACGCCGACGACGGCGGAGAGGTTGCCACCCACGGTCGCGATCCTGACGGGTGGCGGCGGCTTCCGCTAGTACGCGCCCTTGCGGGCGACCACCACCCCGACCGTCCGCCACAGGATGCTCAGGTCGTACGCCAGCGACCAGTTGTCGACGTAGTAGAGATCCAGCCGGACCGCCTCGTCCCACGACAGGTCGGAGCGGCCGGAGACCTGCCACAGGCCGGTCATACCGGGCTTGACCAGCAGCCGCCGCCGGACGTCGCCGAGGAAGTCACCGTCGTCGGCGGGCAGTGGGCGTGGCCCGACCAGCGACATCTCGCCCTTCAGCACGTTGATCAACTGCGGCAGCTCGTCCAGCGACGACGCGCGCAGGAAGCGGCCCACGGGGAACACCCGGGGATCCTGCTTGATCTTGAACAGCATGCCGTCGGTCTCGTTCTGGTCGACCAGGCCGGCCAGCCGGTCCTCGGCGTCGACGTACATGGTGCGGAACTTCCAGACCCGGAAGGTCCGCCCCTCGTGGCCGACCCGGGGCTGCCGGAAGAACACCGGACCCGGGTCGGAGATGCGGATCGCGACGGCGATCACGAGGAAGATCGGTGCCAGCAGCAGCAGGCCGAGCCCGGCGGCCACCCGGTCGAGCAGGTTCTTCGCCAGCAGCGCCGGGCCGGAGAGGGTCGGCTCCTCCACGTGCAGCAGCGGCAGCCCCTCGATCGGGCGGATGTGCACCCGGGGGCCGGCGATGTCGGTCAGCTGCGGGGCCACGACGAGGTCGACGCCCGAGCCCTCCAGCTGCCAGGCCAGGCGGCGCAGCTCACCCGGCTCGGAGCTGGCCGACCCGCAGACGGCGATCGTGTCGCCGCCGACCTCGCGGACCAGGGCGAGGACGTCCCGCCCGGCGTAGATCGGAACCGGCGTCTCCACGCCCCGGGCCGCCGCGTAGCCGTCGGTGATGTGGATCGCGACCGGCACCAGGCCGGCGGCCGGGCTGCGGGTGACCGACCGGTAGACCTCCAGGCACTCCGGCAGGGTGCCCACCAGCACCATCCGGTGCCCGGCCTGGCCGACGTTGCGCCGGACGACGTGCAGCACGAACCGGGCCAGGATGCGACCCAGCAGGATCAGCAGCAGCGCGAGGAGCAGCGCGGTGCCGACCGTGAACCGGGACAGGTCGGTCTTGGTGGCGAACGCCAGGAAGGAGACGGTCGCGCAGACCGCCACGCCGCTGCGCATCACCCGCTTGAACTCGTCCGGCCCGAGGCCCAGGTAGCGCCGGTCGTACGACCGGTTGAACCAGAGGATGACCACCCAGCCGAGCGGCAGCAGGCCGAAGGCCACCGTGTAGAACCAGGTCGGATCGTCGTCGGCCTGGTAGAAGCCGGCCCGGGCCTGGTCGAAGGTGCGGATCGCGGTGAAGCTGGCGAACGCCGCCGCGGCGAAGTCCAGCAGCAGCAGGATGGCGGTGTACGGGCGGTGCCAGCGGGAGACCCGCCGCCGGGCCCGCGCCCACGCCGATCGGGGTACGCCGTTGTGGGTCGGCAGTGTCGGCGGCTGGATCTCGAAGCTGTCGACGTGCCGCACGAGTTTGCTCCGGCCTTCGTTGGATACCGGGCGCTGGAGGCTTGTCGTCACCTCACCCATGTCCTCCCGCATGACGCGAGCCGCTCACTCGGCGTGAAGGGCCCACGTCGCCCACCGTCCCAGTCTCCCACGCGGTCACCGCACCCGGACGCTCACCCGTGGGCGTGCGCGTCGGGACGAACCGCATGGCATCTGGCCGGCTCCGGACCATTTCAGAAGCCGGGGACCGAGCCACTATACCGATGGATGGGGGCCGTGGTGGAGACGCGACCCGGACGTTCGTCGCGCGGCGGCCGATTCCTCTCCGTAGTCGGTGAGGGTCGTCACTCACCGTACCAACCGGGACAACCGTCGGTCCGCGAGCGGCTTGCCGCCGGTCTGACAGGTCGGGCAGTACTGGAGGCTCGAATCGGCGAACGACACCTCCCGTACGGTGTCGCCGCAGACCGGGCAGGGCAGTCCGGTACGGGCGTGCACCTTCAGCCCGGACCGCTTCTCGCCCTTCAGCTCCGCCGCCCGCTGGCCCACCGACCGGGCCACCGCGTCGCCGAGCACGTCCCGGGTCGCGGAGTGCAGGGTGGCGAGCTGCTCGTCGGTGAGCCGGTTGGTGAGCGCGAACGGCGACAGCCTCGCCGCGTGCAGGATCTCGTCGGAGTACGCGTTGCCCACCCCGGCCAGCACCGTCTGGTCGGTGAGCACCCCCTTGACCTGGCCCTTCCGGCTGCGGATGCGGTCGGCGAAGGTGGCCGGGTCGACGGCGAGCGCGTCGGGACCGAGGCGGGCCACCCCGGGTACCGCCGCCGGATCGGTCACCAGGTACACGGCCAGGCTCTTCTGGGTGCCGGCCTCGGTCAGGTCGAAGCCCGAGCCGTCGTCGAGGCGTATGCGCAGCGCGACCGGACCCTTCCCCGGGCGCAGCGGTGCACTCGACGGGAACGCCTCGCGGTAGTGCAGCCAGCCCGCCCGGGCCAGGTGGACCACCACGTGCAGGTCGTCGCCGAGCAGAACGTCGAGGAACTTGCCGTGGCGGCGCGCGTCGGTGACCACCTGCCCGGCGGCGGCCGTGGGCGCCGGATCGTACGTCTTCAGGGCGCTGATCGCGGCGACCTCCAGGCGGTCGACACGCCGGCCCACCGCGCGCCGGCGCAGGTACTCCGCGAGCGCCTCAACCTCCGGTAGTTCGGGCACCAGCCAACGGTAGCCTCCAATCTCATGAAAATCGTGGTGGCGCACAACCGGTACCGGGAGGCCCAACCGTCCGGCGAGAACACGATCGTCGACGCGGAGATCGCCCAGCTGACCGCGGCCGGGGTGGAGGTTCTGCCGTTCCTGCGCAGCTCCGACGAGATCCCGTCGATGTCCCGGGCCGCCAAGGCGCTGCTGCCGATCTCCCCGATCTACGCCCCCAGGGCCCAGCAGGAGTTGAGCCACCTGCTGACCGAGCAGCGGCCGGACGTGCTGCACCTGCACAACCCGTACCCCCTGCTCTCGCCGTGGGTGGTGCGGACCGCGCACCGGCACGGCGTGCCGGTGGTGCAGACGGTGCACAACTACCGGCAGGTCTGCTCGTCCGGCCTGTACTTCCGGGACGGCATGATCTGCCAGGACTGTCGGGGCCGGGCGCTGGGCGTGCCCGCCGTCGTGCACCGCTGCTACCGGGGCTCGCGCGCGCAGAGCGCTCTGATGGCGACGACGCTCGCGGTGCACCGGGGCACCTGGCGGTCGGTGGACCGCTTCGTCGCGTTGACCACGGCGGTCGCCGACCACCTGCGTGACTACGGCATTCCGGACGAACGGATCGTGGTGAAGCCGAACGCGATCCCCGACCCGGGGGCGCCGGCCCCGCTCGGCACCGGTTTCCTCTTCCTCGGCCGGCTCTCGCCGGAGAAGGGGCTGGACCTGCTGGTCGACGCCTGGCGCCGGCACCCGGACGGCGCGCTGGGGCAGCTGCGCATCGCCGGTGACGGTGAGCTGCGGCCGCTCGTCGAGGCCGCCGCCGCGGAGCGGACGGACGTGACCTTCCTCGGCCCGCTGGACCGGGCCGGGGTCCGGGCCGCGCTCGAATCCAGCGCCGTGGTGCTGGCCACCTCCACCTGGCACGACGTCCTGCCGACGGTGATCATCGAGGCGCTGGCCGCCGGCCGGCCGGTGCTCGGCACCGCGCTCGGCGGCATCCCGTACCTGGTCGGCGCGGACACTCCGCGCGAGCCGGCCGGCACCGGCCCGGCCGCGTCCGCCTCGGCCGCCGCTCCGGCGACCGGGCCGGGCTCACCCCCGCCGGCGTCGGCCGCCGCCGTGCCGGCCGGAATCGTGACCGGCGAGGCGGGCTGGGTGGTGCCGCCGGAGCCGGCCGCCCTCGCGGCGGCCCTGCCGCTGGCCGCCGCCGGTGCCGCCGGGCTGGCGCCCGCCGCCCGCTCCCGCTACGAGCGCACCTTCCACCCGGACGTGGTGACCAAGCGCCTCATCGACATCTACGCGTCGGTCGCCCGGGGGGTCTAGCGGAGGCTGGCGCGGGCCGAGAAGGCGATGCTGGCCAGCAGGAAGCCGCCGTTGACGACCGTGAACGCGACCACCACCCAGAGCGTGAGTGCGGGCGCGAACAGCAGCACCAGCCCGGCCACGAAGATCACCGCGCCGTAGTCGCGGACCAGCTTCACCAGGCGTACGGGCAGCGAGGTCGAGGTGACCATGCTGGCCGCGTTCGGGCCGGCCTGCATCACCGACGTCACCAGGTTGACCATCCAGGTCCCGGCGAACGCCGCGATGAGCCAGGTCGGCGTCGACGGGGTCTGCGCCACGGTGGTCGCGGTGAGCGCCGCGACCAGGGCGATCTGGGCGGCCACGTCGCAGAGCACGTCGACGCGGGCCCCGGCGGCGCTGCCCTGGCCGGTGACCCGGGCGAGCTGCCCGTCGGCGCAGTCCAGGGCGTACGCGACCTGCCAGCCGACCAGCGCCAGCACCCCGACCAGCCAGGCCGGTACGCGGCCGGCGGCGACCGACTCGGCCAGCGCCACGACCGCCACCGAGGTGCTCAACCCGAGCACCAGATTGGTGATCGTCAGCGCGGTGGGCCGGAGCCCGAGCCGGTGGGCGACGACGGCGAACGCCGCACCGATCCACTGGCTGACCGACTCGCTGAACAACCCTCCGCCGCGGTTGGTCCGGTAGAAGTCGGCGACCGTCGGCCGGGACGGCTCAGCCAAGGTGATCACGGAGGGCGTCAAGGCAGTCTCCCAACCGGTTCCGGACGTCGTCGGCGGACAGGGCGAGGTGCTCGAGGATCGTGTAGCGGTCCGGGCGGGTCCGCGGGGCGTAGCGGACCGCCTCGACGAACTGCTCGTCGGTGAGCCCGACGTCGGCCGGGCGGGTGGCCAGGCCGTGCCGGTGCAGGCAGCGGGCGAGCTGCCCGAACCGCTCCAGGTCGCCCCGGAGCCAGGTGCAGAAGAGCGCGCCCAGCCCGGCCTGCTCCCCGTGCGAGCTGGTGCCGGGCCACAGGTGCTCGATGGCGTGGGAGATCTCGTGGTCGCCGCCGCTCGCCGGCCGGCTGGAACCGGAGATCGACATCGCGATGCCACCGAGGATCAGCGCCTCGGCCAGCGTGGTCAGGAACGCGTCGTCGGTGATCTTGCCGGGGTGGTTGAGCAGCGCCTCGGCGCCGGTACGGGCCAGGGTCACGGCGAGCCCGTCGATCGGCTCGCCACGGACCTCGTGGGCCAGTTCCCAGTCGGCGCAGGCGTTGAGGTTGCTCACCGCGTCGCCGATCCCGGCCTGGGTCTGCCGGTCCGGGCCGTGCTCCACGAAGTCGAGGTCGACGAGGACGGCGATCGGGATCTGGACGCCGTACGAGCCCTTGCCGCCCTCGTGGGTCAGGGACGCCACCGGGGAGGCGATGCCGTCGTTGGCGAGGCTGGTGGCGACGGTGACCATCGGGAGGCCGTACCGGGTGGCCGCGTACTTGGCGGTGTCGATCGTCTTCCCGCCGCCGATGCCGATCACCGCGTCGTAGTGGCGGCGACGGAGCCGGTCCCCCAGTTCGTTGGCGGAGTCGATGCTGCCGCCCGCCACCGTGAACACGTCGGCCGAGCCCAGCGTGGGCCGGCACAGGTCCACGATCTTCTCGCCCTGCCCCGGCCCGACCACCACCGCCACGTCGCCGCCGGCGGAGATCCGCCGGTCGGCGAGCAGCTCACCGAGGCCGGCGACCGCGCCGCGGCGGACCTCGATGGCGAGCGGCGTGGTGACGGTACGGGCTAGTAGCGGCACGCGATCTCCCGGGCGCGGGCCAGGTCGTCGTGGTTGTCGACCTCGACCCAGGAGACGTCGCCGATCGGCGCCGCGCGCACCTCGCCACCCCGGTCGGCGAACTCCTGGTAGCCGTCCTCGTAGTAGAGGTTCGGGTCCCGCCGCCAGGTCGCCTCGAGGGCGTCGGCCAACGCGTCGGCGACGTGCGGCTCGATGAGCGTCGCGCCGATGTACTCCCCGTACGCCTCGCCCGGGTCCATCAGCTTGGTGATCCGGGTGAGCTGGCCGGCGGCGTCGAAGGTGGTCTTCATCTCCTCCTCGGCCAGCGTCTTGATCGTGTCGATCGCCAGGAGGACGCCCGGACCGCGCCCGGCCAGCAGGGTCTTCTCCACGCTCACCGGGTGGACCGTGTCGCCGTTGACCAGGAGGACGCCCCGCGCGAACCACTCCCGGGCCAGCCACAGGGAGTACGCGTTGTTCCACTCCTCGGCCTTGTCGTTGGGCACGAGGGTGATCGTGACGCCGTGCCTCTTCTCCAGGTCGGCCTGCCGCTCCCGCACCGTGTCGGCGGCGTAGCCGACCACGACGACGATCTCGGTGAGCCCGACCTCGGCGAGGTTGCGCAGCGCGATGTCGAGGATGGTGGTGTCCCCGTCCACCGGCACCAGCGCCTTGGGCAGGGTGTCGGTGTACGGGCGCAGCCGCCGCCCGGCGCCAGCTGCCAGCACCATTCCGACCATGCCGGCATCATGTCCCGTTCGTCTGGCGTTCACCGGAGGAGGATAGCGCCGCGGTCCGGAACCGCCACCGGCAACCGGCAGCCCTCCGGCGCCGGTGCCGGGCGTCTAACCGGGCAGGGCCGCCAGGTCGGCGAGCATCGTCAGCCGCTCCTCGGCGGTCAGCACCACGTACGGTCCGGCCGCCCGGCGGTCGGTCTCCAGCTCGATGGCGAGGCGCTCCGGCCCCGACGCCAGATCGACGATGCTGGTGGCGGTGTGCCCGGCGGCCGTCCACGCCGCCGTGTGCGCGTCGGCGCGGTGGTGGCGCAGCGTGCCGAGCCGGTTGAGCAGCAGCACACCGGGTGGGGTGCCGTCCGGCTCGTGGGGTGGCGCCATGGCCGCGAACGCGCCGCCCGCCGCCACGTCGCCGTCGTCGTCGGCCAGCACGAGGGCGTACGCGAGCACCCGGCCGAGCGCCTCGACCAGCCGCAGGACCCGGTCGGCGTGCCCCGCCCACAGCTCTCCGGTCGCCCGGGCGTGCACCTGCCACAACTCGTCGAGGAAGGCGAGCCCCCGTTCCGTGGCGGTGATCGCGCCGTCCGCCCCGCGGTGGATCATCCCGTGCGCGACGTGCCGGTCCAGCGCCCGCCGGCAGGCGGCCGGGTCCCGGTACCGGGTGACCGCCGCGAACCCGTCCGCCTCGACGGTGCCGCCCGGGACGGCGAGCCGGGTGCGCAGATCCACCAGGAAGCCGGTGGCGCGCGGACCGCCGTACCGCTGGCTGACCTCGGCGCCGCCGGCGTCGCGGCCGGCGCGCATGCCGGCGACGAACGTCCGGTCGACCGCGGGGGCCACCAGCCCGGCGAACCGGTGCGGCGCCAGGTCGACGGTGTCGTTCACGAACCGATCGTGCGGAGCAGGGCGAAGGCGTCCTCCGCGATCCGGCGGATCAGGCCCTCGTTGACGTGCCGGTGCTCGTCGAGCAGGTCGAGGTCTGCCTCGGTGAGCCAGCGGTACTCGGTGTGCTTGCCCACCTCGAGCGTCGGCCGGGCGAGGTCGCCGTCGACCCGCACCAGCCAGTCGCTCTCGATCCGTTCCAGCCCGTCGTCGGCCACGTACCGGTACTCGCCGACGAGGCCGAGCAGGTACGCGACCGTCCAGCCGGTCTCCTCGGTCACCTCCCGGCGCAGGGCGTCCTCGATCTCCTCGCCCGGTTCCAGGTGACCGCCCACGATGTCCCAGCAGTTGGGAAAGAGGCGCCGGTCGGGGGACCGCCGCTGGACGAACAGGCGGCCGTCGTCGTCGACGATCAGCGCGCCCGCGCAGCGCAGGGGCTCGGTGGACACGCCTCGACAGTAGCGAGCCGCCGAGGATCGTGGCGATGTCTGGTCTTGTCCCGCGAACACACCCGGCGCACCATGTTCCGTACCGGGTGCCACCGTCCCACAGGGGTGATGCGTGATGCAGGTTCGGGAAGCTATGTCCAGCCAGGTCCTCGTCGTCGGGCCGGAGCACACGCTCCGCCAGGCGGCGCAGATGATGTCGGCCCGTGGCGTCGGGTCGGCGGTCGTGATCGATCCGGACTCCGAGGGGATCGGGATCATGACCGAACGGGACGTCCTCAACGCCATCGGATCAGGTCTGGACTGCGACGTCGAGCGGACCGGGGCGCACCTGACCTGGGACGTGGTGTACGCGGGACCGGAGTGGACGGTCGAGGAGGCGGCCGCCGCGATGGCCCGGGGCGGCTTCCGGCACCTGGTGGTGCTCGACGGCCGCGAGGTCGCCGGGGTGATCTCGGTGCGGGACATCATGCGGGTCTGGGCGGCCAGCCGGATGGTCGGCGCCGGCTGAGTGCCGGCTCGGCCGGCCGCGACGAGGGTTGGGCCGCTGATCGACGGGTAAGAAATTCCCTGCGGGCGCGGACGGGCCGTGGCCCGCGGGGGAGGATGCCATGCCCGGCGCGGACCGACTGGTCGAGCAGCAGTACGCGATGCTCCTGCGCCGCGACGTGGCGCGGTTGCCCGACCTGTACGCGCCGGACGCCTTCTACGCCATGCCCGGTGTCACCGTGCGCCCGATCGAGCTGCCCGCGCTGCTGCGGACCTGGACGGGCGCCTTCCCCGACCTGTACGTGGACCGGCTGGGCGCCGTGCAGACGGCCGGCGGGGCGGCGGTGGAGCAGCGGCTGACCGGTACCCAGACCGGGGTGCTGCACACGCCCTTCGGCACGGTCGCACCGACGATGCGGACGATCAGCTGGGACGTCGTGGACATGGTGCGGGTACGGCGCGGGCGGATCGCGGCCTGGCGGTCCTACTTCGACTGGGGACAGTTGGTGACCGCGCTCGGCCTGCACGTGGAGGGGCTCTCCCGCGAGGCGCAGCACGACCCGCTCGGCCTTCCGGTCTGATCTGCCGCCGACCGGTCGGCCCCGGTCACCCGTCCCGGTGGCTCAGGATGCGGACATCGCCGTGCCGACCGCGCGTACCCCGTCGCCTTCCGTACGCTCAACAGCCATGACCGCCGAGCAGCTGATCTCCTTCGCCCGTGGCGCTCCCTCGTTGGACATCGTCGATGTCGAGGGGCTCAAGGCCGCCGCCGTCCGCGCGTTCGACGCCGACCCCGCCGGAGTGACGGCGTACGGCACCTCCGTCGGTTACCTTCCGCTGCGCGAGTGGATCGCCAAGAAGCACGGAGTCCAAGCCGACCAGGTCCTGGTCACCAACGGTTCGCTGCAGGCCGACGCGTTCCTCTTCGACCACCTGGTCCGTCCCGGCGACGCGGTCGTCGTGGAGCGCCCCACCTACGACCGGACGCTGCTCAACCTGAAGCGGATGGGCAGCGAGCTGCACGGCATCACGATCGAGCCCGACGGCCTGGACACCGCCGAGCTGCGCAAGCTGCTGGAGTCCGGGGTGCGCCCCCGGCTGGCCCACGTCATCCCGAACTACCAGAACCCGGCGGGTGTGACGCTCAGCCTGGACAAGCGGCGGGAGCTGCTCGACCTCGCCGCCGAGTACGGGTTCACGATCTTCGAGGACGACCCGTACGCGGACGTCCGCTTCCGGGGCGAGGCCCTGCCGTCGATGCTCTCGCTCGACACCCGCAACGTGGTGGTCCACGCCTCCAGCTTCACCAAGACGGTCTGCCCGGGCGTCCGGGTCGGGTACCTGGTCGGGCCGGCGGACCTGATCGCCGACATCGCCAAGAAGGCGACCAGCCTCTACATCTCGCCGGGCATGGTGTCCGAGGCGATCGTGTACCAGTTCTGCGTCTCGGGGGCGATCGACCGCTCGATCGAGACCGTGTGCCGGGCTCTCGGCGAGCGCGCCCGGGTGCTGGGCGAGTCGCTGCGGCGGCACCTCCCGCAGGCCCGGTTCGTGGAGCCGGACGGTGGCTACTTCCTCTGGGTGGAGTTCCCCGAGGACGTCGACGTGGACAGGCTCGCCCCGGCCGCGGCCGAGCGTGGCGTCGCCGTGGTGAAGGGGAGCGACTTCGTCCTCGACGGGGGGCGGCACGCGCTGCGCCTCGCGTACTCGGCGGTGACCGCCGACCGGATCGACGAGGGCGTACGCCGACTCGCCGAGGCGGTCGCCGCAGTTCGCGGCTGAATTTCTGTCGGGTTTCCGACAGTTCGGCGATATCAGCCGCCCCGGGGCTCCCGCCGGGGCGGCTGCCGGCCCACAATGCTGCGAGCGTCATTCACCACGTGTAGCGGAGGTCACCGGCGCGTGACCGGGCCGTGCCCGTCCCGGGCGCACTCGCCCCGCCCGCACGTGGCCCGGCGCCACCAGCACAATCCCCCGCCCCCAAGAGGCGCCGGGTGGGCCGTGTCGTCCCCTCACCCCCCAACGCGGCCCGGCCCGCCCGGCGCCACCCCCCTGGTGATCCGTCACCGCCGGTGACGCCGCCGACGGCGTACCCTGCAATCCGCGGCGCTGCGTGGAAGGGGGGCGTGATGGCGGACGGCATGGACCGGGCACGGACGGTGCTGCCGGGTGGCGGTCGGACCAGGTCCCGTGACTGGGTGGCACCGGTGCGGGCGATGACCCGGCGGCTCACCCCCGACGGCTCGCCACGCGTCCCGGAGCCGGCTGGCCCGCGACGCAACTCCGTCGTCGACTGCGCCCTCTACGTCGGCGGGAAGCGCCAGGCGGGCGACTGGACCTACGCCGAGGCGCTGGCCGCGGCGCGTCGGGCGGACGACGGCTTCGTCTGGCTGGGCCTGCACGAGCCCGACCTGACGGAGATGACCGAGATCGCCGCCACGTACGGGCTGCACGAGCTGGCCGTCGAGGACGCGGTCAAGGCCCAGCAACGGCCGAAGCTGGAGCAGTTCGGTGACGTCAGCTTCCTGGTGCTGCGGACCGCCCGCTACTGCGAGCACACCGAGCTGACCGAGACCTCCGAGGTCGTCGAGACCGGTCAGGTGATGCTGTTCATCGGGCCGAACTTCCTGATCAGCGTGCGGCACGGCGACGCCTGCCGGCTCGCCCCGGTCCGTGCGGACCTGGAGACCAAGGGGGAACTGCTGCTGCACGGCCCCTGGGCGGTCGCGTACGCGGTGACCGACCGGGTGGTCGACCTCTACCTGGAGGTCGCCGACCAGTTGGAGGACGACCTCGACACCCTGGAGACCGAGGTGTTCGACCGGCACGCCACCGGCCGTATCCAGCGGATTTACCAGATGAAGCGGGAACTGGTCGAGTTCAAGCGGGCGGTGGTGCCGCTCCAGCGCCCCCTCATGACGCTCACCGCACAGATGAACCGGGACGTGCCAAAGGAGATCCGCCGCTACTTCCGGGACGTCCAGGACCACCTCAGTCGCACCGTCGAGCAGGTCAACTCGTACGACGACCTGCTCAACTCGATCCTCCAGGCGCGGCTGGCGCAGGTCACCGTCGACCAGAACAACGACATGCGCAAGATCGCGGCCTGGGCGGCGATCGCCGCGGTGTGGACCGCCATCGCCGGCATCTACGGCATGAACTTCGAGTTCATGCCCGAGCTGCGGTGGACGTACGGCTACCCGACGATCCTGGCCCTGATGCTGGGTATCTCGCTGGCCCTGTACCGCTGGTTCCGGCGCAACGGCTGGCTCTGACCGTCAAACCCCGCGATCTCGCACCAAGCGCCCGGACGAAGTCGGCGAAAGCCGCGAACGGGCGACCAGAAGTGCGAGATCGCGGGGTGACGTGGTCGGGGGATCAGCGGCGGCCGTTCTTGTTGAGGGCCTTGCCCAGGTCGTCGGCCGGCCGGCCCGAGGACTCCGTGGCGCCCTCGGCCACCGCGGGGATCTTGTCGGTCGCGTGGACCGACGCCTGCTTGGTCGGGCTGGTGGTGGAGGCGCTGCTGCCGCCGGCCACCGCCGAGCTGCCCGCGCCGGTCGGCCCGCCGGCCGTGCCGGAGCCACCGGCCATCGTGGACGCCGAGCTGGCCTTCTCGGCGGGCGTCCGGGTGGTGACCTCGATGGTGTCCACCTCGTCCCGCATCGGCTCCAGGGAACGGGTCGGGTCGTACTCGGCCCACTCCTGCTGCTCGCGGCGCCGCCGCATGGCCATGGCACCGGCCAGGCCCGCCACCGCGCCGGCCGCGAGGAGGCCGGTCATCAGCCCGCCCCGGCCGGACTTCTTCTTGCGCGCTGCCTTCATGTTCTTCGCCTTCACCTTCCTGCTGACGGCGGCCTGCTTGGCGGCGGCGGCCTTCCGCCCGTTGACGGCCTTGCCGGCCGCCTCGGCCTGCGCGTTGCGGAGGGCGAGAGCCAGCGGCGCGAGCGCCGCGACGGTCGACGCGTAGCCGCTCGACGCGCGGTCCCGCACGACGACGGCGGTCGGCGCGATCGCACCCCGGGCCGCCAGGACCCGCGGGCCGACCGTGGCGCCGGCACCCCTCGCCGCGTACGTCGCGGCCTGCTTCAGGTGACCGAAACCCTGGTTCAGCTCGGCCTTCGCGAGCTGTCCCTGGGTCTTTCGCCGCCCGATTCCAAACACGGTCCCACCTCCTGGGAGTTGTCCTCCGTCATCCTCCACCTTCGGATGCCTCCGCATGACCAGATCGGGCACATGGGAGGATCCGCATGGAACTGACCAACGAGTGAGGAGTACCCGTGGCCGAGGCTGTCTACGCCACCTTGCACACCAACGCCGGTCCGATCCGGCTGGAGCTGTTCCCGAACCACGCGCCGAAGACCGTCCGCAACTTCGTGGAGCTGGCCGAGGGCACCAAGCAGTACACCGACCCGCGCACCGGCCAGCCGGGCAGCGGCCCTTACTACGACGGCACCATCTCGCACCGCGTCATCAGCGGCTTCATGATCCAGATGGGCGACCCGACCGGCACCGGCCGCGGCGGCCCCGGCTTCACGTTCGCCGACGAGTTCCACCCGGAGTTGCGCTTCGACCAGCCGTACCTGCTGGCGATGGCGAACGCCGGGCCGGGCACCAACGGCTCGCAGTTCTTCATCACGGTCGCGCCGACCCCGCACCTGAACAACCGGCACACCATCTTCGGCCGGGTGGCGGACGAGCAGTCGGCGAAGGTCGTGGACTCGATCGCCAACACCCCGACCAGCCCGGCCGACCGTCCGCTGCAGGACGTCGTCATCGAGCGGGTCGAGATCGAGCGCAGCGGCTCCTGAGCGGGCGCGAGGTACCTTTGCTCGCATGACTGAGCGTCCGGGCACCAGGACCGACCGGTGAGCGAGTCCCCGCCGACCACCCCGGTCTGCTATCGGCACCCCGGCCGGGAGACGTACGTCCGCTGCACCCGCTGCGACCGGTCCATCTGTCCGGACTGCATGCGCGAGGCGTCGGTCGGGTTCCAGTGCCCGGAGTGCGTCAACGAGGGGCGCCGCAGCGTACGGCCGGCGCGCACCGCCTTCGGTGGCGGTGCCGCCGGCCGGCACGGCTACGTGACCAAGGCGTTGATCGTGATCAACGTGCTGGTCATGCTGCTGTCCATCGCCTCCGCCGGCAGCGGTGGTGCGGTGATCGGCGGCAACGGTTTCGGTGGGCTGCTCGGCGACAGCACGCCCCTCACCAACTGGGGTTCCGTGCTCGGCGCGGCGATCCTGCCGAACGGGACGGTCGGCGGCATCGCCGAGGGTGAGTGGTACCGCCTGGTCACCGCGATGTTCCTGCACTTCGGCGTGATCCACCTGCTGCTGAACATGTGGGCGCTCTGGGTGCTCGGCCGGTCGTTGGAGGCCCAGCTCGGTCGGCTGCGTTTCGCCGCGCTCTACCTGATCTCGGGTTTCGGCGGGAACGTCCTCGCCTACGTCTTCACCGAGCAGAACCGGCCCACGGCCGGCGCGTCGACCGCCATCTTCGGGCTCTTCGCCGCGCTGATCGTCATCGAGCGCCGGATGGGTCGGGACATCTCGCAGGTCATCCCGATCCTGGTGATCAACCTGGTCTTCACGTTGACGGTGCCGGGCATCTCGATCCCCGGGCACCTCGGCGGCCTCGCGGTCGGCGGGCTGATGGCTCTCGTCCTCGCGTACGCCCCGCGCTCGCGGCGCACGATGGTGCAGGCCGCCGGCGGCGCGGTGATCGTGGCGGCGCTGCTCGGCCTGGCGCTGATCCGCACCGCCGCCCTGCTCGCCTGACCACGGGCTCACCCGCGGTGGGGCCCGCCGCCGCACGCCAGGCCGCCGCACGCCGGACCGCCGCGCGCCGGGGGCCGTGCGGTCAGGCCCCGCGCACGCCGGTCAGGATGCCGGCCGGAGGGCGTTCAGCTCCTCGGCGACCTCGGCCGGGTCGGCGTCGAGGTCGTAGCGGCCGAACAGGTGCAGCGACTCCCCGGTGTCCACCTCCAGGACGGCGCTGGCCAGGCCGAGCCGGGTCCGCCGGTCGACCGTGACGGCCTCCACCTGCGACCAGGGCAGCCGCCGGTGCCCCGCGAAGCCGTGGACGACGGTCAACCCGTCCGGGTCGACGGCGAGGCGGACCGGCGCCAGTACGTCCCGGGTGGCCCAGACGAGCAGGGCCACGGCGACCGCCCCGGCCAGGACGAGCCGGACCGGGTCCCGGTCGGCCAACAGGAGACCGAGCGCGACCAGGGCGACCGCGCCACCGGCCTTGACCGCCGGCAGGGCGGCCGACACCCGCCACTCCCGCCTGCCCGACTCCGCATCCACGCACTCAGCATGCCAGTGGGGCGAGACGGCCGGTCGGGCGGCGACGTACGATCGAAGCCAGCCAGGTTACCGGGGAGTAGATATGAGTGACGCAGTCATCGTCGGCGCCGTACGCACCCCCGTGGGGCGGCGCAAGGGAAGCCTCGCCGGTGTGCATCCGGTCGACCTGTCCGCGCACGTGCTGCGCGCCCTCGCCGAGCGCACCGGCATCGACCCGGCCCAGGTGGACGACGTGATGTGGGGGTGCGTCTCGCAGGTCGGCGAGCAGTCGTGGAACGTCGCCCGCAACGCCGTCCTCGCCGCCGGCTGGCCGGAGTCCGTGCCCGGCACCACCCTCGACCGGCAGTGCGGCTCCAGCCAGCAGGCGCTGCACTTCGCCGCCGCGACCGTGCTGTCCGGGCAGGCCGATCTGGTCGTCGCCGGTGGTGTCGAGTCGATGACCCGGGTGCCGATGGGCTCCAGTGTGGGGGGCGGCATGCCGTTCAGCCCGGCGATCCTGGAGCGCTACCGGGGCGTCGAGGGTGTCGCCGAGGATTCCCCGCTCCCGTTCAACCAGGGGGTCGGCGCCGAGCTGATCGCCCAGCGCTGGCGCTTCTCCCGCACCCAACTCGACGAGTTCGCGTTGGCCAGCCATGAGAAGGCGGCCGCCGCGCAGGACGCCGGCGCCTTCGACCCCGAGTTGGCGCCGGTCGCCCTCGCCGACGGCGGCAAGTTCGGCGCCGACGAGGGCATCCGCCGCGACACGTCGCTGGAGAAGCTGGCCGAGCTGCCCACCCCGTTCCGGCCCGACGGCGTGGTCACCGCCGGGTCCGCGTCGCAGATCTCCGACGGCGCGGCGGCGCTCGCCGTCACCACCGCCGAGTGGGCCAGCCGGCACGGCCTGCGTCCGCTGGCCCGCATCCACACCGCCGTGGTCGCCGCCGACGACCCGGTGGCCATGCTCACCGCGCCCATCCCGGCCACCGCGAAGGCGCTGCGCCGTGCCGGGCTGGGCATCGAGGAGATCGGGGTGTACGAGGTCAACGAGGCGTTCGCCCCGGTGCCGCTGGCCTGGCTCGCGGAGACCGAGGCCGACCCGGAGCGGCTCAACCCGCGGGGCGGCGCGATCGCCCTGGGGCACCCGCTCGGCGGCTCCGGCGCCCGGATCATGACCACGATGCTCGCCCACATGCGCGACAACAACATCCGCTACGGCCTCCAGACGATGTGCGAGGGCGGCGGCATGGCCAACGCGACCATCGTCGAGCTGCTCTGACCCGCGACGGGCAATCAGGTCGCCGGCCCGCCGGCCGGCGGCCTACATTGCCCGGCGTGACCACCACCGGAACTCCGCAGACCGACTGGGCCGACCCGCGCTGGGGCGACACCGCCCTGGCCTGGGTCGCCGAGCAGCTCCGGCCGCACGGCCGGCACGTGACCGGGCCGGTCGAGGCCCGGCTCCGGCCGTGGTCCCTGGTCTGGCGCGTCCCGACCGACGACGGCGACGTCTGGTTCAAGGCCAACAACCGGGGCACCGTGCACGAGGCCGGGTTGGTGGCCGCGCTGGCCCGGCTGGCCCCCGGCCGGGTGCTGGACCCGATCGCCGTGGACCCGCGGCGCGGCTGGTCGCTGCTGCCCGCCGGCGGGGAGTCGCTGCGGGACGTGCTGTCCCGGGACCGGGACCTCTCCCGCTGGGAGCGGGTCCTGCCGGAGTACGCCGACCTGCAGCTCGCCGCCGCCGCGCACGCCGGCGAACTGCTCGCCCTGGGCCTGCCCGACCACCGGCCGCAGGTGCTGCCGGAGCTGTTCGAGGAGCTGCTCGACGACGAGGAATCCCTGCTGCTCGGTGCCGAGGGCGGGCTCGGCACGGAGGCGCACCAGCGGCTGCGCGCGTACCGGGACACGTTCGCCGAGGACTGCCGGCGGCTCGCCGACTCGGCTGTCGCCGCCACCGTGCAGCACGACGACCTGCACGACGGCAACGTCTTCGTGGCCGGGGACGGGTACCGGTTCTTCGACTGGGGCGACGCCTCGCTGGCCCATCCGTTCGGCACGCTGCTGGTGACCCTCCGGTCGGTCGCGTACTCGGCCGAGCTGGCGGGGGACGACCCGACGCTGGTGCGGCTGCGGGACGCGTACCTGGAGCCGTGGACCGGCCGGCACGACCGGGCGACGCTGCGCGAGCTGGCCGGGACCGCCATGCGGGTCACCACGGTCAGCCGATCCCTGTCCTGGCGCCGGGCCCTCGACACGCCGGACCCGGCCCGCCGGGAGTACGCCGAGGCGGTGCCCGGCTGGCTGGGGGAACTGCTCGCCCCCAACCCGGTGTAGGACCGCCGGGTACCGGTGCACGTCCGCCGTCGCACCCCCGGTGCGACGGCGGACGTGCAACTTGCAAATTCCGCCGAGTGGCCCACGTCACCCCTGCTCGGGCGTCGTTGGGCAGAGCATGGACGTCTTCTCCCGAACGTTCCTCCCGGCCGCCGCCGAGGCCGGCGTGGCGATGCAGACCGCCAGCCGGCACATGCCGGTCTTCCGCCGCTGTGTCGGCTCCGGCGACGCCACCATCCTGGTCACCCGCTGCAGCCGCCCCGACCGTTCGGTGGCCGGCGAGTACCTGCTGCTGCTGACCCACCGTCGACTGGTCGTCACCCAGCAGACCCGGGTCCTGCACCGGCTGCGCCTGCACCTCAACACCGAGCTGCGCGAGCTGAGCAACGTCACCTGGAGCCCCGACCCGCGGCTGCACTCGATCGAGCTCGCCGCCACCGCGATCGACGGCGTCCGGGAGCGGTTCCTCATCCGTACCCGGCACCCGAAGCAGATGTGGCAGCTGGACGCCCTGCTCAACCACGCCTTCCGCACCCGGGTACGGCCCGCGCGCGAGCGGCTGGTGGCCACCATCGGGGACGCCGCGCCGGCCGCCGCTCGGCCTGCCGCCTTCCGTCCCGTCGTGGTCCGCTGACCGGGCACGTCCTTACCGAACCCGAACACGTCCCGGACACTCCGGCATCGTCCCGGTCGGCCATCATGGGCCGGTGACCGTCGACACGCCGCCCCGCGGGCTCGTCCTCGTCGTGGAGGACGAGCCGTCCATCGCCGACCTGGTCCGGCTCTACCTGACCCGGGACGGCTTCGGCGTACACCTCGAACGCGACGGCGAGGCGGGCCTGGCCGCCGCCCGCCGACTCCGCCCGGTGGCCTGTGTCCTCGACATCACCCTGCCCGGTCTCGCCGGCACCGAGGTGTGCCGCCGGCTGCGCGACGCCGGCGACTGGACACCGGTCATCTTCCTCACCGCCCGCGACGACGAGGTGGACCGGGTCGTCGGCCTCGAACTCGGCGCCGACGACTACGTCACGAAGCCGTTCAGCCCCCGCGAACTGGTGGCCCGCGTCCGGGCGGTCCTGCGGCGCACCGCCGGGCCACCGGAGAGCGCGGACCGCCCCCGCGCGGTCGGCCCGGTCACCCTGGACCCGGGCCGGCGCACGGTGACCGCCGCCGGCGCCCCGGTCCACCTGACGTCCACCGAATTCGACCTGCTCGCCCACCTGATGGCCCGCCCCGGCCGGGTGTTCACCCGGGAGGAACTGCTCGCCGCCGTCTGGGGGTACGCCGCACACGCCGGCACCCGCACCGTCGACGTGCACGTGGCGCAGGTCCGCGCCAAGCTCGGTGCGGCGAGTGTGATCCGCACCCACCGGGGCGTGGGGTACGCCGCCGATGCGTGACCACCCGGTGGACCCGCCGACCGTCGCGTTGCCGGTGACCGGGGCGTACCCGGCTCCCCGCCCCCGGTCCGGCCGTACGCTGACCTCCCGTGCGGTACTGGTGACCTGCGCGGTCGCGTTGATCTCGGTGCTGGTCACCGCGCTCGTCGGGATCCCCCTGGCGGTACGCGGGGTGGAGCGCGGCGAGCAGCGGGCGCTGGCCGCCCAGGCCCGGCTGGCCGCCGAGGCGCTGCGGAGCCGGCTGGGCACACCCCGGACCGGCGACGAGGAGCGGCTGATCCGGCAGCTCCGGCTGCAGGGCATCGAGGCGTACCTGGTCCGGGACGGCGTGGTGGACCGGCCCGGCCTGCCGCCCCGGGTGGTGCAGCGCGTCGCCGAGGGCCGGAACTTCTCCGGCCGGCGGCCGGTCGCCGGGCGGCCGGCCCTGGTCGAGGGGCGCGCCCTGCCGGGCGGCGACGGGGTGGTGCTCGCCCGAGCCGTCGAGCGCGGCGGCGTGTGGGGGCAGGTGATCCGGAGTCTCTGGCTGCCGCTGCTCGCCGGGCTCGCGGCCGGCGTGGTCGCCGGTACGCTGCTCGCCCGCCGGCTGGCCCGGCCGATCCGGCACGCGGCCGCCGCCGCCGCGCGGCTGCGGGCCGGTGAGCGGGCGGTCCGGATCCCGGTCGAGCCGCCCGAGGAGGTGGCGGACCTGGCGGAGGCCCTCAACGGACTGGCGGCCGCGCTCGCCACCAGCGAAGGGCGGCAGCGGGAGTTCCTGCTCTCGGTCTCCCACGAGCTGCGGACCCCGCTGACCGCGATCCGCGGGTACGCCGAGGCCCTGGCCGACGGGGTGATCGGCCCGGAGGAGGTGACCGGCACCGGCCGTACCGTGCTGGCCGAGGCCGAGCACCTGGACCGGCTGGTGAGCGACCTGCTGGCGCTGGCGCGGCTGGAGGCCGCCGACTTTCCCCTCGAACCGGTGCGCGTCGACCTGACCCGGCTGGCCGCCGACGCGGAACCCGCCTGGGCCGCCCGGTGCGCCGCCGTGGGGGTGCCGTTCCGGGCCGAGATTCCCGACCGGCCGGTGCCCGCGTACACCGATCCGGGCCGGATCCGGCAGGTGGTGGACGGGCTCCTGGAGAACGCGCTGCGGGTCGTACCCCCGGGGGCGCCGGTGGTGCTCGCGGTCCGGCCGGCGGGCGCGGACCCGGCCCACGGCGGGGTGGTGGAGGTCCGGGACGGCGGGCCCGGCTTCACCGACGACGACCTGGCGGTGGCGTTCGAGCGCGGTGCCCTGCACCAGCGGTACCGGGGGGTGCGCAAGGTCGGTAGCGGCCTCGGGCTGGCGCTCGCCGCGGGCCTGGTCCGCCGGCTCGGCGGGGACATCACCGCCGGGCACGCGCCGGAGGGCGGCGCCGCGTTCACCGTTCGGCTGCCGCCGGATCCTTACCTGACCCGAACATCGGCCTGACGCACCGCTGGCCCGGCGGGGGCAGGCTGGTTCCCGTGTCGGAGTCGCGGCTTGCGCGGCCACACGGAGCGACGAGAGGGAGAGTCATGGCACGTTGGGGATTCGCCGCCACCACGCTGCTCGCGGCGGTCACGCTCGGTGTCACCGGCTGCGGCGCGGCCCAGGTGGCGGGTGAACCGGCGCGGGAGGCGGCCGTCGAGGTCGCCGCGGCGATGGGCGTCGAGGGGCAGGCGCTGGCCGCGATGGGCTTCGACCCCGCCGAGATGGACGTGGCGACGGTCGCCGCGCCGGCCTCGCCGT
This sequence comes from Micromonospora sp. NPDC047707, assembly GCF_040704235.1. Taxonomy (NCBI): domain Bacteria; kingdom Bacillati; phylum Actinomycetota; class Actinomycetes; order Micromonosporales; family Micromonosporaceae; genus Micromonospora; species Micromonospora sp. NPDC047707. The sequence goes on from NZ_JBEYSU010000007.1 coordinate 183,097, forward strand.
CGCCGTCGGCCTCCGCGGCGCCGGACCGCCGGGAGCGTGCCGAGGAGTGGCGCAAGCGCCGGCAGGCCCGGGTGCTGCTGCGGAAGAACACCCTGCACGGCGAGGTCGTGGTGCAGACGAAGGACGGCGGTACGAAGACCGTCGCCGTCCAGCGCGGCGAGGTGACCGCGATCGACGGGCAGAAGATGACCGTGAAGTCCACCGACGGGTTCACGATGACCTGGACGTTCGGCCCCGAGCTGCGGGTGCTGGAGCGGCGCCGTACGGTGCAGCCCGAGGCGGTCGCGGTCGGCAGCGTGCTCGGCGTGGCCGGCGCGAAGGATGGCGAGAACGGCGTCGCCCGCCTGATCGTCCTTCCGCGCGGCAAGTAGGTACCCGCGAGGGAGCCCCCGGCCGGGTCGGCCGGGGGCTCCCGCCTGTTCAGTAGACGCGCGAGCCGATGAAGTCGTCGTGGCCGTAGCCGACCGGGTTGGCGAAGGTGCGGGACTCGAAGGACCACTGCTGGCGGCTGCTCGTCGAGCAGGTCGCCAACCGTAGCCGTGGGGTGCCGAGCCACGGGTTGTCGAACGCCAGGCAGAGGTTGGTGTTGCCGGCGGCCTTGATCTGCCGGCCGCTGAACACGAACTTCTGGTTCGCGCCCCCGTGGCAGTCGTAGATGTTGACCGCCGTGCCGGCGGTCAACGACCCGCCGGCCACGTCCAGGCACCGGTCGTGCGACAGTTCGGAGTGCAGCGACTGGCGCGTCGCGTCGTACCAGAAGCCCTGGTTGCGACCGCCGTGGCAGCCGTACGACTGCTGGACGGTGCCGTTGCGCGAGTCGTACCCCCGGCCGTCGACGCAGGTGCCGGTGGCGCCGTTGCGGAGCTGCCGGAACTCGAACAGGCCGGGGTAGAGCACGCCGGTGCCGGTGCTGGCCGGGTCGACGCAGGTCGCCCGGTCCTGGCCGGAGGCGTAGAACTGTGTGATGCACTGGGCGAACATGCCGTGGCCCCGGTAGTTGGGGTGGAACGACTGCCGGGCCGCGTTCTCGTCCCAGATGCCGAGTTCGATGTAGAGCCCGCGTACCGCCGTGACGTCCATGCAGACCTCGTGGCCGTGGAAGAGCCGGCTCGCGTCCAGGTAGCGGGTGCCGGTGTTCGCCGCCGCCGCCCGGAGGGCCGTCTCGAACAGCGGCACCGCCTTGTTCCGCGCGAACGCCGCGTCGGCGAGGTAGATCAGGCAGCCGCCCGCGTACCAGCCGGGGAAGTTCGGGTTGTCCTCGACGTCCGGGCTGCCCGGGCTCGGGTACGACATGAGCACCAGTTCGTAGTCCGAGGTGAGGTAGCCCGCCTTCGTCATGGTCTGCCGGATGTCGCGGAGCGCGTCCTCGACGGCGCGCCGGCTGCCGTCGGTGCGGATCGTCCACTGGTCGGTGTAGGTCGGCCAGCACGGACCCTGGAAGAACACCCGGCGGACGGCGCAGTCGGTGGCGACCGGGCCGAACTGGATGGTGCCGTCGCCGTTGGCGCCGACCACGACCCAGATCAGTTTGACGTGGGTGTTGCGGGCCTTGATGCCGAGGTGGTCGCCCTGGTTCAGCTCGTTGTGCTGGGTCGGGCCGCCGGCGATCAGGTTCCACGGGGTCGCCCCGGAACAGGCGATGTTGTACTTCACGTCGGCGGTGATGCCGGTCCGGAACACCGCCTGGTCGTACGAGCGGTCGCACCAGTTGCCGGGCTGGTGCGTGCCGGGGACGTAGTTGCCGACCCCCTCTCCGGAGATCTCGCTGTCGCCCATCGTGACGAGCGAGGTGTGGCGCTGCTCCAGGGGGCGGATGTCGGGCGACCCGTAGAGCGCGGTGGCTTCGGCGGCGCGGATCGCCTCGAGGTGGGCGGGGAGTGGCTGGACGGTCGGACGGTCGGCTGCGCCGGCGGGGGCGGCCGGCAGGCCGAGCAGCGGGAGGACGAGAGCGGCGGCGATCGCGGCGGTGAGGGTTCTCCGTCGGGTCGTCCGTCCGCGCCTGGGGATGCCAAGCATCGACGCACTCCTTTCCGGCTCGATCGTGGGACGTCGATCGAGTTACCGGACGGTAACGCGCTTGATGCAGGTATGTGAATACGTCTCAGAATGGTTGCGCGCCCGCTGCCGAACCGGGCGATCCGGGCGTATCGCGGGCGCCGATCGGTGCGCCGCGAGGCGACGACCGGCCGTTCATCGGCGGGAACGAGCCGGTCGGACAGTGGCCGACCGTCGGGCGGAGCCCGCCGGCAGGGTAGGCTGTGGCACCGTAATGTCCGTTACCCGGGAGAATTCCGTGAAGCTCTCGATCCTCATGCCGGTCTACAACGAGGAAGAACGCATCGCGGACGCCCTGAAGCAGGCTCTGGCGGTCGACTACCCGTGCGAGATCGAACTCGTGGTGGTGAACGACGGCAGCCGGGACGGCACCGGTGAGATCCTGGGCCGCGCCGATGACGCGCGGCTGCGCGTCATCACCCATCCACGCAACGCCGGCAAGGGCGCCGCGATCCGGACGGCGGTCGACAGCGCCGACGGCGAGTACATGGTCATCCTCGACGCCGACCTCGAGTACGACCCGCAGGACATCCCCAAGCTGCTCGCGCCGGTCCTCGACGGCCGCGCCACCGTCGTCTACGGCAACCGCACGTTCGGCAGCCACAGCGCCTACAGCTTCTGGTACGTGATGGGCAACAAGGGCGTCACCATGGCGGCGAACGTCCTGTTCAACTCCTACATCGGTGACCTGGAGACCTGCTTCAAGCTCATGCCGGTCGACCTGTACCGCTCGCTGGAGGTCCGCTCCCGGGGCTTCGGCATGGAGGCCGAGGTGACCGGCAAGCTGCTGCGCCGCCGCATCCGCCCGTACGAGGTCCCGATCAGCTACCGCGCGCGGAACCGCGAGGAGGGCAAGAAGATCACCTGGAAGGACGGCGTCGAGGCGCTCTGGATCCTCGGTCGCGAGCGCGCCCGCCGCCGCCCCCGCTCCCAGGACCGGCCCTAGACCAGAGCCGGCGCCAGGAAGTCGGTCACCGATCGGCGCAGCCCCGCCGCGTCCAGCCCGTGCCAGCGGGTGTGGTCCTCGGCGGACCCGTACCGCCGGAGGTCCCGCCGCCGGACGCCGAGCGCCAGCAGCCGGTGCGGGCGGTCCGCCAGCGCGTTCGTGACCACCCGGCTCGACGTCCCGGCGAGGTAGGGCTCCACCAGGATCACGTCGGTGCCGGCGAGCGCCCGCAGTCCGGCGACGTCGAACGGTCGCGGCCGGTGCGTGTACGCCACCGTGACCGGCAGGTCGGCCGTCGCCGCCAGCGCGGCGGCCAGGACCGGCCCGACCGCCACCAGCAGCGGCGCGCCCGGCCCCGCGTCCCGGATCACCCGGAGCGAGCCGTCGCCCCCGTACGGCCGGTCGTTGTGCAGGACCGACAGGCGTACGTACGCCGAGGTGTCGGCGGCCACCGTCGCGCGCAGCAGCGCCGGCACCTCGCCCGGGTGCCCCGGCACGTGCACGGTCCAGTCCTGAAGGGTGTCGATCAGCGCGACGTCGGCCGGCGACAGGTGGGTGCGCCCGGCGGCCGCCCGGTCGTACGAGGCGCCGACGCTGACCAGCACGGCGCTTGCGCCCTGGTGGTCCAGGTCCAGCTTGAGCTGCTCGTACGCCCGCTCGACGAGGAACGGCGCGTAGCTGTGCACGATCGGCCGCAGCCCGGTCAAAGCCAGCCCGCCGGCCACGCCGACCATCAGCTGTTCGCGGATGCCCACGTTGATCACGCGGTCCGGATGGCGGGCCGCGGCCGGGGCGAACTGGGCGGCCGAGATGTCGGCGAGGACCAGCGCCGTACGCGGGTCCGCCGCCAGCAGCGCCATGGTGGTGTCGATGAAGCTGTCGCGCACGGTCACTCCCCGGTGTCGACGACCGCGACGACGACGTGCGGCCGGTGGTTGTCCTGCCCGGTCAGGGCGGTGTGCAGGGCGTCGTGGTCACGCCCGTCGACAGTCGCCGCGGTCCAGCCGTCGACCGTGAACCGGGCTGCCGCGCCGCCGGGCCAGCCGTGCGTGGCGGACGAGTTGTCGACGACGATCGCCGTGAGGTTCGCCAGCCCGGTGGCGCCCGCGTACGTGATCGCCTCGTGGTTGGAACCCTCGTCCAGTTCGGCGTCGCCGACCAGCACGTACACCCGGGGGTCCAGCAGCCCCTGGGCCCGTAGCCCGAGCGCGGTGCCCACGCCGAGGCCGAGGCCGTGGCCGAGCGAGCCGGAGCCGATCTCCACCCCCGGCACGAGCATCCGGTCCGGGTGGTCGCCGAGCCGGCTGGCCGGGCCGCCCTGGTCGTCGAGCCAGCCGACGGGGATGAAACCCTTCGCGGCGAGCACCGCGTAGTAGCCGGCGACCGCGTGCCCCTTGGAGAGCAGGAAGCGGTCCCGGTCCGGGTCGTCGAGGGTCCCCGGACCGACCCGCAGGACCCGGTCGTAGAGCACCCAGAGCACGTCGAGGGTGGAGTACACGTTCGCGCCGAACTCCCGGCCCGCGCGGACCCGGTCCAGCAGCGGCGCGACGGCGTGCCGGTCGTCGTGGGACATGACAACCTGCCGGCCGTCGAGGGGCGCGGCGGCCTCGATGAGCCGCGAGGTGGTGGCGAGTCTGGTCATGCGGATAGCCTGCAAGTTCAAGTCAACTTCAACTCAAGGCGACGTGATGCAGGAGTCACTGACCATCGGCCAGCTCGCCGAGCGCAGCGGCGTGGCGCCGTCCGCGCTGCGCTACTACGAGCGGCTCGGGCTGATCCGGGCCGAACGAACCGGCGGCAACCAGCGCCGGTACGCGCGGATCGAGCTGCGCCGGGTGGCCTTCATCCGGATCTCGCAGCAGGTCGGCATCTCGCTGGACGAGATCCGCGAGGCGCTCGACTCGCTGCCGTCCGCCCGGACCCCCACCCCGGAGGACTGGGCCCGGCTCTCCCGCGTCTGGCGGGACCGGCTGGACGAGCGGATCCGGCTGCTGGCCAAGCTCCGCGACGACCTCGACGGCTGCATCGGCTGCGGCTGCCTGTCGTTGCGGCGCTGCGCCCTCTACAACCCCGGCGACACGCTGAGCGGCGAGGGCCCCGGCGCGCGGCTGGTGCTCCCGGGCTAGGGGACGGTCAGCAGCACCTTGCCGACGTGCTCGTTCGACTCGACCAGGCGGTGCGCCGCGGCGGCGTCCGCCATGGGCAGCCGGCGGTCCACCACCGGACGGATCCTTCCCGCTTCGACCAGCGGCCACACCTGCTCGCGTACGCCCCGGACGATCTCCGCCTTCTCCTCGACCGGCCGGGACCGCAGCGCCGTCGCCGCCACCGTCCCCCGCTTCGCCAGCAGCGCGCCGAGGTCCAGCTCACCCTTGCGGCCACCCTGCATGCCGATCACCACGAGCCGGCCCCCGGTCGCCAGTGCGGCGACGTTCCGTCCCAGGTAGGAGGCGCCCATGATGTCGAGGATGACGTCCGCGCCCCGGCCGTCGGTGAACCGCCGGACCTCCTCGACGAAGTCCTGCTCCCGGTAGTCGATCGTGTGCGCGGCACCCAGCTCCCGCAGCGCGTCGTGCTTCGCCGCCCGCGCGGTCACCACGACCGTCGCGCCGAGCGCCGCGCCGAGCTGGATCGCGAACGTGCCGATCCCGCTGCCGCCGCCGTGCACCAGCAGCGTCTCCCCCTTCGTCAGCCCGGCCAGCTGCGCCACGTTCGACCAGACCGTGCACGCCACCTCGGGCAGGGCCGCCGCGTCGACCAGGTCGACGCCGGCCGGCACCGGCAGCAACTGCCCGGCCGGCACGGTCACGCGCTCCGCGTACCCGCCGCCGGCCAGCAGCGCGCACACCTCCTGGCCGACCGACCACCCGGTCACGTCGGGGCCGGTCGCGCTCACCACGCCGGAGCACTCCAGACCCGGGTACGCGGGCGCGCCCGGCGGCGGTGGGTACAGCCCCTGCCGTTGCAGCAGGTCCGCCCGGTTCACCGCGCTGGCACGCACCCGGACGACCACCTCGCCGGGGCCCGGCTCCGGATCGGGCACCTGGGCCCAGACCAGGGCGTCGGGTCCACCGGGCTCCGGGATCGTGATGGCGTGCATGGTCCCTGTCTACCGCACCGGTCCGGCGGCCGGCGACGCATCCCCGACGAAGCGGCGCATCCCACTGTGGACGCCCGGCGCCGCGGTGGACGTGCGCGTTCACGCGGCGGGCCGCCGTGGCAGACTAGGCACGGTCGCGTATCCCAGCGGGGTGCGCGGGCCGGGAGGGTTCGCCTAGTGGCCGATGGCGCTGGTCTTGAAAACCGGTAGGGCGGCAACGTCCTCGTGGGTTCGAATCCCACACCCTCCGCTCACAACGGTGACGGGCGTCAGGCTCTACCCGCCCGAGGCGTGACCGGACTGGTCATGTGCGGGGTATCCGAGGAGCTTGACGAGGTCGCCCGCCGCTGCGTCGAAAGCCTCGTAGACCCCGTCATCGAAGTGGTTGCGCCAGTCGCCGGCCTTTCCTTTCCGGTAGTGGGAGGTCGACCGCGCGTTCCCCCGGTCGCCCTGCATTCTGGAGAAGCTGTAGCGGGAAAGGAGGGCTTCCAGCTCGGACGACGGGATGAAGATGCCGCAATGGCGCAGCAGTCGATCCACCTCGTCCAGCTGCCGTTCCCCGGTCAGATCCTCGTAACGAAAGAGACGGAACGTGTCCGCGCTCGGCGCGAGTGCCCACGACCGGAGCGTCCGGTAAAGGCCCTTCTCGGAGAGGTAGTTGACGACGTGCACCATCCCGTCCTTCGTCGGGCTCTCCTGGAGGAGCTTTCGAATCCGTGGAATGTCCCCCATGGGTGCGTGTGAGTTTCGGAGCGAGAAGTAGCTCGAGACGACGATGTCGCGGGGATCCCGGAGTACGAAGAACGCCCGATGGCTATCGGGTTTCGGGATGGCTCGGTAGCGTTCGTACGGGAGGAACACGGACAACGCCATGTGGCCGGGTGGGGGGACGGACCGCTGAGGCCGCCGGGAGAGGCGCGGGATGTAGGGCAGCAATCCGGAGTAGCGATAAACGACCGGGTCGCTGAGCAGGTCCTTTATCCATTGGCTTCCGGTCTTGTGTACCGCGTAGTGGTAGATGTTCTCGTACTGACACTTCGTGATTACCGGAACGGTGATCCGCAGTCGCGCATTGTGCGCTTCGAGCATCGCTCGTCGGGCCAGGACCCGCAGCGAATCAGGCGTGTGTTGCTTAACCAATCTGACGGTTTGACCGGCCACCTTGCGAACCTACCGCGCCGCCGGGGCGGAGGACAGTCTCAGATTCGCGTGCGTCAGCGCCCGGCTCCGCCGCCCCGCCGGTTGGCGGGACCTGCTCGACGCCGCCGAGCCTTGAATCCGCCCTCCGCACGGGGGCGCAGCGGCGCTTCCGGTTCGCTGGCCGGCGTCGGCGGGGTATGAAGGTGCGCAGGAGAAATCGCGCTCACCGGAAGGATCCGTCCCGATGACCCTGGAACGACCGATCGCCCCGGACCCGTACGAGCTGCTGCCGACCGTGCCGTCGTTCACGCTCACCAGCGACGACGTGCAGAACGGCGAGCCGATGGGCGCGGCCCACGCCCACCCCGGCGGCGGCGGTGACAACGTCTCCCCGCACCTGGCCTGGTCGGACTTCCCGGCCGGGACCAAGGGCTTCGCGGTGACCTGCTTCGACCCGGACGCGCCCACCGGCAGCGGCTTCTGGCACTGGGTGCTGGTCAATCTGCCGGCCAGCGTCACGCAGCTGCCCCGGGCAGCGAGCGAGACCGACTTCGCCGGTGGGTTCGCCGTCCGCAACGACTACGGCGAGCAGGGCTACGGGGGTGCGGCCCCGCCGCCGGGTGACCGCCCGCACCGGTACGTCTTCGCGGTGCACGCCCTGGACGTGGAGCGCCTCGAGGTGACCCCGGAGGCCACCCCGGCGTACGTGGGCTTCAACCTGGCCTTCCACACCCTGGCCCGCGCGGTCATCCGCCCCACCTACCAGGTGAAGGAGTAACCCGCGCCGGACCGCCGGAGGGGGCCCGGGTCAGGACGGGGTGCGGGCCACCGCGAAGACGGACTGGCCGAACGGGGGACGGATCCGCTGTTCGGCCGCCTTCGTGGCCGGTAGCACCAGGGTGTCGTACACCTTGACCATCGGGCCCTCCTTCGGCATCAGCCGGAGGACCTTGGTCGCCATGAAGTAGCCGATCAGGCCGAGCGCGTTGGCATAGTGGATCTTCTCCACCGTGAGGCCGGCCTCGGTCATCGCGGCAGCCAGGGTCTTCTTGGTGTAGCGCCGGACGTGGCCGGTGGCGATGTCGGCCGGGCTCATCGCGAACTCGAAGGCCGGCACGATGATGATCACGGCACCGCCCGGGCGGACCAGGTCGCGCATGCTGCGCAGCGCGCTCACATGGTCCTCGATGTGCTCCAGTACGTTGTACGACACCGCGGCGCTGTAGTCGCCCTGCTCCGAGTGGGGCAGCAGCATCTGGCGCACCTCGACGGACGGCTCGGCGGCGAGCCGTTCCTTGAGCGCGACCAGCCGGTCCGGGTCGGCCTCCGTGGCGGTGAAACGCGGCAGCCGTTCGGCCCACTCCAGGGCGTAGTCACCGAGACCGCTGCCGATCTCGATCGGGTTGTCACCGAGGTACGGCAGCGCGAGTTCGACGAACCAGCGACGGTGGTTCACCGCGGTCGCGAGACCCTCCAGGACCTCGGACTGCACGCGCTGATCTCCGGTGATTTCTGCCATGCGTCGATTCCTCACGGTGTGACTCGATCCGCGCCTGGACCGACAGAGTCAATCATCCGCATCGAAGGCAGAACAAATCGGGGCACGGTGGTGGCCGAATTGTGTCGGGGGCGGGCACGTGATCGGCGGTCGGCGAACCCGGCACATGGTACCCAGCCCACCGAAACATGTCACGGCAGGTCGATAGCCGACTACTCTGCGAATCGTCATGACTACTCCGGAATCGGGCGCACCTGCCGGCGCTACCGGGAGCCGGGGCGCGGGTGGAGGGCCCGACGAGGGCGGATGGCGCACGGCGCGCGGGTGGTGACCGAGTTCGTCTTCCTGCTCTCCCGGGTGCTGCTCCGCTCGCGTGCGACCGGCCTGGCTCGGGGCGGCCTTCTGCGCGTACGCGCCGGCGATGATCTCCCACGCCAACGCCCACCCGAACATCGTCTCGCAGTTCGTGGTTCCGCTGATCATCTGGCGCACCCTGCGGCTCGGCGATCCGGGACGCTGGCTGCGCAACGGCGTACCGCTCGCCCTGGTGATCGTCTGGCAGGCCTTCATCAACCTGGAGATCCTGCTGATGACCGCGATCGGCCTCGGCGTCGTCGTGGTCGCGCTCGCCCTCGGCCGGCCCGAGCTACGCCGGCGGACCCGTCCCTTCCTCGCCGGGCTGGGGGTCGCCGCCGTGGTCGCGCTCGTCCTGCTCGCGTACCCGCTCTCCGTCCAGTTCTTCGGACCCGGCGCCTACCAGGGGTTGTCGCGCCTCATCCGGGGCTACTCCACCGACCTCGCGTCCTTCGTCGCGTACTCGCGGGAGTCCCTCGCCGGGAACGAGCGCGGCGCGACGGGCCTGGCGAAGAACCCCACCGAGGAGAACGCGTTCTTCGGCTGGCCGCTGGTGGTGCTCGTCGTCGCGCTGGTCTGGTGGCTGCGGCGCGAGCCCGTCGTCCGCGGGCTGGCCGTGCTGGGGTTGCTACTCGGTGGTGCCGACCCGCTGGTCCCTGGCGATCACCCCGATCATCGGGCTGCTGCTGGCGTACGGCGTGGAGTGCGCCCGTACGCTCGCCGCCCGGCACCCGGACGCCCGGCCACAGGTCCGGTTCGCCACCGGCACCGTGCTGGTGATGGCGCTCCTGCCGCTGCTTCCCACCCCACTGCCGGCGGCACGGCTCGACCCCACGCCCGCCTTCGTCACCTCCGGCGCCTGGCGCCCGTACGTGGCGGGCGGGCGCAGCATCGTCACGCTGCCGCTTCCGGACGCCCACTACGCCGATCCGCTGCGCTGGTCGGCCGAGACCGGGCTGGAGATGCCGATCGCCCGGGGCTACTTTCTCGGCCCGGACCCCCGCCCCGGGAAGCACCGGGTGGCGCTGTTCACCGCGCCGCCCCGCCCGACCAGCGACTACTTCGGCCTGATCCGGCGTACCGGGGCGGTGCCGCCGATCACCCCGCGGGCCCGGGTGGCCGCCGTGGACGACCTGCGGTACTGGCGGGCCGGGGCGGTGGTGCTAGGCCCGCACCCGTACGCCGACGCGCTGCGCCGCGGCATGACGGAGCTGACCGGGGTCCGGCCGACGTACACCGGGGGTGTCTGGCTCTGGGACGTGCGCGAACTCACCGACTGACGGCCGGCGTCCGGCCGGTCACTGGCGGACGCAGCACCCTTGGCAGATCTTGGGGTTGGGAAGGGTGAACGCCAGGCAGCAGGTGCGGCGCTGGACGGTCGGCTCGCCGGACGGGCCGGGGACCAGGTCCACCAGGTCGCGCAGGTCGAGCGCGCCGAGCAGGGTGTCGATCGTCGCGACCGAGGAGCCCGGCAGGCCGTCGGCGGCGCGGAGGATCCCGTGCGCGATGCCGGAGGCCACCGAGCCGAGCAGCGTCCGGGTGCCGATCCGCACCTCCGCCTGGATCGCCGCGATCATCGGAGCCAGGTGGGCGTCGAGGAGCGAGGCCCGGAGCGCCTGGAGCAGTTCCGCTTCGTCGGCCACGACCCGCACCTCGGGCAGGCCGGCCAGCGCCAGCGGGTCGCCCGGCAGCACGGCGACGGTGGTCGACCGGCGCAGACCCATCGTCAGCAGCGGTCGGTGGTCCTCGAAGTGGATCAGCACGTCGGCGGGGGTCAGCAGGGGCACCCGCCGGGCCGAGGCCCAGCCGAGCACCACCGGCAGCGCGGTCCAGTAGCTGTACGACTTCCACGCGAGCGCGGCGCAGGCGTGCGGTGTGCCACCCCAGCGGGCGGTGGCCGCGCGGAGGAACTCGGGGAGCCGCGTGCCGTCGACCAGTTCGGTCGCGGGAGCCCAGCCGAGCTCGTCGGCCACCAGCAGGCCGCGGGCGAGCCCGGGCACGTCGTCGGTGCCGAACATCTGACGCAGGGCCGCGGTGACCGGTGCCAGCGTGGCGGCGGTCTCCCGCCCCGGCATGACCGCTGTCACCTGACTCGTCCCCCGTTCGAAACGCCCCGTCGCTGAGCTAAGGCTAGCCTAACCACAGCGATCGGGCGAAGGAAAGGCTCACCTCAGTCGGATGGCTGACCGGCCCGCTCGCGCTCAGGCGGGTTCTACCCGGCGTCCGGCTCGGGAAACGGCGGCCGGAGTATCGACGTCTGTCGCTCGTTCGTCAAGGCTCGTGTCGGCAAGGTGGCAGTTGTGTACACAACCGGCGACGGAACGTGAAACTGAATACTCCCGGCCACGAGGAAGCTGATGACGACCTCACCGCTCGATCGGGCTGCCGACTCCTTCGCCGCCGAACTCGCCCGGCACCGGACCGGACGGGGACTGTCCAAGAAACAGCTGGCGACGCTCATGGGGTTCGACCCGTCGTACGTCAGCCACGTCGAGGGGCGGCGACATCGCCCCACCGAGGACTTCGCCCGCCGAGCGGAGGCCGTCCTGGAGGCCAGCGGCGCGATCTGGCAGCGCTTCCGGGAGTACGACGAACTGCGGCACGCCCGCAGTGACAAGGCCCACCACCGGGAGTCCCCGATCCCCGGGCAGTGGCTCCCACCCGGCACCGGCCTCATCGTCGAGCGGGAACAGGCCACGCTCACCTACCTCGACGAGGCGTACCGGTGCGTGATCCGGCGGGAGCTGTACAACGCCGGGACCGAACCGGTCACCCGCTACCTGGTCCGCGTCGCCGTCGACCGCTACCCCGCCGACCCGGGCCGGTCCAACCGGCACCACCGGGAACACCCGCTCACCTTCACCGAGCTGCAACTGCGTGCGCACCGGCTGGACGCGGGCGAACGCGAAGCGATGCACTGGCGCGCCAAGCACGACCGGGACGCCTTCAAGGAGATCTGGCTCCTCTTCGAGAACGCCGACCGCCGCTTCCCGCTCTACCCCGGCGACCGCGCCACCATCGAGTACGCGTACCACGTCGGGGCGGACAAGTGGGGCCCCTGGTTCCAGCGGGCCGTCCGGGTACCGACGCGGCACCTCGCCGTACGCCTGGACCTGCCGGCGGCGCTGGACCCCCAGGTCTGGGGCGCGGAGACCTCGCTCTCCGCGGAGGAGGGCCCGCTCCGCACCCCGGTGGCCCGCCGCGAGGCCGGCGACCGGGTGGTCTTCGACTGGGCGACCGACGACCCGCCGCTGAACGCCCGCTACCGGATGCAGTGGCGGTTCCGCGCCCGAACCGAGGGGCACCCGGACGACCCCGGCCGGGTCCGGCCCAGCGACCGCATGCGCGGCCTCGGCATCGTCCAACGCGGCGCCGACCTGCTGCGCCAGCCCACCCAGCCGTTCGACCTGCCGCGCGAGGAGCAGGTGGCCCGCACCGTCGTGGAACGGCTCGCCGGGGCGCTGCTCCGCCTCGACGAGCTGCACCCGTTCAGCAAGGGTGTCGGAATCGCCGCCCCCCAGCTCGGCATCGGGCGGGCCGCCGCCGTCGTCCGGCCACCGGACCGCGGCGCCGAACCGGTCGTCCTGCTCAACCCCCGCGTGGTCGACGCGTCCCCCGACGTCGACGAGCAGTACGAAGGCTGCCTCTCCTTCTTCGACCACCGGGGCCTGGTGCCCCGTCCGCTCCGGATCGACGTCGAACACGCCCACGTCGACGGTGGCCGGATCATCACCTCGTTCGATTACGGCATGGCCCGGCTCGTGGCCCACGAGATCGACCACCTGGAGGGGCGCCTCTACGTCGACCGGATGGCGCCGGGGGTGCCGCTGGTGCCCGTCGAGGAGTACCGCTACTCCGGTCAGCCCTGGCGCTACTGACGCCGCTCCCGGGCTCCGCGTCGCCTGGGCGGCGACGGCCTCGCCAGCCATGACGGCCGCCCTCTCCCGGCGGCACGACCACGTCCACCCAGGTGGGAAGGACGGCAGGGCGGACGTGGTCGTGCGGGGCGGTGCCGGTCCGCCCGTTCGGGGGGACCGGGGCGCGTGCCCGAGCGGGCGGAGGCACGCGCCCCGGTCCCTGGGGGGAGAAAATGCCTACAGTTCGCCGAAGGTGTCGTACCGGGTGCGCTCCGGCGGCACGTCGTCCCCGGCCAGTACGCCCAGCGTGGCCCGGACCATCGGGGCCGAACCCGAGATGTAGCAGTCGTGCGCCGTCCACGGCCCGTACCGGCCGACCACCTCGGAGATGTCGCCCAGCTCGCCGTCGAAGTCGTCGTCCTCGCTGCACGCCGGCGTCACCGACAGCCAGGGGTGAGCAGCGACCATCTCCTGGAGCCCGGCGAGACCGTACAGGTCCTGCCGGGTGCGGGCGCCGTAGAAGACGTGGACCCAGCGGGTCCGGTTGTAGGTCGCCAACTCCTCCACGAGGGCCTTGACCGGGGCGAGCCCGACACCGCCCGCGACGCAGAGGATGTCCCGCTCCGACGACCGGTCGAGGGTCATCGACCCCATCGGCGCCGCCAGCCGCAGCAGCTCACCCGGCTTCACCCGGCGGACCAGCGCGCCGGAGACCCACCCCGCGCCCTGCGGCGTCCGCACGTGGAACTCCAGCACGTTGTCGTCGTTCGGCGCGTTCGCCACCGAGTACGTGCGCCACACCCGCGGGTGGTACCGGGGCACCTCGACGCTGAGGTACTGGCCCGCCCTCCAGCGCAGCGGGTGCTGCAGCGCGCGGACGGTCAGCACCGCCGTGTCCAGCCCGTACCGCTCGTGGGTGAGCACCTCGGCGTGCCAGAACGGCGGGTCGTCGTCCGCCGCCGCGCCGGCGAGCATCTTCGCCGAGATCGCCGCGTACGCGTCCCGCCACGCCTGGTCGTACTCCAGGTTCCAGCCGTCGCCGGCGGTGCTGCGCAGCGCGTCCAGCAGCGCGACGCCCATCGTCTCGTAGTGCGCCGCGTCGACGTGGTACTTGCGGTGGTCCCGGCCCAGCGAGCGGAGGAACTCGTCGAAGCTCTCCGGGTCGTCCACGGTGTGGATGGCGGTGATGATCGCCTCCAGCAGGCGGTCGCCCTGGCCGGACATCTGCACCGGGAAGAGCGAGCGCAGCTCGGGGTCGAGCAGGAACAGCCGGGCGTAGAAGTGACCGCTCAGCCGGTCCCGGTGCTCCTCGACCAGGGTCCAGCTCTCCTTCAGCAGCCGCGCGACGTTGTCCACGGGAGCGTGCTCCTTCTCCGTGCGGGGATCGGGCAACCACAGAATGTCCACGGAGAGTGCCGACCGGTCGCACAGAATGTGCGACCAGCTCATGAGGTCTCCTCGGCGCTGCCGGTCGGCCCGCCGGTCAGGCACAGTGGTGCGGTGACCCTCGAGCTCGACCGCCCGGTGACCCGCCGGACCCTCGGCACCGAGACGATGCTGGTGCTCGGCCTGTCCCTCGGTCAGTCGGCCGTCTACGCCCTCGTGTCGATCGTCGCCAAGCTCACCGCCGACGGCCCGCTCTCGGCGCAGACCGCGGCGCTGAACACGTCCCGGTCCGCCCGGCCCTACCTCGACCTCACGTACCAGGTGCTCGGCATCGCGTTCGCCCTGCTGCCGGTGCTGCTCGCCGTACACCTGCTGGCCCGGGACCCCGGTGCCCCAGCGCGGACCCTCGGCCTGGACGCCCGGCGGCCCGGTCAGGACCTGGCCCGCGGCGCCGGCCTGGCCGCGCTGATCGGGCTGCCCGGCCTGGCCCTGTTCTGGGTGGCGGCGCAGCTCGGCCTCAACGCCACGCTGGTGCCCGCCGCACTGCCCGACCTGTGGTGGACGGTTCCGGTGCTGATCCTCGCCGCCGTGCAGAACGCGGTGCTGGAGGAGGTGATCGTCGTCGGGTACCTGATGACCCGGCTCCGGCAGCTCCGGTGGCGGTTCGGCGCGGTCATCGCGACGAGTGCGCTGCTACGCGGCTCGTACCACCTCTACCAGGGCTTCGGCGCCTTCCTCGGCAACGCCGTCATGGGCGTCGTGTTCAGCCTGTTCTACCTGCGGACCCGGCGGGTGATGCCGCTGGTGGTGGCGCACACCCTGCTCGACATCGTGGCCTTCGTCGGCTACGCCCTGCTCCCGCGGGACTGGTTCGACTGGCTCTGACCGGGTCCGGCGGTCTTCGACCGGGCTCGGCGTGCCCGTGTCCGCTCGCGGCGCGGGCCGGCGCGAGTTGTCCCGGGTCACGATGCCTCCGGCATCGCGGTGTCCCGAGGCCGGGGAGGCCGCGATGCCAGGGGAATTGTTGGGATCTCAGCCGATGCGGGCAGCGCGCGCCGGTCGGTAGGCCGCGACGGCGCGGGCCGCCAGGCGCTCGGTCGCCGCGGCGTCGCCGGTCGCGGCCGCGAGCGCCGCTGCGCCGGGCAGCAGCCGGGACGCCAGCCGCAACGCCAGCCAGCCACCCGCCTGCGCCGCGAGCGGCGCGGCCAGCCGCCAGGCGGCCTCCACCGCCCGCGGCCAGGGCGCCTCGCCCGGCCCGTCCGCCGCCCGGGCCGCCCGGAGCGCCGCCCGGGCGCTGTCCTCGTCCGGGTGCACCTGCGTCAGCACCAGCAACTCCACCGCCCGGTCCGGGTGCGTCGGATCCCGGTCGTACGCCGCCGCCAGGTGCAGCACCAGGCTCGCCTGCGTCCACAGCACCGCGCCCAACTCCGCCACCGGCGCGAACACGCCGGCCAGGGCGGCCGCCGCGCCACCCACCCCGGCCTGCCGGACGTACCGCCGGGTGGCGAGCCGGGCCAGGCCGTCACCCGTCGCCTTCGGGTACGCCGACCGCAGCCGCTCGGCCCAGTCACGCGCCCGAGGTCCGACGCCCTGCACGGCGGCGAGGGCGAGCAGCTCCGGCGCGTACCCCGGATGGTCGAGCACCCGCCGGGCGACCACCGCGGGCGTACGCGTCAGGGCCGGCGGCTCGGCCGGCTCCGCCGGTCGCGGAGCGGTCGTGGCGGCCGGAACGGGTGCGGGCGTCCCGCCGTGCGGGGCGGTCGCCGTGGAATCGTCCTCGGCCGTCGACGCGCCGGCTGCCGCCGGAGCGTCCGCCGGGGTGTCCTGCTGCGGTGCCGTGGTCTCCACGTGGGCCTGCGCGTCAGGCGTGGTGGCGGCTCCCGGAGGGTCTGCCTGATGGGGTGCGGTGGTTTCCGCGTTGGACGCGGGAGTCGCCGCCGGAGGGACCGCCGTGGTCAGGCCCTCCTGCTCGGTCGCCGGCTTCTTTGCCGTGCGGGTGGTCTTGCGGGGGCGGGTGGGGCCGTCCTTCGGCGCGGCCTTCGTGGCGCCCGTGCGCTTGGTGGCCGTCCGGGCGCGGCCGGCGGTCGGCGCGTCGGCAGCGGGGGCGTCGACGCCGGCCGGGGACTCCGCATCGGTCCGGGCGGTGCGACCGGACGCGGCCTTCTTCGCCGCCGTCCGCTTCGCCCGGGGCGCCCTGGTCTTCCCGGACGCCGGGGCGGACGGACTGCCGCCTGTGTCGTCGGTCACGTCGCCGGTCGCCGGTGCGCCTGCCGGCGGTGCCGTCGGTGGCTCCGTCGCGGTCGCCTCGGGTCCGACCGGTGTCGGCTCCGGTGCGGGGCTCGTGGGTTCGCCCGACGTTGCCGCGCCCAGCCGGCCGGCCCGGGAGGGCGGTGTCGACTCCGGCTGCCCGGTCCCGGCCTCGGACTGCGGTGCCGGGTCGGGCTGTCGGGGTGCCGGCGGCTGCGGCGCGGGAGGTTGGAAGAGCACGGTCGGTGCCGGCTTTGCCCGCTGCTGTCCGGTGTCGGCGGCCGGAGCGGGCTGCACCGGAGCGGGGGGCGGGGTGAACGTGGCCTTCGGGGAGCGCGGCCGCTCCCCGGCAGCAGGCTCTCGACGGTTCGGCTCGCTCGACGGCTGCTCGTGCATATCGATGGAGCGTAGTCTTGATCACGTCCCCGCACAGCGGAGAATCCGCCGCGACCCGGAGCCCTCGTCGGGCGTCCCGGGGAAGTCGCTTTGCTCCCGATGGCCGGGGCCCTGTATCCTCGGGCCCGGTGGCCTCCAAGGGTCGCCGGGGAGACTTCGCCTAGTCTGGTCTATGGCGCCGCACTGCTAATGCGGTTGGGGTTTTAAAGCCCCTCCCGGGTTCGAATCCCGGAGTCTCCGCGCGAAAGTCGGTCGTGTAGGCTGGCTGAGCACCAGCGCCCGTAGCTCAACGGATAGAGCATCTGACTACGGATCAGAAGGTTAGGGGTTCGAGTCCCTTCGGGCGCGCAAGATCATGAGGGCCCGACCTGCGAAAACGCGGGTCGGGTCCTTTGTTTGCCCGTCCCTTGTGGACATGTGGCTGCTCGGTGGCTGCTCGTCCGACGAGCATCCCCTACGTCCTGGTTTGTGCGACGGGGCCCGGGTGGGTCCGGTCTGGTTGCGACCATAGGGTCGAAGTGGATCATCCAAACAATCTCCCTGTATCGATGCATGGGCCTCGTCGGTCGGGGTTTGCGATGTGCTTGGCTCATGAACGAGCGGTAGCAGCGAACCCGTCAGGCGGGTACGACACGGAGCCTCCAGTGGTCCGTGCGTGGACGGAGTTCTGTGCACGGCCGAGCCGGTCCGCCTCCGCCGCGAGCGTGCCGAGCCGGGCCAAATCCGCGCGGCTGGAGTGGGGACGTGTCGGTCCGGGCATCCGGCGACCGGCTCGCACGTCCAGACGGCCGGAGCCTCGCTACCGGGTGCGGCCCTGCTGAAGGGTGCCCGGCGCGGCCGGGAATGGCTCGGTCAGGTCCCGGTCCCACTGGCCGGCCGCCATCTCGCGCGCTCGGCGCTCCGTCCCCGTGCGGCACTGGCTCGCGCTGCCCTGATCCGCGCCCGGCTGGTTGTCCGGCAGTTCGCCGTGACCGGCAATCACGATGCCGCCCTGTTAGAACACTCGGGTGCGCACGCGGCGCGGTGGCCGTGGCCCCGGATATGGGGGAGATGCTGAACGACTCCGGCGCGCAGGTGAGTCGTCCAGGGTGTCCCCGCTGTCCGTTGCGTACGCCAGCGTGGCGGCCAGGAGGCCCGCACTACCCGCCTGGCTCTCCTGCGTGTCCACGATCCACAGGGCCAGTTCGGGGCTACCCACCAGCAGCCGTCGGCCTGTACCCGGCCAGTGCCCTCGACGACGGTGTATCTCCTATGCGCAAACCGGCCAGATGAAGCAGTCTACTGCTTCGGTGCGTGTTCAAGGGGAGCCGGCAGCACCGCAAACCAGAACGACTACCTGCAGGCCGACGACACCGCACTAGCCCTCCCGGCACACGACAAAGTGGCGGCGCAGTGTCGCCCGGTACTGGGACCTGCAGTGAAGGCCAGCGAGGGGACGGCTGTCCCCTGTACCGGACGAAGTCCGGTGTCAGCGCGGGCGACCCAAAGTTCTCAGCGGTTAACACAGCCGCAAGCGCAGACGGTGGGTTTTCCAGCGAGCAATCTCATCCCGGGAAGAACATCAAAGATCCTCCCCAGTACTCGCTCGAGCTCATTCCGCCGGAGAATCGGCAGCTCGCTGTAGCTAATTATCACCTGATCGGTAACTCCATCGCATGATTGACAGAATCTCTCTAGGTGGCGACCCTGGTCAAAATTGAACAGGAAATGGACCAGGTCCTCGGGAAGGATTTGCGGGATTCCGACCACTGCGGGCTCCTTGTTCCTAGGCGGTTAGTCCGGTTTAAGATCTAAGAACCTCGCGTATCGGTTCAGGAAATAGGAGAACATTCAAAAGCATCCCGAACATTGCGCTCAACGCAAGGAAGATCGCAAATCCTCTAAGGGGAGATGCGAAGAAGTAGCTGAAAGCGGACGTGGAGCCGGCGAAAGTAAGAAAAAGGACCATCAGCCCCACCAAACCTGCCGTCAGCCGAAAGAATCGCACGAGAAGCAGTACCGAGAATCCGACAACAAAGCCGATTATGCTCGGAATCCAGTGGAACCTTGGCAATCCATCGAGTGCAAGCTCCGGGGATCGAAGCCTAGAGAAAGAGGCTACAACGTAAATAGCGAACCCGACCAGTCCCGCACACAGCCCGGCCATCGCCGATAGCCGAAAATCCCGCGATACCCGGCGAGCAACGTAAAAGCCGAGCATGAGCATTGCGATCATTATGCTTGGTATAACCACAAATACGACGGCGGAATAGACTAAATCGAGCACGTCGTTCTCACCTTTCGTCACCGTACCGTTACCCATTATCCGACGGGTTCCAAATCGTCCGGACATCCAAAAAGATTATCGAGGGTTCAAACGTGAGCGAAATCCCGACATCTTCCTCCGTAGGACTGAAGGCGCAAGTTCCGGAATCGCCGTAGCCAACGCTGTCCGGTATTCAGTGTGGACCCCCAGCCAGTCCACGAACCGTTCGCCGTTGAGTCCCACGACGGCGAGGAGGGCGTCATCCTCTCCAGCGAAGGCCTGGGGCAAGATGGAAGAGAACAGCCAGTCGTAATCGGTGCTTGGGTGGGTGAGTAGGGCCCGGCAGAAAGACGACTTTCCGTAGAAACTAATTCGAACCGACGCGGCCAGTCCGGCTGAGAGGCCCGAATCATTTCTGCACGCAGCTGTTACTTCTCTAATGATCGAATCCGTCAAGCGACTACGGACCCGAATCTCAACCTTCCGGCGCGGCTCCATGTTTGTTGCAAACACCGCCAGCAGTAGCGATGAGACTGGAGCGGCATGTGTTAGCGCAGAGACATCGGAGTCGGAAGCTGGTAGGACCTTCTTGACAGGCTGGTAGAAATCTGGCGCCCCACACTGATTCAGTATGTGCACCGCGAGATCATCAGGACGGCCGCCCCGGAAGGGGATTCTTCCATTCAAGTGAGAAGCTAGTGAAAGGGCCCCCTCGGCCTTTCGCTGTAGCAGGGCCTTTTCCAGCAACGAAAGGCTCTGACTTCCTTCCGAGAGCCACCTACCCACCAGCACTTTAAAGTCGGCTGGATCGTAGGGCGGGCGGTCGACAACTTGGTCCGGACGAGTTGCAGCTGCCTGCGAATGTCGCGGGGAGGGTTTGGCGGGTTCAGAGCCGAGCCGGCTCAAGTCGTTGCAAGCATTGGCGACCGCCGGTGACGGCGGACTCACGCGATGGTCGGCAACCTCACGAAGTTGAAAACTGTTGTTGATCGACAAGGTCGCGATCGGGCGGCCGTCACGCCACTCCGGGACAAGCGTCGCCCCTGAATCTACCCACGGTGGAAGACATGACAGGACCGCAGCAATCTCCGAGTGTCCAAGGTCGGCGACGTCTACCTTGCCTTTTTGAGCGAGCTTGGCCGCCCGTGCCACCACTCGTGCGTCACGTAGGTCGGTCACCTCATAGTCGAGAAATGCCAACGACACATCACGGATGCTGACGTCCGCTAGCTTTGGCGTGGTATCTAAGGGAACCTGCTCGTCGGTGAGCCAGAATTGGGGCGAGATGCGGAGTAGATCGGTGACTGTTAGACTCGTCACGTGTGCAACAAGGAAGTGAACAAGATAGCGGCCCTCGCGGCCGAACCCGTCTCGCCCGGCATAGTTCTTTTTAAACAAGAGGGCGTATTCCCCGTCCACCAGGCGACCTATAGGTTGATACTCGCCTCGGGCTGCTCCAGTTACGATCTGATTGCCCATAAAATTGCAGGCAGCCTTTGTTGCTCGCTCAAGCCAGTGGAGTCGCGCGTCCAAGCTAGGTGAAACGGCAACGAAGCCGTAACCCGTTCCACCGACAAGAGGTTGCGATGACCAGGTAAAGACTGCCTGTCCAATGATTCCGTATTCCGACATATCCGAGTCCCGACCAAGGCCTAAAAATCATCACGACTTAGAAGTATTTGAGCTACCGGCATTGCGCATCCGACTGGCTTCGGATCACCGTAGGCACCGTCATCGAGTGGCGACTCCCCAGTTGCCGATACCGCGGCGAACATGACTTGGTGAGCGCCGAACTTTGAGACGGCGGCATCTACGATCCCCTGACCACCGAGATCAACTATCTCTTGCCTGCAGACGTCCGAGTATTCCTTCAATAGCGTGCGTATGTCTGCGCGCGCCGAGCCGGAAAGAGGTGGCGGGGGATACACCGATTCGGAAAGCGGCAACTTGTCTGCCTTTGCTAGTGCCACGACTAGTGCTTGTTCTCTGTCTTTTGGCGCGCTACCGGTTACCGACTGGATGACGTGCGACAAAGTGTCAATCATGGCACGATTGGCCATGGGAGCGCCGATCGATCTAGTAGACAACGGGCGGGTAGGAGATGTCGGCAGTCCGTCTGGGTCAACCAGGACGATTATTCCTACGGCATCGAAAATGTACCGTACGAAATCCGCCGAGCGTCGTAGGGAGGTGCAATCTTCTCCTGCCACATCAAAGAATGTCAAGATGAACGAGCGTTCGTCGCCGCCGACTCCGACAGTCATGCGGTACATGAAGGGACCGCCGATTATTCCTCGTTCTGTATTTGGCAGCTTTTCGCGCTTAGAAAAGATCGTATCGACTCTGGCATCCATAATGGAGGAACTGTCTCCCAGGTAAGAGACGTCTATTGATAGTCCCCGGAGGGGCTGCTGATATATCAGCTCATACACAAGCCCGGCCAGGTAATGACTCTTCGAGGAATTGACGTTACCGATAACGCCGATCACTCTGACGGGATCGAGTGAATCGGCAATCTCATGTCCATTTGGACAGAACGGGCGCCAGGCCTTCGCCACGATTTCTGCCCGCTCCCGCATCGACAATCCATCCATAGCGGGCTTACGGACGAAGGGCAGGCGTCGCTTCCTGGCCGGCCGGAGTAAGACCTCGCTCCAGGGTCGTTCATCATCACCGTCAGCCGACCTTGCGAGGACCCTCTCCACGGAATGCCAACCGGGACAAAGGGGACAGTACACACTTTCGTCGCGCGTTTTCTCCACGCTCACCACCGAGTTCACGCCCAGCTGTCAGATAGACGACCAATCCCTCCGGAAGAACCGGCCGAATCCATCCCTTCGCTCCGCCTCGTCGTGGTCGTCGGACATACAAGCTGTCACATTCTCCTTGCAGTTGGTGTCAGCCTAACGGGTGGAATAGGACAGACAGCTAAGGGACGTTTCGTAACTCGGCGAGGGTGTTGCCCGCACCGGGTTGGCGCTCACCCGGCGAGGAGATGTTGTGCAGGTTGGCGATGCCGGAAGCGGCACCGGCCAATGTGTGTGCGGCGGCCCAGGATTTTCCAGCACCTCAACTGGCCAGAGGCGGGCGCGGTTCGTGCGATGGTGGGGTGTTGGGGTCTTCCTTCCAGGCCGGCAGGTCACTGCCGTCGGCGGGTTTGCGATACGGGATGATCGCCTCGGGGTTGCCGCGGGTAGGCGCCGTCAGCCATGGTGGGCCGCTGGCCAGTTTCTGCTCGATCCCGCTTGTGCCGTAGACGACCGTGTCGTTGTGGTTTGCAGGGCTGCGGGTCGCCGACGACGATGACCAGGTGCGTGCTGGCGTCGATGGCGACGTGCAGGTGCGTTGAGTACCGGTAGTTCTTGCTCCGCGCGGCGAGGCGGTGGTCCCGGGTCGGGATCACGGTGCGTCGACGATCGCGATCTGGCCGACCGGACGTCGCCGTACCGGAGCGAGGGCCAGCAGCGGTCCGAGGGCGTCGATGGCCCGGTGCGCGGCGGAGTGCGACACCCCGAACAGCGGACCGAACTGTCGCGTGGTCTGGTTGGGCGCGATGGCGACGTTGAGCTGTCGCCGCTGGGATGGGAGCAGGCCAGCCGCCTCGGCTGCTGGCTTGCCGCCCTGCCCGTTCACCGCCGGCCCGACGTCGTCGTCTGCTCCCCCTACGTCCGTGCTCGGCAGACCTGGTCACGAGCGGCAGAAGCCGCGGCGCTGCTCGGTGTGGCGTACCCCGCCGCCTCTGTCGATGACCGCTTGTGCGACCGGCTTATGGGCGAGTTGGAGTTGCTGACCCCAGCCATGATCAGTCAACGGTTCCCAGTCGAGGCGGCCCGGCTCGCAGCCGACGGCGGATTCTCGTACCGGACTCCCGGCGGGGAGTCCTTCGGGGATATCGCTCGCCGGCTGGCGGCCGTGCTGTCGGAGATGAACACCCGGCACGTGGGCCGGCGGGTCTTGGTCGTGGCGCACGACGCCGTGGTCGTGGTGATGCGCCATCTCATCGATGGCCTGGGATTCGATGAGATCGCCGTCATCGTCGGGACGACTCCCGTGGCGAACGCGTCGATTACACGGTATGACGGCATCGGCGGTGGTCTCACGCTGGTGGAGTTCGCCACGACCACTCACCTGGAGTCGGGGAAGGACGACCATGCCCCCGTCGGAGAGTGACGGATCGACGTCGGTCTCGGGGTGCGGCCGTCACTCGTCTGGGTGTGGGGGTTCGCCTCGGGTTTCGCGTGCGGCTTGTTCGAGGTGGAGGAACTCGTCGATGACGCGGGCGAGGCTCTTCCTCGATCTTGGGTTGAGCTTGTCGATGGATCGGGCCATGACTCGCGCCTCCCGGCTCACCGTTTTGGGCTCGTCGTCGCCGAGGAGGTAGCCGGCGGGGACGTTGAAGAACTCGGCGAGGGCGCGCAGGGTGGTGGCTTTGGGGTTGATCCGGGGTGATCGCAGGAGGTTGCGGATGCCTTCGGCGGTGATGCGGTGTCCGCGGGCGGTGAGTTCCCGGGCGACTTCGGCTTCGGTGTAGGGCGGCCGGTCTTCGTCGTGGGCTTGGAAGAGTTCGCGGAGCCGGGTCTGGATCAGCCGGGAGGTGACGTCCTCGGCCTGGTCGGCAGGTGTGTCACTCACAAACCCTCCCAACTGCGGTTGGCAACCTGCAAACTGCGGTTGACGAAGTGGATGATCCGTGCTTAGCTCTCGGTATCGCTTCGGCAACTACGGTTCGGGCTTACTCGAACTGAAGTTGGGTGGAGCGTAGCGGATCGGGGAGCCGTGCGCGAGATGGCACCCCGGTTGGCGGGCGGCGGCATCAGAAGGGGGGCATGTCGCCGCCCCGGACACGTGTGTCACCTGGCCCGCCGCGCTGTCGCGGCAGCAACGACCGACCCGGTCGCGTCGCCCTAACGCCGGCCCGCTGCCGCGTAGCCCGCCTCGATCAGAGGCGGGCGTGCGGGGGCCGGATGACCATGCTGCCCAGCTCACCGCCCCCGCCCTTCACCCCAGCGGGGGGTGGGGGCGGTGAGCGGGGGGACCTGGCGGGCGGGGAGAGGGCCCTGCCGCCGGTCCCCCCACCCCGCAGGACGTCACCGCTTGAGCCCGGATGTTCCCTGCCGGCGCGCCTCGGCCGGGTGGTGGTCGCCAGACCGGTAGCGGCACCGGCGCGAGGACGAGGAGATGAGGCAGTGATCAGACACCGACAGGCAGGCGTGGCCGAGGGCAGCCTGCGGCTGGGCCGGCGACGGGCGGCGCGGCGCATGCCCAGACGACGTCAGGGCAGTGTGAAGACCAGTGGCTTCGAGCTGCCGCTAACCTCGGCCAGTCGTAGCTTGCAGCGGTTGCGCGGCGATATCGAGGTTCTCGTCGACGCGGCGGTCCGCGAGCCCACCGCGTCGCGGCGGGCGGCGCTGGTGGATGTCCACCACCAGCTGCGTCTGCTCGGCCAGCGTGTCAACGCCGCGCTCGGCGCGCCGACCAGACGGGCGCAGGACGCGCAGCCGCAGCCCTGAACCGGGGGTGACGGCGGCGCGGGAGCCGGCCGGCTGCCGCGGGTGCGGCCCGACCAGCCAGGCAAGGCGCGTCGCGGCGAAAGGGACCGGCGAGCGTCTGGGGGATTGGGCGGACCTGTCGGCTCGGGGCAAGTCCTATCACGACACCGCGTCGGGTGAGGTCGACAGGCCCCTGACCGGGTGGACACGACAGTCGCAGAGATGAGCGGGGGGCTCACGTATGCGCAGCGAAGATTTACAGCAACCACGCGGGGTGGTGCCGGAGCCGCCGCGACCCGCCGATCGGGGTGGTGAGAAGGACCGGCGCCGGGACCGGCAGACCGTGCGTCGCCCTCGCCAGCGCAGGTGGTCGCGGTGAGCGCGGCTGCCCGCCGCCCGGTGGTGGGGGTCTACCGGCCGCCGGTCACCGGCTGCGTCGCGCGTCGGGTGGAGCCGGACGCAGTGGCGCAACTGTGCCGCACCGCCAACACGGTGCGGGCGTATCTGGAGCGCACGGTGCTGCGCGGGGCCGGGATGACGTGGACCACCTACGACGTGCTGGTCCTCGTCTGCGCCCGCCAGGTGATCGAACCCCCGGCCATAGCCGCGCAGGCGGGTATTGCCAGGGCGACCCTGACCAACGCGCTCGCGGTGTTGAGCGACCGAGGCCTGGTGCATCGCGAGTTGCACGAGCATGACCTGCGGCGGGTGGTGGTGCGGCCCACGCCGGCGGGCTCTGGGCTGGCGGGGGTGCTGCGGCGTCGGGTCGAGGCGCGGCAGGCGGAGCTGTTCGCGGCTCCCGGCATGCCGCCGGAGGACGACTTCGCCGCGGCGCTCAAGGTCCTGGCCGACCGGTTCCGTCCCGACGGTGGCTCCGCGGGTGAGGGCGGTGGGCGGTGACCGGCGGTATCGGCACCGCGCGGGGGACTGCCCTGTGCGTCGGTGCTGTCCTCGGTCCCGGAGTGTTGGTCCTGCCGGCGATGGCGGTGCGTGCCGCCGGCCCGGCGTCGCTGCTGGCGTGGGCGGCGCTGTTGTGCGTGTCCGCGCTGATCGCGACGTCGTTCGCGGCCCTCGGGGCCCGCTACCCGGACGCCGGCGGGGTCGCCGCCCGACCCGGGACCGCCGGCCGTGGACATGGCGGGGCGGGACGCCGTCAGCAGCCTCCACCCGTATCCGACGGCAATGACGGCCCGGCTCCGATGACCACCCACACGCCGCCGGCCGCGACTTCGTCCACCTACGGCGTCACCCCTGGTGTGTCCGCGCCAGGGTGGCGGTGGGGCCTGCTGTACGGGCCAGCCGCCTACGGGGTCAGCGCTGCCGCCGTCGCCCTGCCCGACGCCGCCCGACACCTACACACAGATGGACGTGGGCTGGCCTGGATCCTGACCGCCTACGCCGCGGGCATCGGCGTCGGCGCCGTCACCGCCGGACGCCTCACGGACCTACGAGGCAGCCGACCCGTCCTGCTCACCGCCGCGATCCTCCTGATAGCCGGCGCCCTGGTCTGCGCCGCAGCCCCCACCCTGCCGACCATGGTCACTGGGCGAGTCCTACTGGCGGTCGGCTCCGGAGCGGTCATGGCCACCGCGCTCGCCGGCACGGCCCGGCTGCCTGCCGCCCGCCGCCCGGCCGCCCTGGCTGCCTTCGGCGCCTGTCTCGCCGGGTTCTCCGCGACCGCCCCGCTGGCCGGCGCGGTAGCCGCGCACGGGTCGTGGCGCGCGGCGCTGGCCCTGCCGGTGCTCTCCCTCGCCGCCGTACCCCTGTGCTGGTCCCTCACCGCCCGCCCGCCACGCCGGGAACGGGTGGATTGGGCCGCCGCCGGCCTTCTCGCGGCCGTCGCCGCGGGACTACTGCTCACCGCGCAGGCCGCCGCCGGGCAGGCCGCCGCCCCGACCACCGTGATCACCGCCGCCGCCACGGCAGCCGCCGCTGCCGGCCTGGCCGTACGCGCGCCGGCGTCGCCACGGGTTCGTCCCGCGCGGGGTCCTGTCCGCCGCCTGGTTCTGGCGCAGCGCAGCCGCCGGAGCGGGTGTGTATGCGGGCCTGTTCGCCGTTCTGTACGCCGCTCCTGACCTGCTGAGCCGGCAGGGCTACAGCACCATGAGCATCGATGTTCTCCTGCTTCCCGGCGCGGTGGTCGGTGCGGTGCTGGCGCGGGCCGCCGCACCAGCGACCCGCCGCTTGCCCGACCGGCACGTGCTGGCCACGGTGAGTCTCCTTCTGGCCGCCGCACTGGGCTACGCCGCCACCGACCCGCGGCCCTGGGCGGTCGCGACGGCCTGCACAGCGGCGTTCACCGCGTCCGCCGTCGCGCAGATCCTGCTCACTGCGCAAACCACCACCCACGCCACGGCCGACGCCTGCGGCGGCGCCATCGGCCTGCTCACCCTCACGATCTTCCTCGGCGGCGGATGCGGCGCCGCGCTGTGCGTAGCCCTGTGGCAAACCTGCGGGCCGACCGCCGCGCTCACTGCCACCGCCATGGTGCCGGCTGCCGGCGGAGCCGCAGCCTGGCGACGGCGCACGACCGATGAGCCACGGGTCGCTCGGCCGTGAACAGCATCCGAGCTTGAAACCTGGCCTTCCGCTGCGACCGCCTGCTCGCCGGTGACGCCGCGAGTGCCATCCGCCAACTTTGCTGGTGGCCCCCTGGCGGGCCGGCGACCCTGATGACGGCCAGCCAGAAAATCTCTGCTGAATCGGCTAGAAATCCTCGGCAGCACGGGCTACTCTTCTTCAGGTCGAGAACAGAGAGCCGCCAAGACGCAGACGGACCGCCCGGCCGTGAGGTCACGACGGGCGGCGGAGGAACGGGGCGTGTTTCACCGTTCCTCCCGAACGGCAGTAGGAACACGTCAGCCCCGACGTGATGCGCGACGGGGCACCGCAGGTGGGGCCAAGGCATCTTCAGGGCTCCAGCTGATGTTCGCCGTACGTGGACGGGGCCATGAAGTCGCGTGGGCCCCGACACCGGTGGACCGCACGTCAAGCAAGGGAAAGAGAAGCAGAGGAAAGGGAGGGCCGTACACCGTTGGATCGCCCGCCGTCGGCCGTCAAACCAGGCCGGGCGGACACCGCAGTTTCCATCGAACGAGAGGTGGTCTCCGGTCACGCTTATGCGATCCTCGCACCCGAAGCCTTCACTGACGGCTGGTGCGGATACGACAAGCCGACGTTCCTGTCGGCAAATGGTGTTCTGACCCGTAACCCTGGGCCCCGGCGCGTAAGCGCCGGGGCCCTCGACGTGGAGGTGACATGGGGCAAAACCCCGATGACATGTTCGGCGACGAGGACTACCCCGCCTACACCATTGGCCAGGCCGCGGAGATGCTCGGTACCTCGCAGGACTTCCTGCGCCGCCTGGACGAGGCGAAACTGATCGACCCGCACCGCTCGGCCGGTGGGCACCGCCGCTACTCCCGTTACCAGCTGCGCCTGGCCGCCCGGGCCCGGGAGATGGTCGACCAGGGCACCGCCCTCGAGGCCGCCTGCCGGATCATCATCCTGGAAGACCAGCTCGAGGAAGCCCTTCGACAGAACGAGAAGCAGCAGGGGACGCGGCGACAGGGCTGACCGACCCGCTCTCGAGTGCGGCCGTCGGGCGTGCCGCTGGTGTCGGTGCGCCGACGGGCGGACCCGTCGCCCCCGCCTCGCCCCTGGCGGCCGTACCCCCCGTTTGTGGCGCCTCTCGGCATCCCGGCCGGCCGGCGGTCCGAGGCGCCGCCATCGGGCGCCCGGCCGCCGCACCTGGTACGGCTGATCGGCGGCGTGCAGGTGCACGACCAAGGCCAGCCGCGGAACGGACGACGACGGTACGGGGTGGAACGCCGCTCATGCCGGCGGCGTCGGAATCGATCACCACTGCGAGGGTGACGGAGTTGCGCCACGCGGTCGCCGCGGCGGTCATGGTCACGCGCAGCGGTGCCGATGTGGGGGTACGTCTCGACCAGGTCGAACCAGCCACGGCGGGCGTCGCCGTACGCGGCCAAGGGCGGGCTGGCGAGCACCACCGCCGTACCGCCGCTGGAGCCGCGCCCCGACGGTCTTCGGTCGTGGAGTCCGCTCCAGCAGCGTGAGCCCGGTGGGATCAGTTCTGGCTCGGCCCGGCCCGCTCCGGTGTCACGGTCACGTTCTGGGCCGACACCGACGTCATCCACCTCCTCATCGCCGGCGCCCGCATCAAGTCGGTGCGCTCACACCTGTCCGCCGCCGACCTCGCCGCCCTGCTGCGACAGGGCGGCCGCCCAGCTGGGGAACCGCCTCTGCCGCCGGCGCCACCCGGCGAGGCGGTCGAGGTCGACCGGACCATCAGCCGCGCAGGTCACGTCTCCCTCGGGCAGCACATCGTCCTGGCCGCCGAGATCCTCGGCGGGCAACGCGTCGGCATCCGCATCGACGCCAAGACCCTCAGCTTCTTCGACCTCGACACCCGCCAACTGCTACGCACCCGACCCAACCCCCTCACCCCGGCCGAGGTGGCCCGGCTGCGCGGCGCCCGACCCGCCGGACCACCCCCACAGCCCGCGGCGGGACCCGTGCAGGTGCAGCGCCGAGCTTCCAACAGTGGAGTGGTCATGGTCGTCGGGCAAAAGGTCGCCCTCGGCCGGGTCCATGCCGGCAAGACCGTCACCATCCACGTCACCGACACCGAGCTGGCCATCGCCTGCGACGACGGCACCCGCATCGTCCGACGCACCACCGACCAGCCCGTCCGCAACCTCAAAGCCAGCCGACCACGCAAGGTGGCTGCCGGTGTCTAAGGCACTCGCAGTGCGCGGGCCACCTTCCGCTGCACCACCCGCAGGAGCTTGATCGTCTCCTCATCGGAAAGGCCAGTGGTGATCGACCAGTCCCAGCCTGAACCCACCACAGCGCTCGCGAAGACGATCTCAGTGGCCAGCAACGCCTTTCGCCACTGCGACCTCGTCAACGGCTCCCCGCGGTCCAGCGCCGCTCGCAGCCTGCGCCCCTCGCCCCGCCACAGGTCCTCCATGCTGACGAAACCCATCGCCCGGACGAGATCCTCCGTTGGACTCGCCGGTCCGCCCCACTCACCCAGCCCTCGGCTCAACAGGAACCGCTCGTCTGAGGAGAGATCGACTGCTACAACGTCAGAGGCGTTCATGGGCGCGATTCTGACCTACAGCCCCTACAGGGGGTTCACCCCGCCGGGCCACAACCAGCAGTCACGCCCGCACCGTGACCGGCCCGACGCCTTCACGGAACCTAGGCCAAACGTCAAACATGTCCTGGGACGGATCCGTCAAGCATCAGGTGGGACTAGACATGTCAGTCTGCGGACCGGGGGACGGTGTGCCTAGGGGCTTCCATCCTGAAAACCTCGACCGCTACCCGGCGGTCGCTGCGCCACCTGGACTACACCCTCAACTGCGAAGAGCCGGTAAACGCGCCGACGGTGACGACGGACGGTGCGCGGCTGCCGCTACGACGTCAGTACGTACGGCGGTGGAGGAGGGTTCGCATCCACTTCGGTGCGAGGTGGCACCGGTCAGTCCGGGATGAGTGTGCTGTCGCTCAGGAGTTCAAGGGCGGTGATCGTGGCCAGGTCCTGCGCTGCCTGCACGAAGCCTTCGACCCACATCAGGGTGATGGAGGCCTTGCCGTCCTTGCGGTCGTAGAGCGTCCCGGACGTGTTCGGGGCGGTCCGCGGGTCGTCGCCATCGGCAGGTCGGTTGCGGACTGCATTGGCGTCGCGGAGGTAGTCACCCAGACGCTGTGTCTGAATGGTGTGCCATAGCCAGCGCCCGCCGCGGCCGGGCTCGGGCTGCGCCCGGACTCGGGCCCGCCACTGGCGGGTGACATTGGGGACCCCGAGGTGCTGACGGAAGCGCTCCCGTATCCGGTCCATGGTCGCCGGCGTGCCTTGCCTGGGGCCTCCATGCGCGCCGATCAGGTCGTTGAAGAACATCTCGAACGGCCCGTAGGTCTGGAGGAAGGCGCCGGACCCTCATTCCGTCCGGCAGCGCGACGAGAGGCGGAAGGCGTCGATTGTTGGCGACGGGGCGACGGACGGCCCGCTGCTGTGGACGGCATGGCCCGTCGTGCCCGTCGCCCCGTCACCACACCCGACGGTCGGGCGACAGAAGGCTGGACCTTGTCGACTCGCGGACCCGTCGGCGGACCGGGTAGGAGCAGCGGGCGCTTATGAGGAAGCCAGCCACCCTGGCCGCGCCGTCCGCCCCGGCACCGCTGACGCTACCGGCACCAATAGCCCCTGATGAAGTTTCGGCCAGCTCCGGGGATCGGTCGAGCAGCTAGTCGCGGGCGGGCAGAGACGACGGCCGCAGCCGGACCCAGACGCACTTGTGACCGTCGTCGAGGTCGGTGACGCCCCACTCGTCGCAGAGGGCTTCGATGATGGCCAAGCCCCGCCCACCGTCGCCGTCCGGGTCGCGGCGGCGCGGAACGACGGCGGAGCCGTCCACCGCCGCGATCGTCACCCTGCTGCCGGCCTGGATCTGCAGGCGCAGGCAACCACCGCCGTGGCGCACCGCGTTGGCCACCAGCTCGTCGGCGATCAGCACCGCGTCGTCCATCGACTGGCCATCTTCGAAGCCCCACGCCGTCAGGGCCGTCTTCACCAGGTGCCGGGCTGGGGCGAGAGCGTCAACCCCCACCGGAAGATCGAGGTGCGCGGTCAACTCGCTCACGGCGGTGATCCCGTCTTCCGAGGCCAGCCCTCCCTGACAGCGACCACCGCTACCCCCGCCCCGACCAGGTGAAACCTCCCCGGCGACAGCCCCACCAGCGTGCGCGCCGAAATGGCCGGTCGCCGGGTCAAGTCATCCGCGGTGCCGGGCCGAGGCGTCGTCGACCCAGCCCTGTCCGGTCTCCTGCTCGACGTTGAACGGGCGGATCACGCTACTGGCGACCGGCTGCCAGCCCTTTGCTCTGTCGGGTGAGGTCGCGGCAGGGTTGTCATACCGGCGCGGCAGGATGATCGGGTGAAGCCTCGCCCGAGCCGTACTGTCGGCCAGCTGCACTTTGAGGATCTTGAGCCGCACCGGTTCGAGGATCTGGTGCGTCAACTCGCGTACGGGTTTCGCGACTGGATTCGCCTTGAGCCTCTCGGCCGCTCCGGCGCCGACGATGGCGTCGACATCCGCGGTGTCGAGCGTGTGCAGGCAGGCCGGCGGGATGCGGTGAGTTCAGCCGATCCCGACCGGGACGACGTTTCCGAGGACCGGGTGTGGTTCATCCAGTGCAAGCGGGAGAAGACGTTCGGCCCCGCCAAAGCGCGGGCGGTGGCCTCGGCAGCCCTCACGGGCGGAGCAGAACCACCGTTCGGGTTCGTGCTGGCGGCCCCCTGCGATCTGTCCAAGCGAACCCGCGACGCGTTGACGTCTGACCTTCGCGCGGCTGGCGTGCGCCAGGTGTTCGCGTGGGGACGTGGCGACCTCGAAGACATGCTGTTCCTACCCGAGAACGACCATCTGCTCTTCGCGTATTTCGGGATTTCGCTCCAGGTCCGCCGACGCAGCCAGGTCGCGGAGCTGCGCAGCCGTTTGGCCAGGAAGCGTGAGGTCTATCGAGCGGTCGGGGACCGTAGCCACCGAGGGTTCAAGCCGGTGCTCGTGCGTGACCCCACCGTTGAGGGCTACCCGTTCCGAGAGCGAGTTCCCGACTTCGACGACGAGAACCCTCCCTGGATGTGGACGGCGTTCCGCCACCATTCGAATCCCGACACGCTCGCCCTCGTCATCAAGCGTCACCATGCTTGGATCTCAGCCGACCGAACCAAGTTCGACGTCATCGACTCGTGCTCCCACGTCATGCCACACCGCAACGGCTTCAACAAGGCCGCACGAGGCGACCCGGAGCTCTGCGACCGGGTGTGGCGGTTCTTCCACAACGAGGTACCGGAGGACGAGCGTGGGTGGCTGGAGGTGTTCGGATGGATCATGCTGGATGACATCCTGCTCGTCGACGATCTGGGGGACGCGTTCCACGAGCCGCCTCATATCCTGGCTACCCGAGATCACACCTTCGGGTTCTTCACGCACACTCGCGAGTTCCTCCGGCTTGACCGGCATGGGAAGAGTACGGCCGGCGCCCTGGCTCCAGATGAGGAGCACCTTGATGTTGACAAGTTGAAGCGGACGAGGCTCTTTCCTGATCCGATTCCAGATGTCCAGTGGAAAAGCCGGTGGTAGCCACCCGACCTGCCAAGCCGATCAGCGTGTGAGGTGACCGTCAGGCTGGCCCGTGGCGCCGTACGCCCCGTTCTCGGCGCCGCACCTGTTGTGCGGCGGTTAGCGGCGGGTACCTGGGCCGGTGGTGGGGTCTTCGCAGGGAAGATGCCTGGCAGGACCCGGACGTAGATGACCATTCCGACGACCTCCACGAGGTTTGGGTCACCAGACGGCGGCTGCCACGGCCAGGTGGTCCGGGAGCGCGCGGGCCAGCGGGAGTACCACGAGGGAGTCGCGGCGGACGCTGCGGCCGCATGCGAACCTACGATCACGAAATGCCACACCACATGAACCCGTCTGTCCCCTCCACTCAGGTTCCCTCCCCGGACTCCACCATCATGAAGCGCCTCGGCTACATTCGCCTGCTCCATCACCAGGCCGTCACACAGTCGTACGCCCCCGCGCCGCTGAACTTCTCATCGGTGCTGGTGTTCCACGACGTGCTCGAACACTTCTTCGTTGTCGCGTTGGCCCACCTGGGAAACCCGCACGGCCTCGACCTGAAGGCCCCATTCGCGGAAAACGCCAAAAAATTCCGCGCCCCAGATGGTCGGAGACTGATCGGCCTCGACGGGGTACAGCGGATCGGCCACGACCGTAACGGGCTCAAACACAACGGATCGGTGCCAGGTGCCGACCAGGTCGAACAGGCCAGACGCGACGCGGCCACCTTCCTCGACGGCAACTGCCCACGGCTGTTCGGCCTGGAATTCGCCGAGATCTCCATGCTGCACCTGGTCCCGCAGGAAGCGGTACGAGAGCACCTGCAAGCGGGTCGAGCCGCCGCCGACGCGGGTCAGCTCGACGAAGCCATGGTCGAAGTGACCATGGCTTTTGACCGGCTGATCACCGATTGGGGTCACGGCAAGTACCTTCCGGGTTCCTCCTTCCGCACCGATACGTTCCGCCTCCACACCTCATGGAGCAGACCCGAGCGGCGCGTCGAGGTGTTCCCCACCCCGTCGGACCAGGGCGTGCGCCAGGCCGTCAACAGCCTGGCGTCTTCCGTCAAGAAGGTGTTCAAGGAGGTTGACCAGGAGATCGAAACCCTCCGCCACGTCATGCGCATCCAAATCGCTGGCGTCGACATGGCCCAATATGCACGGTTCGCCATGATCGCGCCCGAGGTGTATGAGACTGCGAACGGCCACCGCGGCGCAACGCACCAGGAGGGCCAGATTCATTACACGCCGGAGAACTACGATTTTTGCGAGATGTTCGTCTTGGAGTCCGCCCTGCGTATCGGCCTGCGGAACTTCAGAGACTGGATGCCAGAGACCTACGGTGATTGGGATCGCGCGAAGATCGCCTTGGAGGCCAACGGCGGCCGACTCCCCGACGATATGAGATGACGTCGCAGTATCGAACGGCCAACAGCGGCGTTCGTGACCGGGCCGCTGACCGCTTGAAGTGAAGACGTGCTGGCAGCTGGCCGAGCAGGCCGGTCGCGCCCGCCCGGATGCGGATCGACGCAGATCTTCGCCAGCGCCGGGAGGCCTTCGGTCGACGGGTTCGCCGCCCGCCCGGTCGCGGACGGGCGGCGAACCCGACCGACACCCACGTCTCCCCAAAGGTCAAGTCGGCCCTGCGCCGGAACGTGACCAGGTGGGCATGGAGGGATCGCTCGCTGGTCTTGTGATTCTCAGAGACGCCGGGAGCAACAGCGGCGAGCACGAGATGGCAAGATCCCTGTATGGCTGTCTTGCTGCCCGATGATGACTTCTATCCAAAGCCCGAAGAGCTGTGCTTCCTGTGCTCGACCCCGGCGGGCGATGGAGAGCCGGTTGTGATGTGGGGGGGCCAAGAGCTGACTATCTACCTGCACGGGGGCTGCGCCGGGTCGTTCGTTCTACGCATCGCCCGGGATGCCTGGCAGGTCGAGCGAGATGCAGACGACGGCAAGTTCACGCTGACGGACCGCCGGCAGCGCGACTGAGTTGCTGAGGGGCGCGGAGCGCCGGTGCGGTTCAGCAGCTGCGCGCCGTTGGGGTCGGCATCCGGCGTGCTCAGGCTCGCGGTACGAATGGCCGTGTAGCCCAAGGCCACACATGCCGCCACCAAAAGGAGGCCTGCGCACGCCAGGAACGCCACGGGCAGCGCGGTCAGGTCGGCTAGCAGCCCGAACAGCGTGTACGACACCGGCGTGAGGCCGAGTGCCGAGTGCCGAGAAGTTGATCAGTGCCATGAGGTACTCGTGCTTCGTCCGTGCTTGCATCAGACTGAGCAGCAGCGCAGTGGCTGGTCCCGACGCGAAGCCGACTGCACTTACTGCGGTCATCACCAGCGGCAGTTGTCCAGCCAAGGGAACGCTCGCGAGAGCCAGGCTCCCACCGGCTACCCGGAGGAGGCCGGCCATGGCCTTTTTCGCGCACGCCAAGGCGGGTCTGTATGCCATACCTCATGCTTCGTACCGGGGATTCCGCTTGGCCTCCTCCATGTTGGCCCGATGGATGGTGATGATGTCCACGGGGGCTGCCAACCGCGTCGCCAGCCTGGCGATCGCATCCTGAACCGCCATCGAGTTCACCACGGCCGAGAGCGTACTGACCGCCGTCCGACACCGGACGCGACAGCCTGAGCCAATGTTTCTGACGTGTATGGGTGGTGGGAGTCGCCAAAGTATGTCAGCATGGATGCTCCGTGGCTGCTCGCACGTCGGCGAACTGACGCGGACGTACCGGGACTAGCCCGGATACTGCACCTCCTCGTGAGGGCTCTTGGGTATCCACCAAGAGCAATATGGTGCCCGGACCTGCTAGGACTTAGCGGGTTGCGGCCGGACCCCGCCGGACGGGGCCGGACGAGTGGAGACCTTCGTAGCTCAGCGGATAGAGCATCTGGCTACGGATCAGAAGGTTAGGGGTTCGAGTCCCTTCGGGCGCGCAAGATCATAAGGGGTCTGGTCTGCGGAGACGCTGGCCAGGCCCTTGCTCGTTTATGTCTGCTGTGGATGGTGGATGTCACGTGGGTGCTGCTCGGGTGCCATCCCAGTGCAGGACCGCCGCTTAGCGCGGTCCTTCCTGACCTGCGGATCCAGCAGGGCCTCTCGTGCGCTACCAACCGCGGCCGAGCCCGCCGCGTCCTGGCGCCCGCGCCGGCCGAATCTTGACGTGGCGGGCGGGATTCGTCACTGCGTCGGGCCGGGGGCGGGGTAGTCGGTGGGTGTCTTGCGCTGGTGGGTGTGCCGGCGTTCGGCCTCGGATTTCAGGGTGGCGAGGGAGTCGGCGACGGTTGCCTCCCACCGTTGGGCGACGACCGCGGCCCACCTGGTGCCCAGCGCCCAGCCGTCTGCGCCCATCTCGCCGGTGTATTCCAGCCGGGTGTGGTCGCCGTCGCCGGTGAGGGTGAAGCGTTCCCGTACGTGTGGCACGGGGCCGCGGACGAGGCGGAAGTCGACCGTGTCGGGGCGGGTGAAGGCGACCGTCTCCACCGTCTGGGTGACCAGACTGCGGCCAATCGGCGTGCGGTGGGCGGCCAGGACCATCCCGTCACCGCGTTCCCACACCTGGATCTTGTCCTGCTGGGCCCGTGTGGCCCGGCCGAGGTAGGGCTGGGCGATCACGTCGAAGACCAACTCGCGGGGCGCGGCGATGTCCACCACCTGCGGGCCGAGTGGGCGTACTCGCCGGCCGATGCCCAGATCGAGGGTGAGCCGTCCGGTGACCAGCCCCAGGTATCCGGCCGCGCCGGCCGCCGC
This sequence comes from Micromonospora sp. NPDC047707, assembly GCF_040704235.1. Classification (NCBI taxonomy): domain Bacteria; kingdom Bacillati; phylum Actinomycetota; class Actinomycetes; order Micromonosporales; family Micromonosporaceae; genus Micromonospora; species Micromonospora sp. NPDC047707. Next base: position 219,723 of record NZ_JBEYSU010000007.1, read on the forward strand.
GGTCGCTACCAGGACCGAGGCCATACGCAGTCCCGTCATGATCGTCTCCATTCTTCCTGTCCGGGCGGAGCGCCCGTTCGCGGTCACCGTGGTTTGCTGGCGGTCAGCAGCGCGTAGCCGAGGACGCCGTCAGCGACGGCGGCGCGGGCGGCGGCCAGTACCGCCGGGGCGCGGGTGAAGTCCACGCCGAGGGCCTCGGCCCGCGACCGGGCGGTCATCCGGACGACGGCGAGGCGGGCCTCGATCTGATCGATCATCACCGCGACCGCGTCGTCATGCCGTTCCACCTGCGTGACGGTCAGCCCGGCGGTGGTCAGCAGGGCGGCGTACTCGTCGGCGGGGCGGGCGTCGGCGACGCATGCGATCCACGCCCCCAACCCGGTCAGCTCGGGCGGGAGCCGGTCGGGGTCGACGGTGACATCGGCGATCCCGAGCCGGCCGCCGGGGCGCAGCACCCGGGCCAGTTCCCTGGCGGCGGTGGGCTTGTCGGGGAACGTGCAGAACGCGCACTCGCACACGATTACGTCAGATGACTGCGTCTCGATGGGCAGCCGCTCGGCGTCGCCGACCCGGAACCGAACCCGGTCGTCAAGGCCGGCGGCCAGTGCCGCGCCGGCGGCGTACGCGACGTTGGAATCGGACAGGTCGACACCGGTGACATCGGCGCCGTACTCGGCCGCGAGCGCCAGGGCGGTGGCGCCGCGACCGCTGGCCACGTCGAGGACCCGGTCGCCGGCGCGCAGGTCCAGCCGGGAGGCCAGCCGCCGGGTCAACGCGAGGCCGCCGGGATGGTAGGTGTCGCCGAGTAGGAGCGCGACCAGGTCGGAGCCGTACGTGGCGGCGCAGCAGGTCTTGGCCCGGGCCGCCGCTTCGGGTTCGGCGGGGTTCATCGGATGCGCCTGCCCACGTTGGTGGCGTCGCGCGCCACACCGCGCTGGTCATCGTCCGCTGCGGTCGCGGTGCGGTCATGGCGGGCGATCTTCGACCCGTACGGGGAGTCGCTCAGGATCGGCTGCAATCCGACGGCGTTGGGGACGACGTCGGCGACCCGGACGCCGGACATCTGTTCGCGGACCTGCTCGCGGTAGCCGACGGAGTTGTAGGCGCAGAACGGGATCAGCCTGCCGTCCGGGGTGATCTCCTCCACGCAGCACTTCATCAGCTGCTTGACGTTGAGGGTGTACGGGTCCTGGAAGTCCTGAATGACGATCATGAAGGCGCGGTCGGTCAGGTCGGCGATCGCTTCGGGCAGGTTGACGCCGCAGGCGTCGGCGCAGTCCAGGGCCGCCGCGGCGGCGGCCAGTTTCTCGTGCGTGGTGTCGGTGCCCATGAACGCCGAGGCGGACCACAGCTTCTCCAGGGCCTCCCGGATCGCGTGGTCGGGGATCACCCGGTTCGACACGTAGTCGAGGTAGTCGGCGACGTTGAGCAACCGTGGGATCGGCACCAGACCGAAGTCCGGGCTGCCGGGAGTGCCCTCGGTGAGCAGGTAGGTGATCGACCGGCAGGTGGGGAAGCAGCACGGGACCGGGAAGAAGTCCGACGCCCGGAACCAGTCGGGGCGTTGAGCGGCGATGCCGTGGATGATGTCGGAGTTGGTCAGTCGGGTGAGCGGGTCGAATTCCACGTGCCGTCCGGAGTGGGTGACCGGCTGGAACGACACGCTGCGTACGGCCGGGTGGGCCAGGCCGTACTCGATGATCGCGCCGAGCTCGTGGTCGTTGAGGCCGCGCTCCACCGCCGCGACCAGGGTGACGGTCAGCCCCGCCTCGGCGCAGTTGTCCAGCGCCTTCTGCTTGATCGCCCGCAGGTCCCGGCCGCGGATCTCCCGGTGGGTACGCTCGTCGAAGCCGTCGAACTGCAGGTAGATGTTCACCGCCCGGCCGGGCCGGTTGCGCTCGCCAAGGGCCGCCACGAACGCCCGGTCCGATGCCAGGCGGATGCCGTTGGTGTTGAGGTTGACCGCCTTGATCGGGCGGGCCTGGGCGGCGTCGACGAACTGCAGGATCTGCTTGTGGATGGTGGGTTCGCCGCCGGAGAACATCACCACCTCGGCTTCGCCCTCGGACGCGACGAACACGTCGAGCATCCGCTCGCACTGCTCCAGGTCGATGGCGTACCCGTCGGGCTGGTGACCGGAGTCGGCGAAGCAGATCGGGCAGTCCAGGTTGCAGCCGGTGTTGACCTCGATGATCCCCAGACAGGCGTGCTGCTTGTGCTCCGGGCACAGCCCGCAGTCGCTCGGGCAGCCGTCCCTGACCTCGGTCTGGAACATCAGCGGGATCGTGCCGGGCTTGTTGAACCGCGCCGAGTCCAGGTACATCTGCGCATCCCCGTACACCAACGCCTCAAACGCCCCGTGCTCGCGGCACCGCTTGCGGAGGTAGACCTTGCCGTCGCGGAGGTTCACCTGCCCGTCCACGACCGCCTTGCAGACCGGGCAGATCGACTTCGTGTACTCGACGAAGATCTCGTCCCGGTCGTGCTTTCGCGCCCCCGTGGGGCCGGGCTTGTCGCTCATGTTCTCTCCTGACTGGCCGCCGTGTGGTGAGTAGCATCGGCTTCGGCCGGCACCGGCCCGGGCGGTACGGGCCGGCGGCGGGCCGAGCGGATCATCCAGGCCGCGTACGCCAGCAGCAGCGCGTCTTGAGCCAGCACTAGCCAGCTCAACCGCTGGGACAGATGCCGGCCGAAGCAGCCGCAGTTGGTGACCTCTATTCCGCGCGCGAATGCCTGCGCACCAAGCGTCGCCCACAGCACCGACACCCCGGTGTAGATCCACACCGGGGTCAGTGCCCGTGACCGCGGCCGGGTCAGGAACCACAGTCCGCAGGTCAGCTCCCCGGCGACCAGGACGACGGCCAGCGCCCTCATCGCCGCCGGTCCGCCCGCCTGGTAGGCCGCCAGGATCTCCGGCATGTGCGTCCACGACGCCAGCTGCCCGACCGCCATGCCGACGTACACCACGCCGAGGATGAGTCGCAACCACATACCTCCGACCGTACGGGCTGGATTTCTCGCCGTTCTGTAACCGCCGTACCGAACTCCCGGCCGGCGTCCTCACCGACCCGACCTGTGCCACGAGCGGCAAGGGGCGGCGGTCAGTGCCCGTTGGATGTCGCGGCGGAGGCCGGTGGGGCAGACTGGGCCGGTGCACCCGGACCTGACGCCGAACCCGCCGATCGCGCCCGCCAGCCGGCCGGCGCCAGTCTCGGCCGTGCCGGCCGAGGCTGGCCTGGCCCGGGTCCCGGCGTTCGCCGACGAGCTGGTGACCCGGCGCACGATCCGCGACTTCAGGCGGTAGGAGCAGGTCCCGGTCCGGATGGGCAGCCAGGTCGCCCTGTTCCAACGCGACCCCCTCCTACTCGACCGCCGGTGCTCAGCCTCGCCGCAGCCTCGGCAAGGTGAGGGCGTAGACGACGCCTAGCAGTAGGCCGTAGATCAGGTGGCCGAGCAGGCTGCGCCACGCGTCGGCGTTCACCTGGAAGATCATTTCGTTCATGCCGAGCCAGGCGGGCATGATCAGCAGGGCGCCGAGGACCCACCACAGCGCCCCGTACAGCAGGCCGAGACCGGCCGAGGTCGCCGGTGTTGCCGCCCAGCGCCCGAACAGCGCCGCGAAGATCGCCCCGAACAGGGCCGAGTTGGCCAGGTGGACCAGCCAGCCGACGGTGATCGACTCGCTGTCCACCAGCATCGCCACCATCGGCATCATGCCCCACGTTTGCATGAGGATCCCGAATACGATGCCGCCGGCCAGGCCGCCGGAAATCCCCGCGACGAGGCGGGCCGGCAGGCTCACCGTGCCCGCCGCGGTGTGTGCGGTCGTCATCGCTAACCTCCTGATGTCCGCTGACCGGTCGGTGACCGACCGTTACGCCACTTGCTGGTGGGGACGCTGCTGCCGTCGCGGTGATTGCGTTGGGGCGTACGGGCGCCGCCCGTACGGGTGTCGGTCGCCCGTCTTCCCACCGAGGAGGGGATATCGGCGGGCGCTGGCAGGCGGATGCAATCAGCGGTGGCGGCGATGAGTCCTACCCGGAAGATGGGTGGGCTGATGAGTGACGACGACGAGTTTCTACACGCGGTCAGCGAGCATCTGGATCTGGTCTACAACCTGGCCAGGCGGCTGACCCGCTCGCGACCGGCCGCGGAGGACCTGGTGCAGGAGACGTACCTGCGGGCGTTGCGCGGGTGGCGGCGTCGGCCGCCGGAGGACGTGCGCGCCTGGCTGGCCACGATCTGCCTGAACACGGCCCGGACCGGCTACCGGAGGGAGGCGGCTCGGCCGGCAGAAGTGCTCGACCCGGACGCGGGCGTAACGCTGGTCTCCGCCCACGACACCGCCGCCGAGGCGATCAGCGCCGCGGTGCGGGACCAGGTGCACCAGGCGATGTGGCAATTACCGGCCGCGCAGCGGGAGGCGATCACCCTGATGGACCTGTGCGGGTTCACCGCGGCGCAGGTCGCCACCATGACCGGCACGCCACGCGGCACGATACTGGCCCGGGTGCACCGCGGCCACAAGCGTCTCGCGGCGCTGCTGCAGCAGCAAGGGGTGACACCCGGTGAGGCATGACCACGACGACGCCACGATCGGGGCCTACCTGGCAGGCGAGCTGCCCGCTGACCAGCGGGACGCGTTTGAGGAACACCTGCTGACCTGCGACCGGTGCTGGGCCGAGGTCGACGCCGGCCGGCGCGGTCGTACTCTCGCCATGCAGGCCTACGAGCCGGCGCCTGCGCGCCTGCTCCTGCGGGCCCACGCGGCGGTCACCGCCGAGCCGCCCGCCCGGCACCGCACCCGGGCGTGGGTGCTGGTGGCTGCCGTGTTGACCCTCGTCGCAACGCTTTCCGTCGCCGCGGCGGTCCTCGTCGCCGTGCCAGACGGGCAGCCTGCGCCGATCGCCGCCGCGGTCGCCGGCTACCACGACGAGCAACTGCCCGGTTCCGGTATCCCCCTGCAGGCCGCACCGGACCTGTCCGCGTTGCGGCTGGCCGGCACCGCCGCCGGCACCGGCCGGCTGGCCGGCCATCCGGTCACCGGGTACGCCTACCGTGACGACACCGGACGGCGGCTGCTGATCTACCTGTCCGACGAGCCGTTTCCCATGCCTGCCCGAGCCGATCATCCGAACGGACCGTCCGGCTCGGGTATCACCCACCACCGTGGGGTGGTGGTGCTCTGCTCGCGCAGCCCGCACACCGTTCTCGTCCTCGGCGAGGACCAAAACCTGGTACGGCAGGTCGCCGCCGCGCTCGACCTCGGATGAGGCCGACCCGGATTCCGCGACGGCCACCGTGATAGGCGCGCTGGGCCGCGGCCGGCTGCCGCTCGCGGCCGACATGGTGGTGCTGCGGGATCTGCCGGACACGGGCGGTCGCGACGAGGATCGGGGGTGGGCACCGCGGCCCGGAGAGGATAAGGGCTTGTCTTCGTCCGACTCCTTTGTCGCGGTTGGCTGTCGCGGCCGGGCTGGGCTGGGCACGTGCCGGGCCGGCGTGTGAGGCCGTGGCCGTTCGGCGCTGGGGCCGGGACAGTGGATGACCGGTATCGAGCAATCCCAGCGGTGTGCCCGGGTCAGTCGGCGGTATGCGCCGTCAGAACGCCACCCGGGTTCCTTGTCTCGCCTGCGCTGTGTTCCTCGTTCCTCGCGGGCCTTCTCGGGTGGATCACCTGCGGCCGTTGTACGGTCGTGGACGCCGCGCCGGCGCAGACCCAACCTCTACCGGGAGCGACATGGAACTGTTCACCAGCCCCGAGCTTTGGATCGCGTTCGCGACCCTGCTGCTGCTTGAGGTCGTACTCGGCATCGACAACGTCGTGTTCATCTCCATCCTGGCCGGCCGTCTACCTGCGCACCAGCAGGCCCGGGCGCGTACCATCGGGCTGTCGCTCGCGCTGATCACCCGGCTGCTGCTGCTCGCCTCGCTGTCCTGGGTGATCGGACTGACCGCCCCGCTGTTCACCGTCGCCGGGCAGGAGATATCCGGGCGTGACCTGATCCTGTTGCTCGGCGGGCTGTTCCTGCTCGGCAAGGCCACCTACGAGATCCACGAGCATCTTGAGGGTGCGGAACACGGATCGAGCGGCAAGGCGGCGTCGTTCGCCGCAGTCATCGCCCAGATCCTCGTGCTCGACGTGGTGTTCTCCCTCGACTCGGTCATCACCGCCGTCGGCATGGTGGACGAGCTATTCATCATGGTCGCCGCGGTCGTTGTGGCGATGATCATCATGCTGGTGTCCGCCGGCGCGGTCAGCCGTTTCGTCAACGAGCACCCCACGGTCAAGATGCTCGCCCTGTCGTTCCTGCTGCTCATCGGCGCCAGCCTCATCGCCGAAGGTTTCGACCAGCACATCCCCAAGGGCTACGTGTACGGACCCATCGCCTTCTCGATCTTCGTCGAGTTTCTCAACCTGCGTGTACGGGCCCGCCAGCAGCGCCGTGCGGCTGAACCCGTCCATCTGCACCCCACCTACGTCAAGTCGGAAGCGGCCGGCGATCGGTAGCCGTCACCCGTGCCCGCCGCCGGTGCAGACAACGGCCACGGCGGTCGTGACCGCCGTGGCCGTCGCGTACCATCTCGCCCTGCCGCGCTCCGCCAGAGTCCGGGCAGCTCTGCGGCCTGTCCCTTGCCAGGGGCAGGCCGGTGCGGGCGGCGAGTGGTCAGTGGACGCGGCGGCGGCCGTAGGTGCCGGCGGCGACCGCGACGCCGATCGCGGCGAAGGCCACCTGAAGGGCCAACTCGATCCAGTCGATGCCGGCGGTGTCGTCCACGCCGAGAGCGCCAGCGACGAGCGTACCGAGGATCGCGGCGACCACGCCGATGAGCAGGGTCAGCCAGATCGGAATGTTCTGCTTGCCCGGCACCACCAGGCGGCCGAGCGCGCCGATGACCAGACCGATGATGATGGCGGTGAAGAAGCCGGCAACTTCCACGAGAGCCGTCCCTTCAAAGGTTGCCTGCCGGGGTCACTGGTGCCCGCGCGGTGCCGTCGGCGAAACCTTCCTGACGGCCTGCCGGCGCTTCTTCGTACACCTGTCGTGCAACCGTGCACCGGTCGTCAACCGGCGTCAGCGGCGACACGGTCCGGGGTCCGCTGGACCCTCCCGCGACCAGGCTCACCGGCTCGGTAACGGCGGTAACGCTGGCTGCCATGCCTGATCCGACCCCTCAGTGGCCGCTGGCGTGGAGCATCGCAGTGTTCGTCATCGCCGGGCTCCCTGTTCCACGCCGCGCAGACCGACGAGCTCGTCGTCACTGCCGCGGGGTGTTCATGACCGCCGTCGTCCTCGCCGGCATGCTGGTCCGCCGGCCCCGCGGCCGGGCCGAGTCGGCTTCGAGGGCATTTCTGTTGCTGGGTGGCTACCTCGCCGTCGTCGCCGTCCTTGCCACCGGAACCCGAGTCCGACCACCTACGCGGCTGTCGGCTCGTGCCTGGGGTGTGCTCGCCGCAGTGGGAGAGCGAAACCCGATGCGCTGGCAGGCCGGTAGCGCACGTCCACACCGTGTGGCGTGGCGCCGGAAGCCCGGCACCACGCCGCGAGGGAACTACTTGCCGCCGGCGAGGGCGACCAGGGCGTTGGCGGTGCGGAAGTACGGGTTGCGGCCGAGGTCGCCGACGGTGGTGATGTTGAAGGCGTCCTTGAGCAGCTTGGCGTCGCCGTCGCTGACCCCGGCGAGGGCGGACACCGGGGCGTCGACGATCTCGGTGAGGGTCTTGTCCTGGTAGGCCTTGTCGACCAGCTTGGTGAGGTCGGCGGTGACGGGCATGCACACTCCTTCGAAATCCCGGCCGGACAATCCGACCGGTTGCGGACAAACCTGCAGAATTAGATCATGGAGCGGGTGCGCGCTTCCACTGTGGATTGGAGGGGTTCAGGCTTCCTCGTCGCCGCCCTCGTCGTCGCCGAAGGAGTCGAAGACCTCGTCGGCGACCATGCCGCCGGCGAAGCCGAGCGCCGCGCCACCGACCACACCCGCGGCGACGGCGCCCATACCGGGGCCGCCGTGCCGCTCGTGGTGGTGCTCATCCTTGTAGTGGCCGCCGGGGTGGCCGTATCCGGCGTGCCCGTGGCCGGGGGCGCCGTAGGCGGGCTGCCCGTAGCCGGGCGGCGGGGGCGGCGGATAGCCGGGGGCGCCGTAGCCCTGGGCGGGCGGGGCGTCGCCGTGGCCGGCGTGCAGGCTCTGGTAGCCGTCGAGGGCCTGGCGGACCCAGGTGTCGACCTGCGCGGCCCAGTCGACGCGGTCGGCGTCGGCGTGCGCGGCGTGGTAGCGGCCGAAGGAGTCGTGGCCTCCGGTGAACAGGCCGCCGCGCTTGTCGAATTCGAGGACGACATCGACGCCGTGCTCGTTGGCGACGAAGGTCAGTTCGACCTCGTTGACGGTGTGGGCGTACTGGGGGGCGGCGTAGTACTCGATCTCCTGGTAGAACGGCAGGCTCTGGTGCAGGCCGGAGATGTGCCCGCGTTCCAGGTCGGCGCCCTTGAACCCGAAGCCGAGTCGGCCGAAGGCCTCCAGGATGCGTTCCTGCGCCGGCAGCGGATGCACATACACCGGGTCCAGGTCGCCCTTGTCGACCGCGCCGCGGATGGCCACCTCGGTGCGCAGGCCCATCGTCATGCCGTGCAGGTGCTGCCCGTACAGGTCGGTCACCGGAGTCTCCCACGGCATCGCCACCTGCAACGGCAGCGACAACTGCTGGCCCTCGCGCAGGTGCAGGCCACCGGCGACCTGGACGCGGTGGAACTCGACGAGGGCGTCGTACTCCTCCTCCGCGCCGTCGACCTCCACCCGGGTGACCAGGCCGACGGTGATGTGGTCGACCTCTACATCGTGGCTGCCGCCGGTCAGGTTCACCTGCCCGCCCAGCATCAGCCCCGGGCGGGTGTTCGGATTGGACAGGACGGTATCGACGCTGGGGCCGCCCACCCCGAACGCGCCCAGCATCTTCTTGAACACCACAAACCTCTCCCCGACGACCACACGACCGCGCGACGCCCGGAACCGGTGGAACTTCCCCGCGAACCCTTGTGCCGCAACGACATCAACGACATCCATAATGGATGCCGTCGCGCCGGGAAGCTACCAACGCCACCTGAGAGATATCTGAGTGCATCCGTGCGGTTACTCTCGGGTGGTGTCATGGGTGTCGGGCCTGGCCCCTACGGGCGGTTACACTGCCACTCCGCATCACGCGTGTGTCAGTCGTCGGCCGGGCCCGTCAGGAAGTTGTCTCGTCATCGCCGGCCTCGTGCCCGTCGCCGCGCACCGGTGTGGTGCGCAGGCGTACCCGGGTGATGGCCCGTCCGGTCACCTCGGCCACCTCGGCGGTCAGGCCCGGCAGCTCGATCACCTCACCCGGCGTCTTCGGGATGTGGCCGAGGTGGGCCAGGAGCAAGCCCGCCACGGTCGTGTAGTCACCGGCTTCGAGGACGTCCTCGTCGAGGTCGATGCCCACGTCCGGCAGGTCGTGCAGCGGGAAGCCACCCGGCATCAGCAGCGACCCCTCCGGCTCCCGGACGACGGCCTGCACGTCCCGGTCGGTCTCGTCGTAGATCTCCCCGACGATCTCCTCGACCAGGTCCTCCATCGTCACGATCCCGTCGATGGCGCCCCGCTCGTCCACCACGAGGGCGAACTGCTGCCGCTGCGACCGCATCTCCCGGATCGCCTCGGTCACCTTCAACGTCTCCGGCAGATACACCGCAGGGCTGGCCTGCTCGGCGACCGGCCCGTCCTGGTCGAGCAGGTCCCGCATGTGCACCACGCCGACGGTGTCGTCCAGACCACCGCGACCCACGACCGGGGCGCGAGTCTGACCCGACCTGCCCAACTCGCGCAGCGCCTGCGCGGCGGACAGCGACACCGACAGGGTGACCACCTCGCGGCGGGGGACGAGGATCTCCCGCAGGATCCGCTCGGCCACCTCGAACGCCCCCGAGATGATCATCCGGTGTTCGGGAGTGAGATTGCGCTGCGCCGCGACCATGTCCCGCAACTCCTCGGTGGTCACCTCCTCCCGCCGGGCGCGCGGGTCCCCGCCGGTCAGCCGCACCACCGCATCGCTGACCCTGCTCAACAGCCACACCGCCGGACGGGAGAACGCCGACAACGCGTCCAACGGGCGGGCGACCAGCAGCGCCCAACCTTCGGCGCGCTGCATCGCGATCCGCTTCGGCGCCAGCTCACCCAACACCAGTGTGACGAAGGTCAACACGATGGTGACCGCCACGATCGACACCGGCTCCGCCGCCGAGCCCAGGAACCCCAGCGGCCCCACCAGCGGCGCCGCAAGCGACACCGCCGCTGCCGCCGAGGCGAGGAACCCGGCCAGGGTGATACCGATCTGAATGGTGGCCAGAAAGCGGTTCGGGTCCCGCGCCAGCTTCGCCAGCACCCGCCCGGCCCGGGAGGTGCGCTCCAGTCGCTGCAACTGGCTCTCCCGCAGCGACACCAACGCCATCTCGCTGCCCGCGAACACCGCGTTCACCAACACCAACACGAACACCAGCGTGACCTGCACGCCATAGCCGCCCACGGCCTGTTCGACGCCTCCTCAACCTGACCCTCCGGAGCACCAACCGTAGCCGCCCGGGACACACCATGCTGATCGCCCTGTCGGCAGCGCCAGCCAGGTGGCAGGCGTCGGTCATGCTCAGAACATGATCCGGTTTGTGCTCAACGTGCTGTGGCTCATCTTCGGCGGCGGCATCGTCCTCGCCGCCGGCTACGGCATCGCCGCGCTGATCTGCTTCGTACTGGTGATCACGATCCCGTTCGGCGTCGCGTCGCTGCGCCTGGCGGTCTACTCCCTGTGGCCGTTCGGCCGCACCCTCGTTCCCAAACCCGGCGCCGGGGTCGCCTCCGGACTGGCTAACGTCCTCTGGGTGGTGCTTGCCGGCTGGTGGCTGGCCCTGTCCCACATCCTCGCCGGCATCGCGCTCTGCCTCACGGTCATCGGCATCCCGTTCGGCATCGCCAACTTCAAGCTCGTCCCCGCCGCGTTCTGGCCTCTCGGACGCGAGGTCATCGACGCCCCCTAGCGAGAAGCAGCGGCCACCTGATCCACAGCAATAGCCGGGTCTCCCAGGAAGGAGCCGGCTCGAGCGGTCACGGGGGGAACCACTCGAGCCGGACGCCGACAACCTACACCCATGCCATGCCACTGTCCGGCCACACCATCGGCAACGTTACTGATCCGGAAGTCAGGCGTTATCGAATGACGGCGGCGTAGCTGGCGCTCGCCGTCATCACGGCTCTCGGCCTCGGAGTGCGGTTTGCCGTACTGCCCGTGACGACCTAGCCCTACGTCCGAACGCTTCGCCAGCACCGATCAGCCGTACGTGCCTGCCACGTCGTTCATGAATAACGACAGGCTCCCTCATCCGGTAGCAGTCCGGTGCGGAGGGGCGTAGGAACAAACCCTGCGGTACCGAGGCGGTTAGACGGCATGGCCCGGACGACGACGATTTCGTCGGGCCGCAAGGTCTTTACGAGCGGCGACGGTGGATCTTGGCTCGACGTTCCTCATAGCTGATCACGTTGTCCCGCCGGAGCCAGTAGACATTCGGCTGACGGGCCGACGCGAGCGCGCAGATCCGGGCCAAATTCAGTCGCACCAGCTCGATGATGTGGTCGCGGGTCGCGTCGCCGGGAACCAGGAACATGTGCACCTTGGCCTTGAGGAAGGCTTACAGCTCCAGTTCCCGTTTGAGGATGTTCTGGTCGCGGCCGAACACGACCCAGCCCTCCTCGCCTACCACCGGTAGCCAGTCCTGGTCCGTCAGGCCCTGCTCCAGACGCTCGCGGGTGAAGACGGAGGCGGGGCTGTGGACCTGGTAGCCGAGGTCGACGATGCACCGACGCAGTGACCGGCCGTGCATGTTTTCGTCGATGTAGAACTCAGGCGGCGCGGCCCAGGAGGATGCGTGCGGCGGCTCGGGCGTCGTGGATGTCGATCCCGAACTCGTCCGCGACTGTTTCAGCGCTCTCACCCGCCTTCATCATGCCGGCGACGTCCGCCACCCGGGTTCCCGTCGCAGCGAAGATCGGCTGTCCGAAGGACCGCCGCATGTTGACGACCACCTTGGCCGGCTGCCAGCTGGACAGCGTCAGCTGCTCGGGGATCCCCTCGCTGTCGAAGGCGATGTACTCCATGTGATCGGCAACGATTTCCTTGATCACATGCTGGTTGGTCCCGCCGACGATCAGCCCTTCCCCGGAGCGGGTTTTGCTGAAGTCCCACAGCACGTCGATGCCGTCCGTGGCCAGCTCGGGGGCGACCAGGACGTACTCGCGGCCGAACTCCCGCTGAAGCTCCGTCAGGGCGGGCCGGATTTTCTGCGGGCGCACCCCGGCGGTGCGTAGCGCCTCCAGCACGTGCGCCTCAGCCAGAGCGATGAACGTGACCGGCAGGATGTCCGGACGGCCGTCGGCGACGTGCAGTAGCGGGCCGCCGCGCTGGTAGCCGCGCGCCCACCGGTGGAAGGTCTGCTGCGGCACTCGGAGATGACGTCCGGCTTGAGCGAGATTGAGAATTCCTTCCGTAAAACGGACATCGCCCATTTTCCCCCCTTTCCGCACGCCGCAGGGTCCCGTGTCAGCAGCATTGCATAGGCGACGTGACGAGCGCACCACCGTAGGAGTGTCGCGCTCTTGCTGCGAGACGCCGACGTCCTGGCGACGCAGCTAAATCGCGGTGCGGCACGTACGGCAGGCCATCGGCTAGCGGCTGATTGTGGGAGAGGCGGCGGGGCGGCGCATCGCCGCATGTGTCGCCTGATCAAAGCGTCGGTGGCAACGGGCGCTGGTCGTCGACCACCTCGCCCGTCTCGCAGCCTGTCGGGTTAGCCAGGTAGGTCAGCCGCCCAGCTCGGGGCTGTGTGCTCCTTTGGCTGCTCGGTGGCTGCTCGTCCGACGAGCATCCCTACGTCCCGGCCCGTCCGGGTGGGGTGCGGGTAGGTCCGGGTTGGTCTTGGCCGCGGGGGCGAAGTGGATCACCGACTATATCGGCAAGCATCGATGCTTGCGGGGGTTTGAGCGTGTCTGTCGATGGCACATCGGCGTGCGATCGAGGCGAGGGCAACAGCGGCAGGTTCAGGCGGCCTCCCCGAATCGGCCCTGGAGAACCTCATCCAGCAGGTCGAGGCGCTCGACATGGAGGACGTCGGCAAGAAGCTGGCCGTGCACAAGCACGGAGCTGACCAGCCACCGCGGCCACGGCCGGGCCCTCGGCGGCCACGGCGGCCAACCCGGGCGACTCGGGCGACCAGGAGTGACCGCCGGAGGGACCCCGGGGGCCGCTGCATCCCGTAGCGTCACGACGCGATGGAGACCTTGACCACCCGCGGTCGCGCGGCCCGATTCGCCGCCACCGCACTCGGGCTGGCCTTGCTGGTGGCCGGCACCAGTTGGGGCACCGACGACCACTTCCCGTTCGGGCCGTTCCGGATGTACTCGACGTCCAACCCGCCGGACGCCCCGGCACCGGACACGCGGGTGGAGGGCGTCGATTCCACGGGCGCGGTGGTCGGCCTCGGCCAGGAGGCCACCGGCATCCGGCGGGCCGAGATCGAGGGGCAGCAGGCCCGCTACGTCGCCGACCCCGCGCTGCTCGCAGCGGTGGCCGACGCGTACGCCGAACGCAACCTCGGCGCGGCGAAGCTGGTCGAGGTCCGCATCGTGATCCGCTGGTACGGCATCCAGGAGGGGCGCCCGACCGGCCGCTGGACGGACGAGACCGTGGTCAGCTGGCGGGCGGGCCGATGAGCCGCTGGTTGACCGAGCCGGTCCCGCGCGGCCGGGTCGCCGCCTTTCGTACGCTGGTCTATCTCTTCGTCGCCGCGGACCTGGTGGTCTTCACCCCGTGGGTGCGGACCCGGGTCGCGGTACCCGGCGAGCTCTACCAGCCGCTGCTGATCGGTCGGCTGCTGCCGCTGCCCACGCCGACCCCGGCGCTGGTCGCGGTGATCTTCTGGGTCCTGCTGCTGCTCGCCCTGCTCGCCGCCACCGGCCGGGCACCTCGACTGCTGGGCTGGTCGGTCTTCGCGCTCTACCTCGAGTGGATGATCGTCGCGATGAGCTACGGCAAGGTCGACCACGACCGGTTCGGCCTGCTCGTCGCCCTGGCCGTGCTTCCCACCGCCGGGCGCGCCCGGCACGGGGACGCCACCCGCACCGAGGCCGGGGGCTGGGCGTTGCGGGTCACCCAGATCGCGGTCATCTGCACGTACTTCCTGGCCGCCTGGGCCAAGTTGCGGTTCGGCGGGCCCGAGTGGCTGACCGGCTCGGTGCTGGCCCGGGCGATCATCCGGCGCGGCACCGAGTTGGCCGACCTGATCGCGCAGGTGCCGTACCTGCTGATCGTCGCCCAGTTCGGCATCGTCGCGTTCGAGCTGCTCAGCCCGGTGGTCTTCGTGCTGCGGGAACGCTGGCGGCTCGCCACGATCGGCTTCTTCTACTCGTTCCACCTGGTCACCATGGCGACCATCACCATCTCGTTCGCCCCGCACCTGGCCGCGATGACGAGCTTCCTGCCCCTGGAACGCGTCCGCCCGGTCGTCTGGGCGCGCCGGCTCCTCCGCCGACGCCACGGCGTCGACGCCGACCCGGAGGATGTGGCGGCCGACTACGTTCAGGCGTCCGCCGTGGGGCGGCCGGTCGGGCCGTAGAGGGATTCCCGCGCCTCCTGCGGCAATGAGCACGCGGCGGTGCCGCCGGGAAGCCGGTGCCGGTTGCGGGCCACCCAGCGGTACGTGGGCCAGGCGGCAGCGCGTACCGGAGGGAACCGGAGACCGGCGCCGGCGACCCGCCAGAGCGGACCGCTGTCGCCAAGCAACCGAGCGATCGCGTCAGGCCCGGCGGCGCGGGACCCGTCGGCGCCGACCCACTGCACCGCCGCCTCGCACTCGGCCTTGGTCAGGCCGAGCGCGTCCAGGTCGGCGAACTGCCAGGGCACGACCCGCGCGTTGGTGGGGATCCGCCGCTGGATGAACTCGGCGCACTTCGTGCAGAACGCGCAGTCCCCGTCGTATACGAACGTCGACCTCTCCATGCCCCCATCCTCCACATACCAGTGCTAAGCGTGAAGGGCTGTTTCCTGGCGAGAAGATCACAGCGGTAGCCCTGCCGGACTACCGGCGGCAGTCGCACACCTTGCGCTTGCAGCGATCCTCGCTTGGATCACACGACCGGGAGGGTGCAGCGTCCTCGTCGATCAGCTCGGTGATGATCGGCGGGCGGCACTGGGCCCCGTAATGAGCCTGGTGCAGGCCGAGGAACTGCCGGTGTGGACCGGCTAGCGGTCCATCACGTAACGCGTGGCCGCGTGCCATCCATGTGCCAGCATCGCCCGGGTGTTCTCGCCACTGGCCTGTTCACCGCCCGGACGTCACCCGCACGGTCACCGGGCGCGTAGGTCGCAGTCGCACGCGGCCGCCGGAGGTCGCTCCGTGTTGGCCGTGGGGCGGGATGGCCGCGCGGATCGACGCTGTGCCGCCTCGGCAAGCAGCGTACGCAGTCCTTCGGCGAGGCCGGCACCCTCGGTGACGCGGCGGGCGAACGGCAGCCGGACGTCGGTGTGTCCGTGCGATGCTTCGGCGCGGAGCACCACGCCGTCGGCGTCGACCGCGACCGGTAGGACCCGCGTCGACCTGGCGGTCAACGCCGGATCGAGCAGTGTCGCGAGCTGGTCAAGGACGTCGCTGTGCCGCTGGGTGAGGTGCTGCAGGTGTCCGGCTTCGACGGTGGCGAGCGGGTCCGGCCGCGCGGCACGGTAGGCGCTGATGCTCACGGTGGCTTCGCCGCGATCGCGGGTGAGGCCGACCTGGACCGGTTCGACGGCCCACAGCGCGACGGGGGGTAGGTCGAGCAGGGACATGACGTTGTCGCTGTCGCACGAGTCCAGGCTCGCCGGGTCGAACCGGCGGGCCGTACCCAGCACCCGAACTCGGGCCCGTACCCGCGACCGTACGGCGACCGGGACGAGCTGCGTCACGTCGAGCCGTACCGCCCCCGGTCGACCGCGGGCGGCAACCAGCAGGCCGCCGGTCCGGGTCATCGCGTCAACCGCGAGGACCACCGTGCCGTCGGGTAGGACGGTGTGCGATCCGATGAGGTCGACGGTGGCGTCGTCAAGTCGGAGCCGCAGGGACGCGGCGGCGGACAGGGCGGAGCGCGCAGTCACGGCGCCCGCCGTCGACGCGTCGGTGGCGGGCGCCGCGTGCGCCAGGTCGGTTGGCCGCCCGGCCGGGTGGAGCGCCATGTCAGTCCCCTCGGCCATGAAGTGCAGGTGAGTTCGGCCTAGGAACGTGACTGTAGTAGGTAAGCCTTACCTTGCCAAGGCGGCGTCGCGCTGGGCCACCCTCGTCAGGCGGGCTGGTAGGTGAGGCAGTCGCTGGCGGTGGCGCCTGGGCCGACGGTGATGGACTCGGCCGTGCAGGCGAGGTTGGTGTTGTAGACGCACTCGGAACGCGCGCATGCGCCCACGGAACCGGTCACCTCGGCGATCCCGCCCTGTACCGACGACTCCACAAACGTCGCGCAGGATGCGGCCGCACCCGTCGACGCGACGGTGATCGCCGGAGCGTGGCAGCCATTGTCGTTGAAACTGCACGCGGTGGCGGCGCATTCGCGGACCGGCGGCGACTGCAGCAGGGTTTTCATTGGTGCCTCCATATCGTGAGGGCCGCCGGGGTGGAGGAACGCCCCGGCTCCGCGTACTGGTCTGTCAGTCCCTCATTTGCCGCAGCGGCGAAAGGCAAACCTTCGCCGGTCGGCGTCCTGGAATCTATCCAGAATGACCAACACTGTAGCAACGAACCATCGTCCGCAGCGGCCCGTCACCTTTCGTCATGCGGAAAACGCCGTGCCGAATGAAGGTAGCCTTACCTTCCTTAGGTCAGTCTTGCTTTACCTGCCACAACCGGTGTACGGCTGATTACCGCGATTGAAACTGGGCAGCTATTGCCGGCTCCGACGACAATCGTCCGGTGCCACATTCCAACATTTCATCGTCACCGCCAGGGCGTCGAGAGCGCGGTGTCGTCGGGCCGTCGGTGCCGACCGGGCAAACCTGCACCGCCGGGTGGTCAGGTCGCGTCGGCACGGGGCGTCAGGCCGATGACCCGGCAGCCCTGAGCGTGGCCGGTGTTCGCCCCTCGAGGCGGATGATGTGCTCGGCGAGTGCGGTCTCGGTGGGGTCGTGGCTGGCGATGACCACCGCCGCGCCGGCGGCGACGCGTTCGGCGAGCAGGTCGTGGACCTGTCGCCGGCTGCCGGTGTCGAGGGCGGTTGTCGGTTCGTCCAGGACGTAGATGTCGGCGTGCTGCACGAGCGTCTGCGCGATGAGCGTGCGCTGGCGCTGGCCGCCGGAGAGTTCGCGGAGCCGCCGGCGGGCCAGGTGGGCGATGTCCAGCCTCTGCATGATCTTCGCTACCGATGCGCGGTCGTCGCGGCTGAGGCGGTGGCGCAGGGTGAACCGTCCGATCTGCACACATTCGGCGACGGTCAGCGGTAGGGCGTCGATGTCGCTGGTGCGCTGCGGCAGCAGGGCGAGGCGGGTGCCCGGTCGACGGTGGACGCGTCCTTCGGTGGGCTGTGTGACGCCCGCCAGCAGGTGCAGCAGCGTGCTCTTGCCGGTGCCGTTCGCGCCGGTGAGGGCCAGCATGGATCCGGCTTCGGCGCGCAGGCTCACGTCGTGCAGGACGGGAACGTCGGCGTAGCGGAAGCCGATGTGCTCGGCGGTCAGGACATCGGCGCTCAACGCATCCCCTTAACAACAATGGTTGTCATTTCAGTATAGTCGACCGGGTGATGTCGTCCCTGATCGAGCCGTTCACCGTGTCCTTCGTCGTCCGTGCGCTCGTCGGTGGCGTGCTGCTGGCCGCGGCGTGCGCGCTGGTCGGCGTGTGGGTGGTCGCCCGCGGGATGACGTTCCTGGGGGAGGCGATGAGCCACGGCATGCTGCCGGGAGTGGCGATCGCGTCGATCGTCGGCGGGAACCTCGTGGTCGGCGCCGCTGCCAGCGCCTTCGCCATGGCGGCCGGGGTCAACGCCCTTCGGCACAGCCGGGAGTTCGGGCGGGACACCAGCATCGGGCTGCTGTTCGTGGGGATGCTTTCGGTCGGGGTCATCATCGTGTCGCACTCGCGGTCGTTCGCGACCGACCTGACGGCCTTCCTGTTCGGCGACGTACTCGCGATCCGGCAGCCCGACCTGCTGATGCTGGCCGCGGCCGTCGCCGTGGTCGCGGCGGTCACCGCCGCGTGCTACCGGCCGTTCCTCGCGTTGACCTTCGACCCACGTAAGGCCCGGACACTGGGTTTGCGACCGGATCTGGCCAACGCGGTGATGCTGGCGCTGCTGACCGTCACGATGGCGGTCGCCTTCAGCGTGGTCGGCACGCTGCTCGCCTTCGGCATGCTGATCGCGCCGTCGGCGGCGGCCATGCTGGTGGCGCGCCGGCTGCCCGCGGTGATGCTGGCCAGCTTCGTGATCGGCTCGGCCGCCACCGTGGTCGGCCTGTGGATCTCCTGGTACGCCGCGACCGCCGCCGGCGCCACGATCGCCGCCGTCGCCGTCCTGATCTTCTTCGCGATTCTCGGTGCACGCCGGGTCACGACCGCGCTGGGTCGACGCCGGTCGCCGGGCCCGAACCCCTCACTGGAAGGAATTTCGTGATCGTCACCAACGTCAGGGGCCTCGCCGCTGCCGCCGCCCTGGGTGTCACGCTCGCCGTGTCCGCGTGCGGCTCGTCGGGTGATCCGCCGGCCGCCGAGGAGACGCCGCACGGCTACGTCGCCGGTGCCGAGGAGGTGGCCGAGGCCCAGTCCGCCATCGCGTACCTGGCCCGCGGGGCCCGGCGGCTGCACCTGCTCGATCTGGCCACCGGGTCGGAGAGGGAGGTCGGCCTCTCGCTCGGTGCGGAGCGGATCACCGAGGACGGCCGTTTCGTCTACGCCGACGACGGCAACCGAGAACTCGAGGTCGTCGACGCCGGCGTCTGGACCGTCGATCACACCGACCACGTCCACTACTACCGGGCGCCGGCCCGCTCGGTCGGCACCCTGACGCTCGACGCGCCGATAACCACGGTCGCCGGCTTCGAGGCCCACACCACCATCGGTACGGCCGACGGGATGGTCACCGTGCTCGACCGCCGGGAACTCGAAGCCGGCAAGGTCGCCACCCTCGCCACGATCGACTCTCGCAGCACCACCGCACTGGCCGTGCCGTACGCGGATCAGCTTCTCGTCGCCGTCGGCGACGATCCCGGCCGGCCGGCGAACCGGATCGTCGCGATGAACGAGCGCGGCGAACCGACCGGCGCTCTGGAGGCGCCCTGCGCGGCGCCGCGCGGCTGGGCGGTGTTGCGCGGCGGCGCGGTCATCGCCTGCGAGAACAGTCTCGTCCGCGTCAAGCTCGACGGCGAGAAGCTCACGGCCAAGACCCTGCCCAGCCCACGTGGCCCGGTCCCGACGGGCACGTTCGGGTACCGGCCGCGGAGCAACGAGGCGGCGGTCGCCGATCGTGCCGGCATCTGGTCGGTGAACGCGGCGAAGGCCACCCTGCGATACCTCCCGGCTGGAGGACGCCAGCTGGTGGCGGCGGCGTCACCGGCCGACGGTAGTACGGTGCTCGCCCTCGACCGGTCGGGCACGTTGATCAGCTACGACCTCGGGACCGGAAAGGTGCTCGCGCAGACGTCCGTGCCGGCCGCGAACCTGACCCTGGATGTCGACCGTGCCTACCTGGCCGAGCCGGCCGCCCGGCTCATCCACGAGATCGACTACCGCGACGGGCTGCGCACCGCCCGCAAGCTGCGGGTCACCGAACGACCGGACCTCGTCGTGGAGGTCGGTCGATGAGGACCAGGAGACTCCTGGCAGCGCTCGTCGCCGCGGCTGTCCTGCTGGCCGGCGGCGCCGCCTGCACCTCGCCGACGCGGACTCGCATTGTCGTGACCACGAACATCCTCGGGGACGTCGTCGCGGAGATCGTCGGTGACCAGGCCGAGGTCAGCGTGCTCATGAAGCCGAACGCCGACCCGCACTCGTTCGCCATCTCGGCACGGGAGGCGCACGCCATGCAGACGGCCGACCTGGTCGTCTACAACGGTCTCGGCCTGGAGGAGGGCGTGCTGCACCAGGTGGAGGCGGCGAAGGCCGAGGGTGTTCCCACCGTGGAGGTGGGCGCGAAGATCGATCCGATGGAGTACCGGGACGGCGACGCCGCAGGGCTTCCGGATCCGCATTTCTGGACCGATCCGGCGCGCGTGGTCACCGCGGTGCGGCTGTTGACCGACGAGATCGTCAGGCATGTCGACGGCGTGGACGGCGGCGTCGTCCGTCGGCGCGCCGAGTCGTACGCGAACGAGGTCCGCGAACTCGACGCGAGGCTTGCCGAGCGTTTCGCCGGGATCCCGGCGGAGCGTCGGGTCCTGGTCACCAACCACCACGTCTTCGGCTACCTGGCCGACCGCTACGACCTCACGGTTGTCGGCGCGATCATCCCCAGTGGAACCACCCTGGCTTCGCCGAGCGCGTCCGACCTCGCCTCGCTGGTCACCGCCATCGAGACCCACCGGGTGCCGGCCGTCTTCGCCGACACCGCGCAACCCGCCCGCCTCGCCGAGGTCCTGGCCGCCGAGGCCGGCATCACGGTACGCGTCGTCGGGCTGTATTCGGAATCGCTCAGCGACGCGGACGGCGAGGCCGCCAGCTACCTGGCCATGATGCGCTTCAACGCCGAAGCGATCATCGGCGCCCTGAGCGGAACCTGACCCCTGGCGGCTTCGACATGCGGACCTCCGTGTACGTTACTGAAAACGATTGCCAGTTGCACTAGAGAGAGGACGTTTCAGTGAACCGACCCAACAGCCGTGGTCTGGTCGCGCTCATGGCCACATCGCTGGCGCTCGCCGCCTGCGGGTCCGAAACGACGGGCGAGAGTGGATCCCCCTCCGCGTCGTCGGCCACCGCTTCGGTGAACGAGCCGGTGGCGGTCACCTACGAGGGCGGCATCCACGTGCTCGACGGCGAGACCCTGAAGGTGGCGCACACCGTCACCCTCGACGGGTTCAACCGGATCAACCCGGCCGGCAACGACACCGGCGTCATCGTCTCCACCGAGGCCGGCTTCCAGGTGCTCGACGCGGCTGCCGGAAAGCTGACCGACATCACGTACCCCGGCGCGAAGCCCGGTCACGTCGTGCTGCACGGTGACCGCACCGTCCTGTTCACCGACGGCACCGGAGAGGTGCACAGCTTCGACCCGACGGGCCTCGCCGACGGCAAGCCCACCGGACGCCAGTACAAGACCGCCCAGCCGCACCACGGCGTGGCGGTCGAGCTGGGCGACGGCACCCTCGTGGTCACCCTCGGCACCGAGGAGTCCCGCCCCGGCGCGATCGCGCTCGACAAGGACGGCAAGGAGATCGCCCGCAGTGAGGAGTGCCCCGGCGTCCACGGCGAAGCCGTCGCCCAGGGCGAGGTCGTCGGGCTCGGCTGCAAGGACGGGGTCCTGCTGTTCAAGAACGGCGCCTTCGTCAAGGTCAAGAGCGACCGGGCGTACGGCGCCGTCGGCACCCAGGTCGGCAGCGAGGCCTCGCCCGTCCTGCTCGGCGACTACAAGATCGACCCGGACGCCGAGCGTGAGTTCCCCGAGCAGTTCGCGCTCATCGACACCGCCACGAACTCCCTCAAGGTGGTGCCGATGCCCGAGGGCGTCAGCTACAGCTTCCGCTCCCTGGCCCGCGGCCCCAAGGGCGAGGGCCTGATCCTGGGTACCGACGGCAAGCTGCACGTCATCGACCCCGCCGCCGGCACGATCACCAACGCGTGGCCCGTCGTCGCCGCCTGGGAGGAGCCGATGAAGTGGCAGGAGCCCCGCCCGGCCCTGTTCGTCCGCGGCGACACCGCCTACATCACCGAGCCGGCCGTGAAGAAGGTGCACCGGCTCGACCTCACCACCGGCAAGCTCGTCGGATCGGTGGAGCTGCCCGCGGTGCCGAACGAGATCAGCGGAACGCTGTCGACCCACTGACCTGGAGGCCCCCGACGGTAGCGGCCTTCCCCTACCGTCGGGGAACTGGCAGTGCCGGCCGACAGGGGGCCACGCCGTGCCGGAAGCTCAAGCCGGGCAGGGCTCACCGGCTGGCGGCGGACAGCCCCCCGCCACCGCCTTGCCGACACCGGTCGCGCCGGGTGGCTTCTTGGCCTGTGCCGGTGGCCGACGGCGGATCGGCTAGATGGTTGGCGGTTCGGCCGTGGGTGGCGACGGGGGTTCCGGTGGTCGGCCCCGCGCCTGTCGGGCGTCGGCCATGGCCATGCCGAGCAGGACGGTCAGGGCGCCGGTGGCCGCGATCAGCGGAGTGGTGAAGGCCAGCGGCAGCGCCGCGGCGGCCAGGGTCGCGATGCCGACGAGCCGGCGCCGGGAGAGCCGGTCGAAGACCACCCGTTCCAACCGGATCCGGCCGGCGAGGTAGATGATCGGCCCGCCGAGGATGGGGGCCAGCCAGGCCGGGCGCACGTGGTCGACCGGGTGGGTGACGGCGATTCCGTAGCCGACCGCCACGAGCACGATGCCCAGCACCATCAGCATGTGGGCGCGTCCGGCGTTGCGGCCCACCAGAACCTTGTTCCCGGCGGAGTCGACGGCTTCGGGGAGCACCTGGCCCGCGCGGTAGTAGTAGATCCGCCACAGCAGGACCGTGGTGGCGAAGCCGACCACCAGCGCCAGCGTCGTGGCCAGCGACACCGGCGTGTCCGTGTAGGTGAGTCCCAGGGCCAGCACGCTCTCACCGAGCGCGATCAGCAGGAGCTGCTCGTACCGGTCGGCGAGGTGATGGGTCTTGGTGGGTTCCCAGGCGTCGTCCAGTTCCCGGCTGATACCGGGCACCGGCCAGGAGAAGCGGGCTGCCACCAGGTCGATCGTGATCGCCAGCAACCACAGGCCGACCCGGGCCGCGTCCTCGACCAGCATGCCGCCCAGCCACGGCACGGCCGAGACGGTGAACCAGATCGCCGACCGGGCGTAGAGGGCCTGTAGCGCGGGGTCCCGCACCAGCCGGGTGAGAACCAGCGGTCGCCCCACCTGGAGGAGCGCGTACGGCACGGCGAACGCCCAGCCCCGCTCCCGGAACGCGTACGGCAGCGACGACGCCATGAACACCACGCCGAACGCGGTGAGCAGTACCATCGCCTGGACCGGTCGCCGGCGCGGGTCGAACCGGCTGGTGATGTGGGCGGTGGTCGTCCACAGCCACATGATCGGTGCAACCAGCACCAGGACGTACAGCAATGCCGTCCACCGGCGGGTGAAGGTGTCGGCGGACAAATCCGGGGTGACCCGCGAGACGACGCCGGACAGGGCGAAGACCAGCACCAGGTCGAAGAACAACTCCAGGAAATCAGCGCGTCGCTTCTCTCCCTCGGTGCTACCGGTGGCTACCACTGAAGATGACACCTCTCGCTGCCGACGCCGAGGGGGTCAGCACTGGCGGGTCGTTCGTGCCGTCACCGGTCAGACCATGATCCCGGCGCTACAACGCACCTGGCAGCGGACCGGATAGCGGACGGTGCGGCAGGCCGCTGGCCTGCCGCACCGAGGCTCGCCGGCTGTGCGCTGGCGGCGGTGGGCCGCGTGCCCGCGGTGTTGGGTGCGGGCTGGGCTAACGCCTATTGGTCAGGGTGATGTTGTCGAGGTGGACGGAGCGACCCTGGCGTGCCTCTCGATCGCCGCGACCGAGAGTGCCCCGGCGAAGGCGCGGGCCCGCGCCGCGCGCTGTCTCACCAGGTCTCGGCGCCACAGCGCGCCGTTCAATCGCGCCGGCCCTAGCCGCCGCCCATGAACCAGCCGTAGAACGCCCCGAACACCGCCCCGTAGACCACGTGCACGACGAAGAACCCCGACACCGTCGCGGCACCGTAGTTCCTGCCGAAAATCCCGGGCGGAGCAACCCGCAGCCCGTCACGACCGCCAGATCCCGCGCCCATTCGCGGGTGAATCGCCGGTAGCAGCGCGAGCGCCAGCCCACCGATCAACGCGTGGGGCACCCCGATCAGTCCGCCGACCCACCACCCGTCGCTGTCGTCGACATTCCACCACGTGAACAGGCCAGCGTAGGTGGAACCGATTACCAGCCCGCTGAAGACGACCAGGTGCATGAGCAGACCCAACACCACTGCCAACTCACGCCGGCCGGTCAGCATCGTGCCCTCGATCAGGGAGATGTCCATCGGCGTCAACCCAGCCCGCCGCATCCCGGCCATCATCAGACTCATCACCGCGCCGCCGACGATCCCGGCGACCAACGCCGGCAAGAGCTCGAACCCCATGGCTGTTGTCCCCCTCTGCTGGAACGGGCGCTTACCCACCTCATCTCCCGCCAACCAGCGTGGCTTTCCCCCGGGCCCCAGGCTCTTGCCGCCGCCGGCCTACCTCGAGCTGACCGCTGCCGCGAGCGCAGTCCCGTCGCTTCGCTCAGGTGACTCTTGTCGAGCGCGGGGAATCCTCTGCCTTCGCTGTTCGACGGGTCGCGGTCACTCATTACCGCGCGCCCCACCCGAAGGGACGAAACGGACATGGCGACAGAGGAACGGTCGCGAATTGCCGAAACCGAGCGTCTTCCGAGCGCGGCGCCGGTGACACCGGCTGCCGTCGAGATCGACGCGCACCCGATGCGACGTGGCGCAGGCGACCGGATCACCGGCGGACCGGTCTGGGGTGGCTTTGTCGTCGCACTCGCCACCTGGATCACGCTCGAGGTGCTGCTGGTCGCCCTCACCCTGACCGGCGTGGGTGCCGGCCCCGATCCCACCCCCGACCAGAGCACCTGGTGGTGGTCCCTGGTCGCCGCCGTCGTCGCTCTGTTCGTCGGGGGACTCACGGCCGGCGCCGCCTCCCGGTGGCGAGGCCCGCGGGACGGGATGCTGCTCGGGGTGACCGTGTGGGCACTGACCATGGTGGCGCTGCTGGTGCTGTCCGCGGTTGGCGCCGGCATCGGCTTCGGCGCCTTCGGTCAACTGTTCGGCACCGGACGGGTCGCGGCCGGGCAGGAACTGCCTGTCTCCATCACCGAGACGGCCCAGGACGCCGCGCTGGTCGCCCTGCTCGTCCTCGGCCTGACGGTGGTGGCGGCCGCCGCGGGGGGCACCATCGGCGCCAAGACCTGGCCCAGGAACACTGAGCGCACGTCTCGGCACTGACAGGTGGTCAGGACGGCAACGCCACGATGACGGACCGTCCGGCGCAGCGAGCCGGGCGATAGGTGACGCAGCGCAGCCAAAGGGCACCGACCCGAGCGGTGGAAGAACATTCCCGGGGGCGCCGTCGTGGTGTCCAGGTTGCTGTGCCTTGGAACGGGGTTTGCCGGCGTCGAGAAAGGCGGGCGATGGCTTCGGTGGCGCCCTGAAGGTCGTCAGCCGGGCCGAATCAGCAGCAGGACGACGGTGGCCAGGTAGATGAGCGGGATGGCGGCCCCCTCGAAGCCGACTCCCCGACGTTCCCGGAGGGTCAGCCCGGCGGCAAGCGTGGCGGTCATCAGAGCGGTCATCCCAGTGAACAACAGTCCCGAAAGGTTCGCCCCGGAGTAGATCGACCCGGGCCGGTAGGCGGCGTCGGCGACGAAGATCATCAAGGAGTCGAAGGCGTTGCCGCCGAGGATGTTGCCGATGCCGAGGGTCAGCGCTCCGATGCGGACCGCCGCGATGAGGGTGATCAGCTCCGGGAGTGAGGTGATCGCCGTGGTGAGCGTGAAGCCCACGAAACCGCTGGGCAGACCGGTGGCCGCCACCACGCCGAGCCCGCCCTGGCCGATCAGATAGCCGGTGGCGGCCACCACGGCCGCCAGCGCGGCCAGACGCAACCACAGCCGTCCGATGCTCATCCCGGACGTCGTGGCGGCCGGCACGTCCTGACGCGTGTCGGTGGTGTGACGGGCGAACCACATCGGTTCGCGGCGGAGGCGGCGGAGCAGCACCAGACCGTACAGGTAGATGACGGGGATCAGCAGGCTCGCGGGGTGCACCCAGAGAATGGTGAGCTCAGGCGTCGCGTACGCCACCACGGGCAGGCAGAGCAACGCCACCAGGACGAGTGCCTGCATGACGTTCTCCAGGGACGCCGCCGCGTGCTCGATGTTCGACCGGCGGTAGAGCAGATCGGCGATGGCCAGCCACACCGTCTGCACCGCGATGCCACCGATCGGGTTGGCGAGGGCGAATTCGGCGTCCTGCCGTACCGAACCGATCACTGTGGTGGCGATGCCGGGCAGCGAGGTCACCGCGCCGAGCAGGAGGGCGCCGGCCATCGCCTCGCCCATGCCGGTCCGGTCCGCCAGTTCGTCCGCCGTACGGGCCAACGCCCCGCCGGCGAACAGGATCACCACCAGCGCGGCGAGCAGTGCGATCACGCTGGGTCCGAGTGGCCAGGTGCCGGGGGTCACGAGGGGCGACCTGGAGGGTGTCTGTGAGCAGTACGCATGTCGGTACGCGTACCCAATTGACGGGGTCCTGCGCCGGGTGGGGCGGTGACACAGGCCGGCAGGCGGGCTCCGAAGGCTGGTACTTCTCCGGTCACCCGCCCCTCAGGCGTCCCAGGCGGGCACGGAGAAGGGCCGGAACATGGGGCCGATTGCGTGGCGCCACGGTGGACAGCGGGCGACCAGGTCATGGTCGAGGAACTGGGTGACGGACCGCTGGAATTCGGCCGAGTAGGGCAGGTCCGGGTGGATGACCGGGATCGGGCAGTGGTTGGTCACTGCGGGCAGCGTGGGGCCGGTGGGCATGAGGGGCAGGTCGAAGACGCTGGGCACGCTGAGGATGCGGAGGTTGTCCGGTGGTGGTTGGGCCAGGGTCGCCTGGATGGCGGTCGGGTGGGCGAGCCATTCGCGGCCGAGTGGGGAGTCGGGTGTGAAGACGGAGGTACCACCGGGTCGGGCGGTGCCGGACACGAGCCGGGTGACTCCGGCGGCGACCTTGCTGACGCCCGCCTCACCGTGCCGTGGATAGGGGACCGGGTTGGTGGGGAAGGGGCCGATGAGTACGAGGGCTGCGACGTTGGGTAGCCGGTGGGCGACCGCCGCTTGCCAGGTGATCCAGACGCCTTGGGAGTGGGTGATCAGGACGACGGGGGGCGGCAGGTCGGCCAGTTGGTCGTCGAGGAAGGTGATCAGTTCCTCGGTCGGGCGGAGGGTGTCGACCGGTTGGTAGGGAGCTCCGGTGGTGATCGGGCACTTGGCCGCGTTGCGCGGCTGGCCGGTGCCCGGGCCCGCGTACGAGTAGTAGTAGGTCTGCGCGCAGGTGTACCCGAGGGTGTGTGGGTCGATTTCCAGGATGGCTCCGGATCCCGAGGACGAGTCGACGCCGGACATCAACATCAGCGAGCCGGGGCGTGGGTTGTCCGGTCGGGGGGCCCGGGGCAGGGTGGGCGTGCTGACCGCGACGGTCGCGATGACCGTGATGAGGGCAGCGTATCCGGCGGCGAGGCTGCGTCGGGCGAGTCGGTGGCCGGGGTCGGCGCGCAGGAACCGGGCGGTGCCCAGGGTCAGCAGCGCAGACGCGGGTATCGCCGCCACCGGGCCGATCGGCCGGGTCAGGTCGGCGACGGCACCCAGGGCGGTGAGCGCCGCCAGGTAGGCCCCGACGGTGCCGAGGCGCAGCCCGTGCCGGAGGACGATGGCGTAGCCGTGTGCCAGCCGGGGCGGGGCCGACCAGGGTGCCGCGGCGCTGAGCGCCACGGTGGCCAGCACGACGACCGTGCCCATCCAGAACAGCCCGAAGTACAGGGTCGCGCCGGCGCCGAGGATCAGGACGGAGCCGAGCAGGGCGGGCGGGAGAACGATCAGGTAGTACCGCGCGGCGTACGCAAGCAGGTGCCGGTTGGGTCCGCCGAGCAGGAACGCCAGGACGGTGATCCGCACGGCGAGCGACACCACCAGTCCGGCGACGAAGACCGGGTAGTTGGGCGCGGCGACCATCAACATCCGCAGGTCGGCGAAGAGGCCGAGCGGAGGTAGCGCCACCAGGTGAGCCAGGCCGGGCCAGCGGGGCAGCACTCCGATGGCGCCGAGGACGGTGGCGGCGGCGGTCACCACGACGAGCGCGGCCGGGCGGATCGGCGCGTACCAGCGCTGTCCGGTCGTCATGCCGGGCCGAAGGCTGGCTCGCATGCCGCCTCCGCTCATGATCCGATCGACCCGCGCCGGTCGAATGCCCTCCGACCGACCGGACCAGGACGTGCGACGGCTGCGGCTACCCCCGGTCCACCCCGGCCAAACCTGGCGGGTGGGCGGGTCCGTTCCGGTAGCGGTGATTATCAGCGCGCTGTGCGGGTAGGCCCCCGCATCGCTCTGCACCATGCCGCTGGCCGGCTGATCATCGGGCTTCACGTCGAGCACCTCGACGCGGGGACCGTCGACTCGTGTGGAGGCTGATCCGAGGAGAAGCTGACATGGTCCGGCATCGCCATCGAACTGTCGTGGTGACCGGCGCGTCCAGCGGCATCGGCCGGGCCTGCGCGCTGCGGTTCGCCCGCCCGGACACCGCTCTGGTGCTCGTCTCCAGAGACCCGGCCGGACTGGAGACGCTGGCGGCCGTGTGCCACGACCGCGGTGGCCAGGTGCTCGTCGCGCCTGCTGACGTCAGCGACGCCGCAGCCGTGGAGGACGTCGCCCGGCGGGCGGTGGCGCGGTTCGGTCGCATCGACGTGTGGGTCAACAACGCCGGGGTGAACCTGTACGGCTGGGTCGAGGAGTGTCCTGACGAGCTGTGGCGGCGGGTCGTCCAGGTCAATCTGTTCGGCACGTACCACGGCGTCCGGGCGGTGCTGCCCTGGTTTCGGGAACAAGGTCACGGCGTGCTCATCAACGTCTCCGCTCTGCTCGGCCACGCGGGAACGCCGCAGCAGAGCGCCTACGCGGCAAGCAAGCACGGCATCCGGGCGCTGAGCGAGTCCGTCCGGCAAGAGGTGCGTGACGTGGACGGCATCTCGGTCTGCACGATCCTGCCCGGGCCGGTCGACACCCCGCTGTTCCGCCACGCCGCCAACTGGACCGGCCGTCGCGCGGTTGCGCCCCGGCACCGCGTCGAGGCTGATCGGGTGGCCAAGGCGGTCCTGCGGTGTGCCCGCCGCCCTCGACCTGAGCTGCCGGTGAGTGGTGCCACCTGGCCGGGCGCCCTGGTCACCCGGCTCGTCCCCGGGCTGGTCACCCGCTTCGGCGCCGCTGCCGTCGAGCGCCCCGTCCTCGCCGACGAGCCGGCCGACTGGACGGCCGGGAATCTCTTCGAGTCGGCGGCGTCCACGGCCGGCGTCCCGGACGGCCGGCGTGGCGAACGGGTCACCGACCGGCGCAGATCGGGCCTGGCCAGGACGGCGACCGGGCTCGTGATCGCCGGCGGCGGCCTGGCGGGTGCTGCCGCCGTCTGGGCGGGAAACCGAGGCGGCCGAGCGTGACCGGCCGGCCGCTGCTGGAGCCGCTTCCCGCGGACGTCGCGTTGCCGCGACCGCACACCCACGACATCAACGTGCCCGCGCCGGACCGGTGGCGACGGCGGGCCGGGCCCGACGTGACCAACACCTGGACCATGGCGGGGCTGCGGTGGGGAGAGCCGTCGCCGCGACCGCCGCTGGTCCTGGTCCACGGTCTCGTGGTCGCCGCGCGGATGTGCGCTCCGACGGCGCGGCGGCTCGCGGTCGGTGGCACGGTGCTCGCTCCGGATCTGCCCGGCTGCGGGCGCAGCAGTAAGCCTTACCCGGTGCCGACGATCCCCGAACTGGGTGCGGCGCTGGCCAGCTGGCTGCCGGCGGCCACCGCGGGCCCGGCGGTGCTGGTCGGCGTCTCCGTCGGCACCCAGATCGTGATCGACGCCGCCGTGCGGGCATCGCACCGGGTCAGCGCGGTCGTGCTCGTCAGCCCGACCGTGGACCGGCAGCGACGCCGCTGGTGCAGTCAACTCTGGCGGTGGCAGCTCGAGCAGGCGACCCAGTCGATGCGGATGAAGCGGATCCAGTTCTCCGACTACCGCCGGGGCGGGGTGGGCCGCGGGCTGCGGACCTTCCGCGCCGCGCTGGCGGATCGCCCGGAGGACAAGCTTCCGCGGCTGACCATGCCGGTGCTGATCTGCCGGGGCACCCGCGACCCTCTCGTGTCCAGCTCCTGGGTACGCGAGTTGTGCGGACACGCCCGGGACGCCCGGCTCGCGATCCTGCCCGGCACCGTCCACGCGATGAGTCACGACAACCCGGTGGAACTGAGCCGGGCCGTCCTCGGTTTCCTCGATGACATGACGCGAGGTCGGGGAGGTGAGCCGGTTGTCCTCCGCACCGAGGTTCCTCGCTAGCTTCGACTCGGCCTCGGCGATGCTGATGGCCACCGCCGCCTACCTGCGAGGGGAGCCGTTTCCAGCACTCGGTCAGCCGACCTGGCTCAAACCGCTGGTCAAGGCGACCGACCTGCTGCCCCGCCGGCTGCGTGAGGCCGCGTTCGTGGTCGCCGGATTCAGCGAGGCGGTCAGCGGCCGGCGGCTCGCGCGCGTCGACGTGGAGGAGGTATCCCAGTGGGTGGCCAGGGAGTACCCGGTGCGTCGCTACCCCGCCGTTGCGATCGGCTCCTCGAACGGGGCGCTGGTGCACCTGTGGGCCGCGCTCGGGATCCCGTGGCTGCCGCAGACCTTCTTCATTCCGCTCGCGGAGAGGGTCCATCCGGATGATCCGATGACCGTCCTGCGTAAGGGCCTCGAACCCGGACGCGCGCTGCTCGACGCGAATCCGGACATCCAACTGCACCACATGCACGACGCCAACCAGGACCGGCTCATGGTCCGGGCACTCAGCTACTTCCGGTACAAGCGTCGCACGCTCGGCGCCACGTACGAGCGCTTCCTCAACCAGCGGCTCGCCCCCGGCGGCACGATCATCATCGTCGACTGCCGGCAGAGTTGGCCGACGACGAGCCTCGGCGACCGGTTCGTCTTCCAGCACGGCGCCGTCGGCGGGGCGACGGAGGAGGAGTTCCAGCACGGGGGCGCACGGGTCGAGGAGTACCTTCGGCGCTACGGCTCCCCGGTGCGCCGCTGGGCAGGCCCCGCACCGGACGGCCGCAGCCCGGAGGCGGAATGGGGCTTCGCCCCGCCGCTGGACGAGGACATCGAACGGTTCGCCCGCGACCACGGTTACCGGGTACGGCGGCTGGTCTTCGACCGGCCGTCGTCGCCGAGCCCAATGGTCGCCGACCTCTACCGCTGGTGGTACCGGCAGCGTCGGATACCGGCCAACCGGCTGTTCGTGGAGTCGTTCATCGTGCTGGAGCCGTGGTGGACGCTGCGCACCGGGTCGGTGCCGCTGTGGATGACCTTCAACATGGAACGGTCACTGACCGACGTCGAACGCTACCTCGACGACCGCGAAACCTTCGACGAGATCCATCTCGCCCTCTTTCAGCACGGCGTTCCCGGCGCCGTCGGCTGGAAGCAGCCCCAGCGCTGGCGGCAGGTCCTGGACCGGGCGACCCGCACCGGCCGCTACATCGGCCGGGACCTCGACGCCTTCCCCCACGAGATGTCGATGTTCGCCCGGTACGACGAAGCGCTCCGCCAGATCCCGGCCCGATACCCCCTGCCGGGCTACCTGACGCTCGAGCAGTTCGACGACTTCCTCGCCGACAGCGGCGGCTACGACGAGGTGCACTGGGATCAGCCGGTGGCACGGCACCGGGCCGGCAAAGGAGGGGTCCAGTGAATCGAGCCATTACCACGAGCGCCAGACATGGGCGGCTGCCCGCCGTCGCGGTCGCGGCGATGTTCGGCTACGGCGTATTCGCTTCCCTGTTCACGCCTTTCACCCGACCCGCGCAGGTGGCCACCGCCATTCCCTGTCTCGCCATCGTCGGCTTGGCTGTCCGGCGAAGCTGGCATCGCCGGCGGATGCACGCGGACGCACCCGGCGACGGTCCGACGTGGCAGGCAGGCCTGGCGATGTGGCTGTTCCTGCTCACCGCGGCCGTCCTCTTCCTGTTGCTCAATTACTTCGCCTGGCCGAGAACCGTCTACCCGACGCTCAGTTGGCTGGCCGGCCAGGTCTTCGCCATCCCCGGAATGCGAGCCGCCGCCTTCGGACTCTGGCTCTGGTTCGGCTGGTACCTGGTCGACCGATGAACCTCAACCTGCCGCCCGCGAACTGGCGAATCAACATGGCCATCTGGGCCCTGATCTTCGCCGCGACAGTCGCCTGGCAGTTGATCAGCGTTCGCTCGCGTCGCCTCGTTTCGTTCGGTGACCTCATCCGCCTCGCCCGCCGCTGGTGGATCCTGCGCTGGGCGCTCCTCGTGTTCTGGATGTGGCTCGGCTGGCACTTGTTCGTACGCACGGCAATCGGCGATTGACAACCACCAGGCTGCCGCGCCGTACGTGGGCGGTTGGTCGCTAGGACGCCTGGCGGACGGGCATGTCGGCCAGCCAGACGTCGGCCAGGTCGCTGAGGGGGACGTCGAGGGCCTGGCTGAGGCAGACCACCGTGCCGAACGCCGGCGCGGGAAGGCGGCCCGCCTCGATCTTGCGCAGCGTCTCGGGGGAGATGCCGGCTGCCACGGCCACCTCGACGAGGCTGCGGCCGGCCCGTGCGGCCCGGAGGGCGGCTCCGAGGCGTTGGCCCGCTGCGATCTGTTCGGCGGTGAGTGGTTGGCGAACCATGCCAGCAGGATATCCCTCCGAGCATCCCGACCCGGCGTGGTATAAAAATACCGCAGACGGAGGGGAGGCTGTCGTGATCGAGCTCAAGTCCGCCGAGGAGATCGGCCGGATGGCGGTGACCGGCCAGTTCGTCGGCGAGCTGCTCGCCGAGTTGAGCGGCGTTGCCGCAGTCGGCGTCAACCTGATGGACCTCGAACACCACGCCCGCCGCCGGATCAAGGAACGCGGTGCCGAATCCTGCTACTGGGACTACGCCCCCTCGTTCGGCCGCGGCCCGTTCCGCAACGTGCTGTGCCTGTCGGTCAACGACGCGGTGCTGCACGGGCTGCCGCACGACTATGTCCTGCGGGACGGTGACCTGCTCAGCATCGACATGGCGGCCAGCATCGACGGCTGGGTCGCCGACTCCGCGCTCTCCGTCATCGTCGGCACCCCCGACCCGGCCGACCTGAAGCTGATCGAGGCCACCGAGGTCGCACTGGAGGCCGGCATCACCGCCGCCCAGCCCGGCGGCCGCCTCGGCGACGTCTCCGCCGCGATCGGCGAGGTCGCCCACGCCTACGGCTACGGCGTCAACGCCGAGTTCGGCGGCCACGGCATCGGCCGCACCATGCACGAGGCCCCGCACGTCCCCAACGACGGCCGCGCCCGCCGCGGCATGAAACTCGTCCCCGGCCTCACCATCGCCATCGAGCCCTGGTTCTGCCGCTCCACCGACAAAATCACCTTCGACAACGACGGCTGGACGATCCGCTCCGCCGACGGCTCCCGCACCGCCCACTCCGAACACACCGTCGCCGTCACGGCTGCCGGCCCCCAGGTCCTGACCCGCCGCCCCGCTCACGGCGCCACCTCCGCCGACCCCACCAGGAAGCCCGCCACGGCCTCCTGACCCACTGCCCGCCTTGGGCGTGACTCGCGGTGCTTCGCGGATGGGGGCGTTCAGGGCAGCGGGCCGTCGGTTCCCGACTTCGCGCTGCAGCAGTCCCGGATCAGCGCGATCACGGTGTCGGCCGTCTGGTCGAGATA
This sequence comes from Micromonospora sp. NPDC047707, assembly GCF_040704235.1. Taxonomy (NCBI): domain Bacteria; kingdom Bacillati; phylum Actinomycetota; class Actinomycetes; order Micromonosporales; family Micromonosporaceae; genus Micromonospora; species Micromonospora sp. NPDC047707. The sequence continues at coordinate 253,442 of NZ_JBEYSU010000007.1, forward strand.
GCTGCGACCATCGGAAAGCCGGGCCCCCGGGCTGATGTAGCTGTCCGGACCGACGTGGGTGGCGGGGTCGAGCCGGTGCACGGTGATCTTTCCTTCGCGGTCAGCGCGGTTCCATCCGCTCCGGCGGAACAGTCGCCACCGCTGCGGGAAGATCCAGGTGCTCACTCGCTCGATCCAGTCGCCGGTGCTGGTGAGCCGGTAGAGGTGCCGGGCGTGGGAGATGTCGTTGGCGCCGTTGTGGAACCCGCCGAGAGTGATCAGCCAGAGCGGCGTGCGCAGCTGGGCCCACAGCTCGTCCACCGCGCCGGTGGCGACCTGCGCGCCGCCGCTGTAACTGAGCATCACCACGGGGATGCCGCTGTCCCGCCGGTAGCCGGCGAGCCGGAGCTGGGTGGCGATCTGCGTTCCGACGGCACGGTTGTACAGGGGACGGTACCGGCGGTCGGCGGCGACGAAGATCTGCATCACGTTGTGCAGGAACAGCAGCAGCCCGACGTGGCGACGCACCCACTTCCACACCGGCCGGTCGGCTAGCGGGTGGGCCAGCGGGGAGTAGGGCTGCACCTGGCCCAATACCCGGAGTTCCGGCGCGCCGTTGATCAGGCACTTGACCAGTCGGCCGCCGTCACGGGTGTCGTGGAAGCGGCGTTTCCCGATGCCGTCCAGATAGACGAGGTAGGCGTCCGGTGGGCGGTCCGGGTCCGCGCCCCGGGCGTACGGCATGCCCGTGGGGAGGTCGGTGGTGGGAGCCCGCCAGCCTGCGGCATAGGCGAGCACCTCGTAGCGGGCGAGCAGAGCCTCGGCGAGCAGGACCGGTCCGATCCCGACGAGCAGCAGGAGGAGCGCAAACTGGATCATGTAATTGGTTCCGGTGCTCGGGTCGTAGTGAGCCGCACGACCAGACGGCGGACGCCCTCGACGGCGACGCCGAGCCCGACTCCGGCGACGGCTACGCAGCCGGCGGCGTCCCACCAGCCGATGCCGGCCACCGTGGCGAGCGCACCGGCGACGCCGGCCCCAACTCCCAGCATGAGCACGAAGTGCAGCAGCGGCCCGAGCAGCGGGAACGCGAGGACCGCGGCGAGCAGCAGTGGGGCGGCCAGGCCTGGTGTCCAGAGCAACGTGGCCTCGTCGGACGGCGAGGTGGGGATCATCAGCTCGGCGAGGGTCCACGCGGACAGCGGCCAGAGCGCGAACACCGCGCCGTCGACCACGGCGCCGGCCAGCACCATCCCGACCACCCTGGTGCGCGACGCGCCGGACAAGCGGGCCACCACGGGTACGAGACGCCCGGCGGCCTCGGACAGCCCGGCGAACAGCAGAAGGATGGCGACGAAGGGGGACATCGGTCAGCCCTGCGGTGGCAGATGGGCACTGCCCGGCCGAGTAACCCGCCCGCTCTGCTGCGCATAGCGTTCGAGCTCGTCGGCGGCGCGCGAATAGCCGCCGGCCTGACGCTGGGCAGCCTGGAGGGTGCTCGCGGCGGCGCGGAACCGGGGCTCGTCGAGCAGGCGTCGGGCGTTGGCGCGTACGACGTCCACGGTGACGTCCTCGGTGCGGATCGAGAGGCCGGCACCGAGTTCGACGATGCGGGAAGCCACCAACATCTGGTCGGCACCCTGCGGTACCACCAGCATGGGGACGCCGGCGTACAGGGCCTCGTTGACGCTGTTCACCCCGCCGTGGGTGACGAACAGCGCCGCGCGGGCCAGCACCTCCGGCTGCGGTACGGACCGGTGGGCGTTCACGTTGGCCGGCAGCGGGCCGAGCGCGGCGGGATCGGTGTTCCCGGTGGAGACGATCACGGTGCCGCCCAGCGGGGCGAGCGCGTCGGCAAGGCCGCGCAGCAGTTGCGGGTCGGCCTTGAACACCGTGCCCAGCGAGGCGTACAGCACCGGATCCCGCAGCCGGTCGATCGGGAACGACGGGTCGGCCGCGCGGGCACCGACGCTCGGGCCGACGAACCGGTAGGACTGGTCGAAACTGTCGGCCTCCGGATGGAACGCCCGCGAAGTGTAGACGAGGTTCAGCGGCTGACGGATGTTCGCCAGGTCGATCAGGGGCACCCCACGCGTGTCGTACCGGCGGCGCAGCTCCCAGCGCGACTTCAGGTACCCCCCGGCGTGGCGGGGTCGGGCCGCCGCGGCGGCCAGCAGCTCCCAGGAGGCATGGGTGGGGCTGGGCACGTGCCGGTTGAACGCGAACGTGGTGAACGACGAGGCCGCCGGCACGTCGAGTTCCCGGGCGGCCACCGGCCCCCACGGGCAGAGCGAGTCGTGCACGATCAGATCGGGCCGGGTGCCGCGCAGATCGGTGAGGACGGCGGGCAGCACGCCTACGGCGGTGCGCGCGAGCTGTTCCATCACCGTGACCGGCGTGGGCGGGCCAGCGAGCGGTACGTCGTCCCCGGAGTAGAGGAGCACCCGCGCGCCGGTGGCCGCGATCTTCTCGGCGTGGGCGGGCGTCGTGTGGTAGGTGACGGCGTGGCCACGACGGACAAGCTCGGCCACGACCGGCAGTGTCGGGTTCACGTGCCCGTGCATGGCGATGTTGAGGAATGCGACTGAGCTCATCGGCCGACCCTCGACAGGCGAGGAGTCAGCGCCCGGCAACACGTAACGACCACGATCCGCCTTTCTCGGTCACAGCGTAGACGCTGCCGGACGGCGGAGTGCCGTGGACCGGGTACTCGCCGGTTTCCGCGGGCAGGGCGGGAGTCGGGGCCGTTGTCGACCGGTCAGAGGTGATCGAACAACGGGGGGAGGACCAGGACCACGATCCAGGCCCACACCGCGTACACCGGCAGGTACCCGGTCTGCCACCGCTCGAGTGCGGCGAACGGCGTACGACGGCGGACGAAACCCAGCACCAGCCACGCCGACCACGCGAGGTTGGCCAGCAGGACGACGTTCTCCCCGAGGGCCGCCGCCTTGTTGGGGGTGGTGCCGTACTCGGTGATGCGCCCGGTGATCTCCACCAGCACCAGCACGTCGATGACCAGCGCGCTGACCACGAGGGCGAGCTGGAGCCGGTCGAACAGGCCGGGCGGAGCCAGCGGGTCGCGGGCGGAGATCGAGTAGAGCAGCAACCCCAGCACGACGACCAGCAGGAGGTCGAACAGGATCAGCGCTTCCCGCTCGACGTCGATGCCGGCGTTGGTCACGACGAGGGCCACGAGGAAGGCCAGCAGCGCAGCGGTGAACAGCGGGGTGAACAGTCGGGTGAGCACGGGGGCGATGTTCTCGACGACACTCTGCTTGGCCTCGACGAGCCACCCGGCCACCACCAACGCGGCCGCGGCACCGCAGGGCAGCAGCCACTGTGAGATGAAGTACTCCGGGGAGACCCCGATGGCCTCGAAGGTCCCGAACATGAACGCGACCAGCACGCCCCCTCCGAGGGCCATGAGGACGTAGTAGATGAAGCATTCGCCGGTGAAGCGGATGAAGTCCATGCGTCGGCGCGACGAGCGCAGGTCGTCGGCCACGTAGGCGAGACCGACGACGAACCACAGGGCGATGGGGAGATGGATGCTGGTCAGGACCAGCGACTGGGAGTCGTCCCGGAGCGGGTAGGCGTTCGCCGCCACGGCGCCGAGCGCGAACAACGCCACCAGGACACCGATCAGCGCCTTCGTGGCCTGACGGCGCCAGGCCAGGAAGGCCGCCAGCCAGGGCAGTGCGAACAGGGCGGCGTTCGGGCCGTAGAAGGAGCCGTCCTCTTCGAGGCTCATCCCGAACAGTTCCGGCACCTTGACCGACGCCGCCGCGCCCGCTGCGCAGACGACCATCGCGAGCAGGTCACGGCGTGACCGGGTGGCCGCCACCGGGTTGTCGGAGTCGCCGGTCAGCACCAGTTGCTTCCACAGCCGTTCCGAATGCTCCCGGGCGAACTCGCGGGACAGGTCGTCGAGGCTGCCCATGCGTTTGACCGCGACCAGGAACGCCTCGTCGGCGCGCAGGCCGACGCCGACCAGCTCGTCGACGGAGCCCCGGAGGTGGTCCTCGAGTTCCTCGGCGTCGGACCGCTGGAGTTCTCGCCGGCGCTGCACGTACTGGCGCCACTGCGCGAACTGGGCCTCCAGGCCGTCCTGACTGTCGGCGGTGGTCATGCCGGCCCTCCCACGGGGATCGCCCCGAACGGCCTGGAATCCCCGGGGCCGTGCCAGATCTCCTTGAGCGCGCTCACCACCGTGTCCCACTGGCGGCGTTGCTCGGCAAGCTCGGTCCGGCCCTTGCTGGTGATGTGGTAGTACTTGCGCCGCCGCTCCCCCGTCACCGACTGCCAGTTCGACTCCACGTAGCCGAGGCGCTCGAGCCGGTGCAGCAGCGGGTAGAGCAGTCCCTCGGTCCAGTCGAGTTCTCCCCCGGACAGCTCGTTGATCCGTCTGAGGATGGCGTAGCCGTAGCTCTCCCCCTCGGAGAGGATGCCCAGCACCAGAGGTGTGGCCGAGGCGGCGACCAGATCCTTGGTTACCCTCATGAGACCTCCGAGCCGTAACCCTAGAACTGCAATGCATAGTAGTCCTAGGTATCGGCGCGGCGCCAGGCGGTGCGGCGACGCACGATTTTCCGAGGTGCGCACGTTGGAAGGTGCGCGGTCCGCGTACGCCGGCCGACGATGAGGGCTCTCGTGCGTGCCGTGACCGGGGAGGCGCTGGGATGGAGCCGTTCCGTATCGAGATTCCGCCGGCCGAGATCGACGATCTGCGCCGGCGCCTCGCCGACACCCGCTGGCCGCCCGAGCCGGGCGTCGACGGTTGGGAACGCGGCGTGCCCCAGGGGTACCTGCGGGAGCTGGCGGAGTACTGGCGGTCCGGGTACGACTGGCGGGCGGCCGAGGCGGAGCTGAACCGGTACCCCCAGTTCCGCACGGAGATCGACGGCGCCACCGTGCACTTCCTGCACGTCCGGTCCCCCGAGCCGGACGCGACGCCGCTCATCCTCACGCACGGCTGGCCGGGCAGCTTCCTGGAGTACGTCGACCTCATCGGGCCGCTGACCGATCCGCGTACCCACGGCGGCGACCCGGCGGACGCGTTCCACGTGGTGATCCCGTCACTTCCCGGGTACGGCTTCTCCAACCCCCTCACCGAGACCGGGTGGGGTGTGCCCCGCATCGCCCGGGCGTGGGCGGAGCTGATGAGCCGGCTCGGATACGACCGCTACCTGCCGCAGGGCACCGACTTCGGGTCCTGGGTGACGGTCGCCCTCGCCGCGACGGACGCCCGGCACGCGATCGGCGCGCACGTCAACTTCCTCATCACGCCTCCTCCCGGCGACCCTCGGGAGCTGGGCGCGCTCGACGAGGACACCGGCCGGCGGCTGGCCCGGCTGGGGCGCTTCCTCGCCGAGGAGTCCGGCTACATGAAGCTCCAGGCGACCCGGCCGGTCACCGTCTCGTACGCGCTCACCGACTCGCCCGTCGGGCAGCTCGCCTGGATCGTCGAGAAGTTCAAGGAGTGGACCGACTCCGGCAAGAGCCCCGAGGACGCCGTCGACCGGGACCGGCTGCTCACCAACGTCTCGCTCTACTGGTTCACCCGCACTGCGGGCTCCGCGGCCCAGCTGTACTTCGAGACCGCCGACATGCTCCCCGTCAGCGACGCGCCGCGACGGCAGCCCCCGGTGCCGGTGCAGCTGGGGGTGGCGGTGTTCCCGCACGACCCGTCGCAGCCCGTCCGGGCCTGGGCCGACCAGGCGTTCCCGAACATCGTGCGGTGGACCGAGTACGAGCGGGGCGGCCACTTCCCCGGGCTGGAGCAGCCCGGCCTGCTGGTCGACGACATCCGCCAGTTCGCCCGGGCTCTCGGCCGCGGCTGACGCACGGCCGAGCAGGCCCGGCCGCGACCGGGCGGGCGCGGCACCGGCACCGCAGGGACAGCTCGGACCACACGCGGGAACCGCCTCACCGGACGGCGCGCCGGCGTACGCTCACGCGCCCGGCGCGCCGGTCTGCCGGGCCTCGGCGACCGCCGCCTCGACATACCGCTCGGCCGCCGGCCGACAGGGTACGGAGCTGGGCGGTGATCTTCTCGATGTGCGACACGGACGGGTTCCTCCAGTGCACGACGGGTGACGACGGACGCTCCACAGACGACATCGGGGCTGCGGCGGCGCTGTGCCCGTTGGTAGTCTCGCGCGTCCTGGGGAGAGTCGGAAACGGACCGTGGGGTGATGGGCATGGGGGGCATCGATCCGTCCGGGTTGGGCCGGTCGCTGGAGGAGGCGATGCGGCTGCTGGGCCAGGCCACCGGCGCCGGCACGGTGCAGCCGGGCGGGCCGGAGAGCCCACCGGCCGCCGAGGAGCTGGTGGGCCGCGGTGCCGGCGGGGACGGTCTGGTCGAGGCGGAGGTCTCGGCGTTCGGCCGGCTGGAGTCGCTGGTGATCGACCCGAGCCTGCTGCGTGCCGGCACCAGCGCCATCGCCCAGTACGTGGTCGAGGCCGTACGGGCCGCGCAGGACGACGAGCGAACCCGGCGCGCCGAGACGCTCGGTGCGGCGGCACCGGACACGGCCGCTCTGGCCCGGCAGTTGGAGCGCGTCTCGGAGGAGGCGTTCCGCGGGTTCGACCGGATGATCAGCGACCTCGACGCCGCCACCCGGCGGATCGACCGGCGGTGAACCCATGTCCGACGGGATCCAGGTCGACGTCGCGGCGTTGCGCGCCGCGGCCGGATCGCTCGAGGCCACGGGCCAGCAGCTCGGCGCGGAGGTGGCCAGCCTCGAAGGCACCGTCACCGGCTCGGGCAGCCCGTGGGGCTCCGACGAGGCGGGGTCGCTCTTCGGCGCCGTCTACGTCGAGGTGCTGACGCACGCGCTCGACGTCTACCGGTCGATGGCCGACCAACTGCTGGAGGTCGCGGAGAACCTCAACCACGGCGCGGACGCCTACGAGGCGATCGAGACCACGAACGCGGAACTCTTCAACCGGATGGAGCTGCCCGGTGGGTATGCAGCTGCCCCCTGAGCTGGCGGAGGCCCTGGGCTGGGTCGGCTTCACCTGGCCGACCGCCGACGAGGAACTGCTGTTCGAGGCGTCGCAGATGTGGTTCGCGTTCGCCGGGCGGCTGCGTACCGCCGTGGGGGACGCGGAGAAGGGCGCGGCGCAGGTCTTCGGCGCCAACAGCGGCGACGACGTCCGGGCGTTCGAGCAGGCCTGGCGGGGCGAGGAGGGCCCGCCGCGCCGCATGGAGGACGGCGCGCAGGCAGCCGAGCTGATCGGCATGGCCCTGCTCGTGATGGCGATCATCACGCTCACGCAGAAGATCCTCGTGATCATCCAGCTGACGATCCTCGTGGTGCAGGTGGCGATCGCGCTCGCGGCGGCGGCGCCCAGCCTCGGCGCCTCACTCGCCCAGATCCCGGTCTCGATCGGCGTCGCCCGGATGGCGATCCAGCGGATCGTCAAGGAGGTCGTGGAGCGGGTCGTCAAGGAGATCATCCCGCAGCTGCTGAAGCGGGCGAGGCGACTGCTGCGCCGGTTCACCGGAAAGGGCCGCGGCCCCGGCGGCGCCCCGAAGCCGGGCATCCCCGGCCCGCACGTGACACCCCGCTACCACAACACGAAGCCGATGCTCGACAAGTACCGGAACGAGCATCTTCCCGGCGGCTTCTTCCCGACACCGGTGCGCCGGCTCACCCCGGAACAGTTGGAGGAGCATCGGGTCTTCTTCGACGGCGACGGGATCCTGCGCAGCGCCAAGGACGGCACGCCGTACGACACGTCCGCCTCGAGCACCGTCTTCAGCGGCAACGGCCAGGCGATCTTCGTGATGGACCGCAACGGCAACATCTACGCGTCCACTTACCAGAAGGTCGGCGACTTCCACCACTCCACGCTCGGCAACGGCCAGCCCGTGGCGGCGGCGGGTGAGCTGGTCGTCCGGGACGGTAGGGTCCAGCTCGCGACCGCGCGGAGCGGCCACTACCAGCCCGACGCGAGCCACATGGCCAATCTCGACGCCGAGTTCAAGCGCAACGGCCTCGGCGACGTCCCGATCCACAGCTGGGACGGCAGCCGGATCTTCTAGGGGAGACAGCGGAACATGGGCACGGAGAACTGGAAGGGCCACGTCAACGGGATCCTCTACGGGATCCAGTTCGACCCGGCCCTCGACGACGCGGTGGTCACCCGGGTCGCCGACGGGGTGGTCGGCGGGCTCTACCCCGGTGACCCCGCCGAGACCCTGGGCGCGCTCACCGAGGCGCTGCGGTACCAGGGGCCGCTCAACGACCAGGTCGAGGCGCCGCATAGCGAGGAGAGCATCCGCGCGTTCCTCGGCCGGCTCTCGGTGGCCCTCGCGGCCCGCGCCTGACCACTCGGGCCTGACCCGTCCCCGGCGGAAACAGCGGGTTACGACGGAACCACACCGGCGATGTGTGTTTCTCGGGAACACCTGCTTGCGAAATTCGTCATATTCGACCGCTATCAATGGAGCCTCGAAGGTTGTCGCAGCTCAACCGGCCCCGAATTGGCGGCCGGCACACCGGACGATGATCGGGAATGGCTCCGCGGCACATTCGGGGAGCCACTGCGCGCCGCCATTCTGGTCCCGCATCCCTCGGACCGAGAAGGGCGACAGACATGTTTGGTGCCGTTCGTCGAACCGCAATCGTGATCGCGCTCGCGGTGGGGCTCGTCGGTGGGGTGGGAGCCGCCGCGCAGGCCGCCGTCAACCCCGTCACTCCCCAGTCCCTCTGCGGCCTGGGCTATGTCGTGCGGGACCAGGACCCCATCCACCACGCGGAGAGCCGGGAGCGGCTCGGCACGGTCTACCTGATGTACAACACCCTTACCGGGTACGGCTGCACCGTCACCGTCAAGTCCGCGTACGTCGGCGCGCTCACCCGCACCCAGGTCTACCTCTCCGCCCAGTACCTGCCCACCCAGGTCGACGACGCCGGCAGGCTCTACGCGGCGGGTCCGGCGAGGGCGTACGTGCGTGGCGGCTGCACCATCTGGGGCGGCTTCATGGCGGACCCGTCCGGCGCCATCCACTACCACGACCGGGCGAACCCGGCGATCGGGGGGATCGGCACCTGCTTCTGATCGACGTGGCGTGGCCCGCGCCGCGCTACGGGTGCGGGCCACGTACCGGTTCCGCCGGCCAGCCGTCCCGGCGCTGGTCCGGTGGCATACTCGGTCGCCATGGTGCTGTCGCGCGGCTGGGCGTACTTCCTCATCGGGGTCGGTGTCTGGACCTGGGTGATCTGGCCGCGGTTCGCCGTCGCGATCTGGAAGGACCCGCGCTCCTGGTCGACCGGGGTGGTCGGGGACTTCCCGGCGACCGGGTTCCTCTGGATCCACGCCCTGCTGATCGCGGCGTCGCTGGCCATCGGCACCACGGTTGGCGTGCTCGGACTGCGCGCCCTGCGTGCCGGCCGCCGGCCACCGACGTCCTGACCCTCCGTGGCACGGACAGCTGCCGGCGCGTCCGGGCCCGCTCGGGAGCGGACCGGGGGGTCCTGGAATGCGGCGGTGCGGCAGAGCGTTGTCGCTCTCCGTGGGCCCGCCGCCGATCGCTTCGCGGGGCGGTGGACGCCCTGCCGGGCAAGTGTGACGCGGGCCGCTGCCCACGGATTTGACGTTCAAACCCGCGGACGCGTAACTTTCTCTCTGCCAGCGCGGAACGGGGCAAACAGGGCGAAAGACCTGGGGCTCTCGACCGGGAAGGCGCCGGCGTCGGCAGGGGGATCAACCCCTTGGGACGCCGGTCGGGCGGGGCTCGCTGGATCTGCCGGGAGGCGGATTTGGTGCGGCGGAACCGACCGGGTAAGGTTGACGACCGGCAGGGCACCGGACGAGCCAGCGGGAGACCGCGCCGGCCGGCCTGCCGAATCCGATGATCGAGCACAGCGGTTCGCCGCTGCGTGCGGTCAGCGGCGCCAAGCCGTATGAAGCATGACAGACCGGGACACACGGTTTGACACGGCCGAGACGGTGAGGTAACGTAGTAAAAGTGCCCGGCGCGAGAGCGGTGGGTGGGAGTGAAGCCCCGGATGGGGCCCGCGGTGTGGGTTTCTGATGGTGTGTGGTTGTTCTTTGAGAACTCAACAGGGTGCTTGATAAGCCAGTGCCAAATTGATTTATACCCTGGACTGGTCGAGGCTGTGGTTTC
>NZ_JBEYSU010000008.1:0-261761 GCF_040704235.1 Micromonospora sp. NPDC047707
CCGTGGTGTTCACCCGCGGCGCCCACACCGGGGGGGGTCCGGGTCCGGGGCGGGCCCCCGGGCCCCCCCCCGCGCCGAAACCCGCGCCGATCGCGTACGCCCAGAAGACGTCAACCTGGACCATGCTCACTCCTTTCGGGCTCACCGTGCCGGGCGACTCCGTCGAACATCAGCGCGACCACGGCGCGTATCCACCGGTCGCGCAGGGGCCGCGGATCGTCGGTCCGCGTGACCTGGGCGGCGCCCTCGAAGATCATTCCGTTGATCACCCGCGCGGTCGTGTCGACGTCCAGGTCGGGGCGGAGGAACCCCTTGGCAATCCCGTTGCGGAGGTACGCCGCGGTGTACTCGGCGAACGTCTCGTGGGCGGCGTGCAGGCGCTCCCGCAGGTCGTCGTCGACGGCGCCGAGGTCGTGGAAGACCAGGCGGCCGAGCGCCCGATCGGCCGCGAACAGGTCGTACAGCCGGTGGCCGATCCGCTCCACCTGCGCCCGGTACTCGGCCAGGGAGCCGGTCGCCGTCGCGTCCTCCGCCGTGACCACCGCGGCGATCCGCTCGAGCGCCCGGTCCAGCACCGCGGCGGCGACGTCGCGCTTGTTCTCGAAGTACCGGTACACCGTGCCGTGACCGATGCCCAGCTCTCCCGCGACGTCGGCGATGCCGGCGGCGGCGTAGCCCTTGCGGGCGAAGACCGAGTGGGCGGCGTCGACGATGGACTGCCGGCGGTGGGGGTCGACGGTTCGGGCCATGGAGGAATGACACGTCATTCCGTCACGCCGCACAACCCCACGGCTCGGCACGAGCGGCACGGCGCGCGGCTGACCTGGGCCCTCGGCGAAGGCGGTCACGCCATCCGCCAAAACTCGCACCCGAACCGGGACACCACGCTAACTTTTAACAAAGTTAATTGATAGCCTCCCATCAATCGATGAGGAGGTACGCCATGGGACTTCGACGGGCGATTCCCGCCCTTGTTGCCGGCGCGGCGCTGGTCGCCGCCGTCGCGGCGCTGCCGCGGGCCGCCAGCTTCGCGGCCGCCACGGACGCGCCGAGCACGACGCTGGCCGCCTGCACGGCACCGGCCTGGGCGGAAGGGGTCAGCTACGCCGTCGGCAGCCGGGTGACCTACGCCGGCCGGTCGTACCAGGCACTGGTGGCGCACACCCCACCGCCCGGCGCCGGCTGGAACCCGGCCGCCACCCCGTCGCTCTGGACCGACCTCGGGGCGTGCGGCGGTACGCCACCGCCCTCCCCCACCCCGCCGCCCACCGCCACACCCAGACCCACGCCCACGCCCACGCCGACCGGAACGCCCACGCCGCCCGGTCCCGACACCTGCGCCGGCAAGCCCAAGCCGGCCGGCAAGGTGCTCCAGGGCTACTGGGAGAACTGGGACGGCGCGGCGAACGGCGTCCACCCGCCGCTGGGCTGGATCCCGATCACCGACCCGCGCATCCCCACGCACGGCTACAACGTCATCAACGCGGCGTTCCCGGTGATCCGCGCCGACGGCACCGTGCTGTGGGAGGACGGGATGGACGCCACGGTGCGGGTGCCCACCCCCGCCGAGATGTGCCGGGCCAAGGCCGCCGGCCTGACCATCCTGATGTCGATCGGCGGCGCCACCGCCGGGATCGACCTCAGCTCGGCGGCGGTCGCCGACCGGTTCGTCGCGACCGTCGTGCCGATCCTCAAGCGGTACAACTTCGACGGCATCGACATCGACATCGAGACCGGTCTCACCGGCAGCGGGAACATCACCCAACTGTCCACATCGCAGGCGAACCTGATCCGGATCATCGACGGGGTGCTCGCGCAGATGCCACCCACCTTCGGCCTCACCATGGCGCCGGAGACGGCGTACGTCACCGGCGGCAGCGTGACCTACGGGTCGATCTGGGGCGCGTACCTGCCGATCATCAAACGGTACGCCGACAACGGCCGGCTCTGGTGGCTGAACATGCAGTACTACAACGGCAGCATGTACGGCTGCTCCGGTGACTCGTACCCGGCCGGCACGGTGCAGGGCTTCGTCGCCCAGACCGACTGCCTCAACGCCGGGCTGGTGATCCAGGGCACGACCATCCGCGTCCCGTACGACAAGCAGGTGCCCGGCCTGCCGGCACAGCCCGGCGCCGGTGGCGGCTGGATGGCCCCGTCGACGGTGGCCCAGGCGTGGAACACCTACCGGGGTGGCCTGAAGGGCCTGATGACCTGGTCACTGAACTGGGACGGCTCGAAGGGCTGGACGTTCGGCGACAACGTCAAGGCCCTCCAGGGCCGCTGACCGGGTGGGGGCGGCTGCCGGGGCTGCGCGCGGAACCCCGGCAGCCGCCCGACGCGGCGCTCGGCGAGCGGGCGCCCCGGTCAGCGTGCGCGCAGGTTGGCACGCAGGGCGCCGAGTATCACGCCGGGTGTGGCCAGCGACCGGGGATGCTCGCGCAGGTAGACCACCTTGTTGAACCGCCGCGCGATCTTCACGTCCGTCACGGTGGCGTCGACGATCTGCCGGCTGATCCAGCGTGAGATCCGGTAGCCCCGCGGGTGGGGCCAGTCGACATGCGGCAGAGCCAGGTCCGCGGAGGTAGATATCGACCAGGCAGCGTCGACCACGACCTTCTGCAAGTCGAAGAACTGGCGCGCCGGAACCCCCAGATCCGGGTTCGACCGCAGATACATCGACACGCAGGCCGCGTGCAGGGCCGCCGTCGTCATCCCCTGCCCGTACACGGGGTTGAACGACGCCACCGCGTCACCGACGCTGACGAGCCCGGCCGGAAACCGCTTCACGGCATGAAAGTCCCGCCGCCGGCTGTCCGGGTGGTGGAAGGTCCGGACGTCGCCGAGCATCTCGTTCCCGGCGAGTTCGGCGAACTCCGGGGGGAGCTGGTCGCGCAACCGGCGTACGAAGTCCTCGGCGGTGTGCCCGGGGCGGTTGTCCCCGTAGCCGGCCATCATGGCCATCCACCGACCGTCCTCGATCGCGAAGTACCCGGCGCCGGCCACCTCCGACGGCGTCCCCGGAGTGTTCAGGGCCATGACGGCCGAGAAATCCCCGTTCGTCGCACGACGTCGGAACAGCGCGGTCGCGTAGTTGAGGCTCACGGCCATCCGCCGCAGGACGGGACGGTCCCAGCCGGCGTGCTCAAGCCACTCGGACAGCCTGCTCGAACGTCCCATGGCGTCCACGACGTAGTCGCCGTGCTCGACGCCGGGCACGCCACCGACGTCGTAGCGGACCCCGGTGGTCACGGCACCGTCGAACACGAGGCCCGTGGCGCGGGCGGTGACGGTCTTGACGTTGGGCAGTCGAAGCACCTGCCGGCGGATCAACCCTTCCAGAAGGGACCGGCTACCCGCCAGGGTGTCGGCATCGTCGGGCACGTCCACCTTAAGGCGACCATCGACGTAGGTCCGCCTGGCCGCGGGTGGCGCCTCGATCGCGCCTTCGGCCAGAGCCTGTTCGCGGAATCGCGGGAGCAGCCGCTCAAGCAGGAGAAAGCCACCGGGCAGCAGCGCGTGCAACTGCGTCCCCTGTGGCGCGCCCGGCCGCCCGCCAGCCATGTCCAGGTCATCACGGTCGATGATGACGACGCTCTCGGCGTGGTCGGACAGAACCCGGGCGGCCAGTAGTCCGGCGAAACTGCCGCCGATCACGACGGCCTTGTTCATGACCGGCGAGGGCTGGTCGGGCGGTCGCACCGCGTTCAGCGCGGCGAAGACCCGAGCCGGCGAGAGGGACATCCTGCTCTCCAAAAGGTACGAGGGTGTGGTCCGGTACCGCCGACTGCCCGCCGCCGGTTGCGGTCAGAACGGCGACACGGTCCGGTCGCATGCCATCGACGATCGTCGCACAATAGCCGGACGCATCCAGCGCTCGTCCACGACGTGGGCCGGTGCGAGCCACGGCGCAGGTGGCAGCACCCCTGGTCGGCGGACCCAAATCTCGGAATGTGGATCGACAAGACGGCTCACATCGTGGAACATCTATCTTCATGACCACCGGTTCCACCGACGCGCTGCCACCCACCGCGATCGCCGGGCGTGACGACGGTCCCGCCACCGGAGACTCCGACCGGTGGGGCCGCTGGCGGTGGCTGCGGCACGAGTGGACGGTGGCGGTGCTCGGCGGGCTGCTGCTGGCGGTGGTGCTGACCTGGCCGACGCTGCGCCATCCGGCGAGCACGGTCCCCGGCGACATCGCCGACCCGACCCTGCAGGCGTGGCAGCTCGCCTGGGGCGGGCACGCCCTGCTCCACGACCCGTCCGGCCTGTGGCACTCGAACACGTTCTTCCCCGAGCGGCACACGTACGCGTACAGCGACACGCTGCTCGGGTACGCCCCGGCGGGGATGCTCGGCTCGGGTTTCGAGGCCGCCCTGGTCCGCTACAACGTGATGTACGTGCTGGTGCACGCGCTGGCGTTCGTCGGGGCGTACGCGTTGGTCCGCCAGCTCGGCGCGGGCCGGTGGGGCGGGGCGCTCGCCGGGCTCGCGTGGGCGTTCGCGCCGTGGCGTCTCGCGCACGCCGGTCACCTGAACATCCTGTCCAGCGGTGGGATCGCGTTGTGCCTGGCGATGCTGGCCCGCGGCCACGGCTGGTCGCTGCGGCACGGGTACCGGCCGGAACGGCGACGGCCGGGCTGGGCGCTGGCGGGGTGGCTCGTCGCCGCCTGGCAGGTCAGCCTGGGCTTCGCCATCGGGCTGCCGCTGGTGTACCTCCTGCTCGCCGGGGTGCTGGTCGCGGCCGGCGGGTACGGCTGGTCGTGGTGGCGGCGGAGGCAACGACCGGCGTTCGGCCGGCGGCTGCTGGTCGCGGACCTGGCCGGCGGTGCCGTCTTCGGGTCGGTGACGCTGCTGCTGGGCCTCGTCTACCTGCGGGTCGTGAACCTCAATCCGCAGGCCGAGCGGACGCTGGACTGGACGACGCACTTCTCGCCACCGCTGATCGGGTTCGTCACCGCCCCGGCGGATTCGTGGCTCTGGGGCGAGCGGCACGCCGCCGCCCGGGACCAGTTGACCTGGCCGCCGGAGATGGCGTTGCTGCCCGGGATGACCCTGCTCGGGCTGGCCGGGGCGGGGCTGTTCCTCTCGGTGTACCCGGCCCGGCACCGGGTCGCGGTCGGGCTCGGCGTGCTCGGCACGGTGCTGCTGGGCCTGGGCGCCACCCTCGGTGGCGACGGAGATCCGGGCTACCTGACGCTGTCCGAGCACCTGCCCGGGTGGGACGCGCTGCGCACGCCGGGCCGGATGATGCACTGGACGAGCCTGCTGCTGGCGGTGCTGGCGGCGGGCGCGGTGACGGCGCTCGCCGGGGAGGTGCGGCGATGGTCGGCCCGCTGGTCACGGCTGCTGGCGCCGGTGGTCCTGCTGACCCCGCTGGCCCTCGTCGGCGTGGAGGCAATCAACCGGACCCCGCATCCGGAGGTGCCGCCGCCGCCGGCCGCGATGCGCACGGCGGCGGAGCCCGCGCTGGTGCTGCCCGCCGGCGGCGCGCTCGACCTGATCTACATGGCGTGGACGACCGACGGCTTCCCCCGGGTGACGAACGGGCTGGCCGGTTTCGAGCCCGCCACCCAGGCGCGTACCCGGGCCGCCACGGCCGCCTTCCCCGACCCGGGCAGCGTGGCGTACCTGCGGAGCATCGGGGTGCGGTCCGTGGTGGCCCTGCCCGGCTGGGCCGCCGGGACACCCTGGGAGGGCATCGCGTCCCGGCCGGTCGACGGGCTGGGCATCACCCGGGAGGACATCGACGGTGTGCTGGTCTATCAGCTGTGACCCCGGTGCCGGGCCGCGCGGCGGCCGGGCCTCCTCGGGCCGGGCGGGGTGACGGACGTGCGCCTGTCGGTCGTGGTGCCCTGCTACAACGAGGAAGCCTCGGTGGAACGGCTGCACGTGGCGGTGACCGCCGCGCTCGCGGAGCTGTCCGACGTCGACCTCGAGATGGTGTACGTCGACGACGGCAGCGCGGACGGCACCCTCGCGGCGCTGCGCCGGCTCGCCGCCGCCGACCCGTCCGTGTGCTACACGTCGCTGAGCCGGAACTTCGGCAAGGAGGCGGCGATGCTGGCCGGCCTGGAGCGGGCCAGCGGGGACGCGGTCGTCCTCATGGACGCCGACCTGCAGCATCCGCCACGGTTGCTGCCGCACATGGTGGCGTTGTACCGGCAGGGTTTCGACCAGGTGATCGCCCGCCGGGACCGGCACGGCGACCGGCTCCTGCGGATGCTGGCCTCGCGCTCCTTCTACCGGCTGGTCAACTGGTGGATCGACGTGCGGCTCCTGGACGGGGCCGGCGACTTCCGGCTGCTGTCCCGGCTCGCGGTGGACGCGGTGCTGGCGATGCCGGAGTACAACCGGTTCTCCAAGGGGCTGTTCTCCTGGATCGGCTTCCGCACGGTGGTGGTCGCGCACCGCAACGAGTCCCGGCGGGCGGGCCGGAGCAGGTGGACGTTCGGCACGCTGTTCAACTACGCGTTCGACGGGCTGCTGTCGTTCAACAACCGGCCGCTCCGGTTGGCCATCTACGGCGGCCTGTCCCTCACGCTGATCGCGGTGGTGTACATGGCGTGGGTCGTCGCGGACGCCGTCAGCAAGGGAATCGACGTCCCCGGCTACACCACGATCATCGTCAGCGTGATCGGTCTCGGCGGCCTCCAGATGGCGATCCTGGGCGTGATCGGCGAGTACATCGGCCGGATCTACTACGAGACCAAGCGCCGACCCCACTACCTGGTCCAGGAGACCGAGGACCTCTCCCGGCAGCGTCCACTCCGTCGCGCCGCCGGCGAATAGGTGGTCGGTGGCCCGCCGGTCGCACCGGCGGGCGACGCCCCGGCTCAACCGGAGATCGGCTGAGCCGGGGTGCCCGGATGGCCGGCAGCCGGCGACCGTCAGGTGCGGGGCGCGGCGACGGCGGCCTGGGCGTCGACGACGCCCCAGCCGTACAGCGGCGTGTAGACGCCGCGCAGCCCCAGCAGTGGGGTACGGGCGGTCGACATCAGCACCGAGTACACGTTGTCGAGGCTGCGCTGCTGGGCGAAGAGCAGCGCCGCCACACCCGCCACGTACGGTGTGGCCATCGACGTGCCCGCGTACGCGTCGTAGTCACCCTGCCCGCAGCCGGCCGAGCCGGTGCCCCTCGGGACGGTGGACCACACGTCGTCGTCGCACTCGAGCGTGCCGGCGCCCCCCGGTGCGGCGACCGCCCTCAGGTCGAGCTTCACGCCCAGGTTGGAGTAGGCCGCCTTCACCTCGTTCCGGTCGGTGGCGGTGACGCAGAGCGCGCCCGCCTCCCAGGCCGGGGTCGCGCACAGCGGTGACGTCTCGTTGCCGGCGGCGGCGATGACGGCGACCCCCTTCGTCCGGGCGTACGCGATCGCCTCGGTCGCCGCCGACTCGAGCCCGGTCAGGGTGAGGGCCTGGGTGCCGGGCAGCGCGCCGAGACTGAGGTTGACCACCTTGGCGCCGTGGTCGACCGCGTACCGGATGCCGGCGGCGATGTCGGCGAAGCTGCCACTGCCCGCCTCCAGCACCTTGATCGGCATGATCTTCGCGCCGGGGGCGGCTCCCGCGATGCCGACCCCGTTGCCGGCGGCCGCGGCGGCGATGCCCGCCACGTGGGTGCCGTGCTCGTCCGAGGCGTCGGGCGCGCCGTCGGGACCGCGCCAGTCGCCGTCGCCGCACGGGGCCGGGCCGCAGTCGATGAACGTGGCGCCGGGCACCAGCTTGGAGCTCAGGTCGGGGTGCCCGAGGTCGACGCCGGTGTCGACGACCGCGATCACCACACCCGCGCCGGTGCTGGTCCGCCAGGCCTGTTCGGCGTGGATCTGCTGCAGGCCCCACTGCTTGTCGTACAACGGATCGTTGACTGCCCCGCTCGCGGGGGTGGCGGCGGCGGCCACGAGCACGGTGGCCACCGCGGTGCCGGCGAGTAACCGGGCGATCGGCATGAGACGTCTCCTCAGATGCGACAGCACGTCATCTATGAATCGGAGATCACGCGCGAGACGCAACAGCCACGACGGATGCCGCCGAGCGGCCCGCTCGGGACGCCCGCCCGCCGCCGCCCCTGACCGGCGGGTCAGGCCGGGACGGGGTGGTCCGCCTCGAAGCGGGCGCGGGTCAGGAAGGCCAGCTGGGCACGCTTGTCCGGCATGTCGACCTCGGAGCCGAAGGTGAACCCCTCGGCCTCCAACCGGCGCAGGGCGACCTGGTTGCGGATGTCCGGCTCCACGACGATCCGCTGCGCGGCCGGATCACGGAACAGGAACCGGGCGAGCGCCGGGCCGACGGCGGTGGTCAGGCCACGGGCGTAGCGGCGGCCCGGGTTGAGGAGCAGGTGCATCCCGACGTCGCCGGGCTGGACCGGGTAGCGCTCGCCGACCGGGTCCGCCTCCGGCTGGTAGGTCTGGAACAGCCCGACCGGCTCGTCGTCGACCATGATCAGGTACGCGTGGTGCGTCGGCAGGCTGTCGACGAACGCGTAGATCTCGCGCACCTGGTCGAGGGTGTGCGTTCCCATCCCCCAGAACGAGTTGCGGGGCTGGGTGACCCAGCCGTGCACCAGTTCGGCGTCCCGGTCGGGCTCCAGGGTCACGAGCGACAACTCGCCGAGACCGGCGATCTTCTCCTGGTATGTCATGGCGCGCTGTCCTTAGCTACGGGTGCGAACGGGCCAGGCCGTGGGTGCCGGTCGGTCGCCGGCCCGCGGCGGCGACTCCGCGCACATCGCCATCGACCTGGCTCGACATCGCTGCGCGTCGCGGTGGGTGACACGCGCCTTCCGTCAAGCACTCAACTTAGGCTAACCTGCCCTAACTGAGGTTGACCTTACCTGGAGGGGTGCGTGAAACGGAACTGGGAGGCCCTGGTCCTAAAGGCCATGGGAGGCCGGGACTTTCGGCTGACCGTGCTGGGTTCGGAGTCGATCGACGGGCACTACCAGCGGCTGCTCCTCGACGGTGGCGGCCTGCTGGACGCCTGCGGCGTCCACCCCACGATGTGGATCCGGCTCTGGTTCGACAACGACGGCCGGGCGCACCAGCGCGCGTACACGCTGGTGGACCCCGACCCGGCCACCGGTCGGTTCAGCCTCGAGTTCGCCATCCACGACGGCTGCGCGGCCCGGTGGGCCACCACCGCGCAGGTCGGGGACACCATCGACGCGACCGTGCAGGGCACCGCGTTCAGCCTGCCGGAGCCGGCGCCCGAGCACCTCTACCTGATCGGCGACGCGGCCTCCCTGCCCGCGGTGAACAGCCTGCTCGACGCCGGCGCCGACATCCCCGCGACGGTCTGGCTGGAGTACGCCCACGAGGGCGAGAAGGCACTCGCGCCGCGCGCCCGGGCGCATCACGACGTCACCTGGCTGCCCCGGCGGGAGGCCGGGCAGCACCTGGTCGACGCGGTCTGCGCCGCCCTGCCCGCCAGCGACTCGGCCCACTACTGGGTGGCGTGCGAGGCGGCCAGCACGCGCACCATCACCCGGCACATCCGGCGTTCCCTGGGCGTCGGCAAGCACCAGGTCACCTCCCTCGGCTACTGGCGAGCCACGTGAGCGGGCGTCTCGGCACCCTGACCGCGCTGTACGTCACGCAGTACCTCGGCATCGGGTTCATCACGGTCGGCTTGACCGCCATCCTGCGTGACGGCGGCACGTCGCTGGAAACCCTGGCGCTGCTCCAGATCGTCGGCCTGATCTGGCCGGTCAAGTTCCTCTGGGCGCCGATCCTCGACCGCTACGGGTCCCGGCACCGGGGCCACTACCGGTCCTGGCTGCTCGTACTCCAGGCGGCGCTGGTGCTGGCACTGCTGGCACTGCTGCCGTTCTCCCGTCCCGCCGAGCAGCTCGGCACGGTCGTCGCGATCTGCGCCGCGTTCGTCTTCTTCTCCGCCACGCAGGACATCGCGGTGGACGCGGTCGCCGTCCGGCTGTTGAGCGAGTCGGCCCGGGGCACCGGAAACGGCATCCAGGTGGCCGCGAGCTACCTGGGCAACCTGCTCGGGGGCGGCGCCTGCGTACTGGTCTACGACCGGTTCGGGTGGGTGTCGGCGGTCGGTCTCCTGGCCGCCCTGACCGCGGTCGGGCTGCTGGTGGTGTGGCGGTTCCGGGAGCCGGCCCGCACCGACCGGGTGGCCGGGGTCGGCACGGCGTACCGGGCGCTGCTGTCGGTGTTCGGCCAGCCCGGATGCCGGTGGTGGACCTTCGGCGTGGTGCCGCTGGTCTACGTCGGCGCGGGCATGGCGTACGCCCTGATCACGCCCGCGCTGGTGGACGCCGGCTGGTCGCTGGGCCGGATCGGCGTGGTGACCGGTGTGGTGACCAGCGTGCCCGCCATCGTCGCCGGCCTGCTGGCGGGAGTCGGGGTCGCGCGGTTCGGGCGTGGCGGCGTGCTGGTGGCCGGCGGGGTGGCCCTGGCGCTGTCGACGGTGCTGCTGCTCCCGCTGATGAACGGTCACGCGCCGCTGGCCGGGACGGTCGCCGCCCTCTGCTTCTTCCTGGCGGCGTACACCATCGCCAACGTCGTGCTCTACACGGTCAACATGGACTATTCGCGGCCGGGGACGGGCGGCACCGACTTCACCGTGCTGTCGTCGTTCGGGCTGGTCTGCTCGTTCGTGGCGGCCTCCGCGGGTCTCGCGGCCGCCGGCGGGTTCGGCTACCCGGCGGTGGCGGTCGCGTCCATCGTGCTGGTGGCGGCCGGCGTCGCTCTCGGCCTCGCGCACCAGCGGCGGTTCCGCCGCCCGCCCGCTCCCGCGCCGGGGACTCCCGGCGAGCCGTCGACGGTGGGCGACCCGGCGATTGTGGCGTGAACCTCGCCCCCACCCTCTTGATCGCAACTTAGGTTAGGCTAACCTAATCTCGCGCGGCGCCAGTCGCCGCACCTGTGTCCACTTTGACCGCTGAGGACCTGCATGAGCCTGACCGGAAGCACGCTCGACAGCTCGCCGACCGGGGCGGGGCCGGACCTGTCCGCCGCTCGGGCCCACCTGTTCAACGCCGGATCGGTCGCGCACTACCGACGCGCGCTGACCCAGGGCATGGACCGGGTGGCCGACCGGGTGGCCGGCGCGGACCGGCCGTTCACCGGCGTCACGCCGGACACGCTGGCTCCCCTGATCGCCGGCATCGACCTGGACCGTCCGCTGCACGACACCGACGCCGCCCTCGACGAACTGCACGACGTCTGGCTGCGGGACGCGGTGTGGTTCCACCACCCGCGCTACCTGGCACACCTCAACTGCCCGGTGGTGATCCCGGCGCTGCTCGGCGAGGCCGTCCTCAGCGCCGTGAACTCCTCACTGGACACCTGGGACCAGAGTGCCGGCGCGACGCTGATGGAGCGGCGGCTGATCGAGTGGACGACGGGGCGGATCGGCCTCGGCGCCGCCGCCGACGGCGTGTTCACCAGTGGTGGCACCCAGTCGAACCTCCAGGCGATGCTGCTGGCCCGCGAGGAGGCGTACCGGCGGGTGGTGGGCGGCGCCACCGCCCGCCCGGCCCGCACGGAGGTGCTGGCCCGCCTGCGGATCATCACCTCCGCCGCCGGTCACTTCAGCGTGCAGAAGGCCGCCAAGCTGCTCGGCCTGGGCGCGGACGCGGTGCTCACCGTCCCCACCGACGCCGGGCGCCGGATGCGGACCGACGAGCTGGCCCGGACCATCGACCGCTGCCGGCGGGAGGACCTGGTGGTGATGGCGGTCGTCGCCACCGCCGGCACCACCGACTTCGGCACCATCGACCCGCTGTCGGAGATCGCCGACATCTGCACGGCGGCCGGTGTGTGGCTGCACGTCGACGCCGCGTACGGGTGCGGGCTCCTGGTCTCCCCCACCCGCCGGCACCTCCTCGACGGCATCGAGCGGGCCGACTCGGTGACGGTCGACTACCACAAGTCGTTCTTCCAGCCGGTCAGCTCCAGCGCCCTGCTCGTGCGGGACGGCCGGGTGCTGCGCCACGCCACCTGGCACGCCGACTACCTCAACCCGGCCCGCGCGGTCGAGCAGGGCATCCCCAACCAGGTCGACAAGAGCATCCAGACCACCCGCCGCTTCGACGCGTGCAAGCTCTGGCTGACCCTGCGGATCATGGGGCCGGACGCCATCGGGGCGCTCTTCGACCAGGTCGTCGACCTCGCGGCCGAGGCGTCGCGGCTGCTGGACGCCGATCCCCGCTTCGAAGTGGCAGCCCGGTCGCAGTTGAGCACCGTGGTCTTCCGCTACGTCCCGCCCGGGGCCGGGCCGGGCCTCGTCGACGACGCCAACCTGCACGCCCGGGACGCCCTGGCCGCCTCCGGCGCGGCCCTGGTCGCCGGCACCAAGGTGGACGGTGCCCACTACCTGAAGTTCACCCTGCTCAACCCCGAGACCAGCGTGGACGACATCGTCCACGTTCTCGACCTCATCGCCGACCACGCCGTCTGGTACGCGCAGACCACGGCCGCCGCCGAGCTGTCCTGCCCGGTCGGCTGACACCCGCGCTTGGAGACCCGATGTCGACCCACGACTTCATCGCCATCGGGCTGGGCCCGTACAACCTGGGCCTGGCCTGCCTCACCGCACCGATCGACGACCTCGACGGGGTGTTCCTGGAGACCCGGGACGGCTTCGACTGGCATCCCGGGATGCTGCTCGAGTCGACCCGGCTGCAGACGCCGTTCATGGCCGATCTGGTGACCCTCGCCGACCCGACCTCGCCGTACTCCTTCCTCAACTACCTGAAGGAGAGCGGGCGGCTCTACCCGTTCTACATCCGGGAGAGCTTCTTCCCCCTGCGCGCCGAGTACAACGACTACTGCCGGTGGGCCGCCGCGAAGCTGCCGAACCTGCGGTTCGGGCACACCGTCACCGCCGTGGAGTACGACGAGGCCGACGACCGCTACGTGGTGCACGCCGACACGGCCGACGGCACCGCCACCTACCGGGCCCGCCACCTGGTGCTCGGCACCGGAACCCCGCCGTACGTCCCGGACGCCTGCGCGGGTCTCGGCGGCGACCTGATCCACAACTCCCGGTACCTCGACAGCCGGGACGCGCTGCGGGCCAAGCGGAGCATCACGGTCGTCGGCAGCGGGCAGAGCGCCGCCGAGATCTACCACGACCTGCTCACCGACATCGACACGTACGGCTACCAGCTGAACTGGGTCACCCGGTCGCCCCGGTTCTTCCCGCTGGAGTACACCAAGCTCACCCTGGAGATGACCTCACCGGACTACGTGGACTACTTCCACGCCCTGCCGGAGGAGACCCGCTACCGGCTGGAGTCCGACCAGAAGGGCCTGTTCAAGGGGATCAACTCCGACCTGATCAACGACATCTACGACCTGCTCTACGCCCGCAGCCTCGACGGCCCGGTGCGGACCCGCCTGCTGACCAACACCGAGCTGACCAGCGCCGCCCACGACGCCTCGACCGGCCGGTACCACCTGGGTCTGCGCAACGTCGAGCAGGGGCGGGACTTCACCCTGGACACCGAGGGCCTGGTCCTGGCCACCGGCTACCACTACCGGGTCCCCGAGTTCCTGGAGCCGGTCCGCGACCGGCTCCGCTGGGACTCCCACGGCCGCTTCGACGTCGCCCGCAACTACAGCATCGACCACACCGGCCGCGTCTTCCTCCAGAACGCGGGCACCCACACCCACAGCATCACGTCGCCCGACCTCGGCATGGGCCCGTACCGCAACTCGTGGATCATCCGCGAGCTGACCGGCCGCGAGCACTACCCGGTCGAGAAGGCCATCGCCTTCCAGGAGTTCGGCGCGCCCGCGGGGGCGATGTCATGACCGTGTTCACACGGCACGACGACCGGCTCGGAAAGTTCGCGCTGCGCCCCCTCGACGCCGACGCCGACGCGGCGCTGCTGCACGGCTGGGTCACCCATCCCAAGGCCGCGTTCTGGCTGATGCAGGACGCCGACGTGGCGGCGGTCGCCGAGGAGTACCGGAGGATCGCCGCCCACCCGCACCACGACGCGTACCTGGGTCTGTGGCGCGGCGCCCCCGCCTTCCTCGCCGAACGGTACGACCCCGCCCGGGTCGAGCTCGTCGGCCGGTACGACGCCGCGGACGGCGACGTCGGCATGCACTTCCTCTGCGCCCCCACCGACACCCCGGTGAGCGGCTTCACCCGCGCGGTGATCACGACCGTCATGGCCTGGCTCTTCGCCGACCCGGCGACCCGGCGGGTCGTCGTCGAGCCCGATGTCCGCAACACCGCGGTGCACGCGCTCAACGCCGCCGTGGGCTTCACCGTCGTCGGCCCGATCCGCAAGCCCGAGAAGGAGGCCCTGCTCAGCGTCTGCACCCGCGAGCAGTTCCTGGCCGCGACCCGAGGAGGGGTGCCCGCGTGAAGGCCACCGCATCCGTGGACCATCTGACCCCCGACGCCTGGGCCACGGCCAACCGGCTGCTGGTGCGCAAGGCACTCGCCGAGTTCGCCCACGAACGTCTCATCACCCCCGAGCCGGCCGGCGCCGGGCGGTGGGTGGTCCGCAGCGACGACGGCACGGTGGCGTACCGGTTCGCCGCCCGGCGCCTCGCCCTCGACCACTGGCAGGTCGACGCCGACAGCATCAGCCGGCACCGCGACGGCGACGAGCTGCCGCTGGACGCCGTCGACCTCTGTCTCGACCTGCGCGACGCGCTCGGCCTCACCGACGCGATCCTGCCGGTGTACCTGGAGGAGATCACCTCCACGCTCGCCGGCACCGCGTACAAGCTCGGCAAGCCCCCGGTGAGCGCCGCCGAACTCGCCCGGGCGGACTTCCAGGCCGTGGAGACCGGCATGACCGAGGGGCACCCGTGCTTCGTGGCCAACAACGGCCGCATCGGTTTCGGGGTGCACGAGTACCACCGCTACGCCCCGGAGGCCGCGGCGCCCGTCCGGCTGCTGTGGCTGGCCGCCCACCGCGACCACACCACCTTCACCTGCGCGGCCGACCTGGACTACGACGCGCTGGTGCGGGCCGAGCTGGGCGCCGACACGGTCGACCGCTTCGCGGGTACCCTCACCGGCCTCGGCCTGGACCCGGCCGACTACCTGCTCATCCCGGTGCACCCGTGGCAGTGGTGGAACAAGCTGGCGGTCACCTTCGCCGGCGAGGTCGCCCGCCGCCGGCTGGTCTGCCTGGGCGAGGGACCGGACGAGTACCTCGCCCAGCAGTCGATCCGCACGTTCTTCAACGTCACGGAGCCGACGAGGCACTACGTCAAGACCGCGCTGTCGGTCCTGAACATGGGCTTCATGCGCGGCCTGTCCGCCGCGTACATGGAGGCGACGCCGGCCATCAACGACTGGCTCGCCGACCTGATCGACAACGACCCCGTACTCAAGCGGACCCGGCTGTCGATCATTCGGGAGCGGGCCGCGGTCGGTTACCGGCACCGCCAGTACGAGGCCGCCACCGACCGCCACTCCCCGTACCGGAAGATGCTGGCCGCGCTCTGGCGGGAGAGCCCGGTCG
Organism: Micromonospora sp. NPDC047707; assembly: GCF_040704235.1. Taxonomy (NCBI): domain Bacteria; kingdom Bacillati; phylum Actinomycetota; class Actinomycetes; order Micromonosporales; family Micromonosporaceae; genus Micromonospora; species Micromonospora sp. NPDC047707. The sequence continues at coordinate 15,463 of NZ_JBEYSU010000008.1, forward strand.
CCGGCCTGGAGCCCGGCCGCCGGCTCGCCACCATGGCCTCGCTCCTGCACGTCGACCGGGACGGCCGCTCGCTCGCCGCCGCGCTGGTCGCCGAGTCCGGGCTGGCGCCGACGGCGTGGCTGCGCCGCTACCTGGACGCCTACCTGGTACCGCTGCTGCACAGCCTCTACGCGTACGACCTGGCCTTCATGCCGCACGGCGAGAACGTCATCCTCGTCCTGCGCGACGGCGCGGTCGAACGGGTGGTCTTCAAGGACATCGCCGAGGAGATCGTGGTGATGAACCCGGAGGCGGACCTGCCGGAGCCGGTACGCCGGATCCGGGCCACCATCCCGGAGGACGAGAAGATCCTGTCCATCTTCACCGACGTCTTCGACTGCTTCCTCCGCCACCTCGCCGCCATCCTGGACACCGACGGGACCATCGTCGAGGAGGACTTCTGGCGGACGGTCGCCGAGTGCGCGCTCGACTACGCCGACAGCGTCCCGCACCTGGCCGACCGGCTGCGCCGCCACGACCTGTTCGCCGAGGAGTTCACGCTGTCCTGCCTCAACCGGCTCCAGCTGCGCAACAACCAGCAGATGGTCGACCTGGCCGACCCGTCGGCCGCGCTCCAGTTCGCCGGCACCCTGGCCAACCCGCTCGCCCCCTTCGCGCCGACCCGATGAGCGCCGACCCGGTGGCCGCCGCGGCGGCCGGCCCGGCCAACCACGGCGGACCGGCCGCCGGCCCGTCCGGCGACGCGCCACCCCGGTCCCCCACCCGGTGGCTGATCCTGGCCGTGCTCTGTCTGGCCCAACTCGTCGTGGTGCTGGACAACACGGTCCTGACCGTGGCGGTGCCGGTGCTCACCACCGAGCTGGGTGCCAGCACCGCCGACGTGCAGTGGATCATCAACGCGTACGCGCTGGTGCTGTCCGGGTTGCTGCTCAGCGCCGGCAGCGCCGCCGACCGGTACGGGCGGCGCCGGATGCTGCTCGCCGGGCTCGTCCTGTTCGGCCTCGGCTCGCTCGCCGCCGGGCTCGCCGGTTCCGGCAGCCAGTTGATCGCCGCCCGCGCGGGCATGGGTGTCGGCGGCGCCCTGCTGGTCACCGCCACCCTCGCGGTCGCGATGCAGGTCTTCGACGCAGCCGAGCGGTCCCGCGCGATCGGCATCTGGGCGGCCACCAGCGCGCTGGGTTTCGCGGCCGGGCCACCGATCGGCGGTGCCGTGCTCGCGCACCTGCCCTGGGGCGCCATCTTCCTGATGAACATCCCGATCGTGCTGGTCTGCCTTCTCGTCGGCCGGGTGCTGATACCCGAGTCGCGGGATCCGGCCGGCGGACGGCTCGACGTGGGTGGGGTGGTGCTGTCCACCGCCGGCCTGACCGCGGTCGTCTGGTCGATCATCTCCGGACCGGAGCGGGGGTGGGCGTCGGCCGAGGTGCTCGGCGCGGGCGCCGCCGGCGTGCTCCTGCTGGGGCTCTTCGTTCACTGGGAGCGGCGGGTCCCCGACCCGATGCTCGACATGCACTTCTTCCGGGACCGCCGCTTCGTCGGCGCGACCTCCGGGGTCGTCCTGATCACCTTCGGTGCCACCGGCGCGCTGTTCCTGCTCACCCAGCACCTGCAGTTCGTCCGCGGCTACCCCGCCTGGGAGGCGGGTCTGCGGATGGCGCCGTTCGCGCTGTCCATCGTGCTGCTCAACGTCACCGGTGCCGCCGCGGTGGCGATCCGCCGGCTCGGGTTGCCGGCCGCGATCGCGGTCGGCATGACGCTGCTCGCGGCCGGTCTCCTGCTCGTCACCCACGCCCCCGCCGACGGCTACGCGGTGCTGCTCGGTGGGCTGCTCGTCATGGGTACGGGCTGCGCGCTGGCGAACCCGGCGATCGTCGAGGCGGTGATGAGCGCCATCCCGGCACAGAAGGCCGGCGCCGGGGCCGGTGTCGACGGCACCATGACCGAGGTCGGGAGCAGCCTCGGCATCGCCGTGCTGGGCGCCGTACTGAACGCCCGGTTCACCGCCCTGCTGCCGGCCGCGCTGGTCGGCGCCGGATCGTTCCCGGCGGCCCTCGCCGCCGCCGGCTCCGGTGCGGACCGTGAAGCCGTCACCGTCGCCTTCGCCGCCGCGCTGGAGACCGGCCAGACGGTGGGCGCCGCCGCCGTCCTGGTCGGCGGCCTGGTCGCCGCCGGACTGCTGCGCCGGGCGGAGCGGTCCGGCTCGCCCGACCACGCCGTCGCGCCGCCACCCGTCGCGCCGCCACCCGTCGCGCCGCCACCCGTCGCGCCGTCGGGCGTCGTGCCGTCGGGCGTCGTGCCGGCGGTTGACGGCTGACCGGGACACACCCGACAGAAGCTCGCAGACCAGGAACATTAGGGTAGGCTGCCCTAATCAGCATGATCGGCCAGTCGACGGAGGCGGGATGCGGCTGTACCTCACCGCGCTCAACCCCACCGACGCCGTCCTGGAAGGATTCCTCCCGGCGGCCGCCTCACTCGGACTGCCGGTCACCGTGCTGACCGACCGGCCCGAGCAGTGGCCCGCCGGCACACCGGTAGCCCGGTGCGCCGTCCGCGACGCGACCGCCGTCGTCACGGCGGCGGTCCGACCGGCGGCGCTGCTGTCCAACAGCGACCACCTCCAGGAACCGACCGCGATCGCCGCCCGCAAGCTCGGCCTGCCCGGCAAGGACCCCGACGCCGCCCGGCTCTGCAAGGACAAGGCCGCGGCCCGCCGCGCTGTCGCCGCCGCCGGGTTCGACCTGGTCCGCGCCGTCGCCGTCGACCCCGGCACGGCACCCGACGTGCCGGAGGCGATGTTCCCCGCCGTGGTCAAGCCCCGCGACGGCGTCGCCAGCGAGGACGCCTATCTGGTGACCGACCCCGGCGAGCTGGCCGCGCGGATCGACGGGATCCGCCGCCGCCGGCCCGAGGTCGCGCTGGTGGTCGAGGAGTACCTGGCCGGTGAGCTGCGGACGTACGACACCCTCGGCGACGCCGCCGGCCTCGCCGTCCTCGGCGGGTGGCACACCGGCCTCGGCCCGCCACCGACGTTCACCGAGACGACCCTCGACTGGTCTCCCCCGGCGGAACGGGACGACGTCGAGCTACGGGCCCGGCTCGACGTGCTCGGCGTACGCTTCGGCGCCTGCCACACCGAGTACGTCGTCCAGGACGGCCGGGTGCGGCTGATCGAGGTGAACTACCGCCTGATCGGCGACCGGATGGACCTGATCCTCGCCGAACTGCTCGGCGTGCCGCTGTTCGAACACGTCATCCGGCTGCACCTCGGTGAGCCGCTGACCGCCCTCGACCTGCCCGTACCGGCCGCGGTCGCCCGGCACGCCCGCGTCGAGTACGTCTGCGCCGACCGGTCCGGCCGGCTCACCGCCGCTCCCGGCCGGCTGGACACCGTCCGGGACGGCGTCCGGCTGGCCTGCCGGCCCCTGCGCGAGGTGGGCCGGGTCGCCCACCGCACCGGCACCAACCGCGACTACCTCGCGGCGCTGCACGCCATCGGCCCCGACCGGGAGACCGTCCGGACCGCGCTGGCCGCCTTCCGACGCGGCCTGCGGTGGACGATCGTCGCATGACCGACGACAGCGAACGGCAGGTTTTCCGCCGGGTGCTCGACGCCCTGCTGCGCGAGGACCACCTCGGTCTGTCCAGCCGCGGCCGACCGGACGGCCCCGGCTGGTGGGCGGCGCGGCACCCGGCCGGGCTGCTGCGCATCCCGGTCCGCGCGGACGGTTTCCAGCAGGCCCTCCGCAGCGCCGCGCCCGTGCTGCACGTCCTCGCCGATGGGACCGTCCGCGACGTGGACACCGTGGACGGTCTCCTGGCACTGCTCGCCCCGCCCGACGACCCGGAGGCCGAATCCGGCTGGGCGGCGTTCACCGTCGAGTGCCGGGCCGACCTCGCGGCCCGCCGGCTCGCCGCCGGGGCCCGGCGGCGGGTGCTCGCCGCCGTCGCGGCCGAACGCGCGGAAACCCCCGCCGGCATGCCGGCGGCGCTGCTCGACGACGTGCTCGCCGCGTACGCCGGCCATCCGGTCTACCCCACCGACCGCTGCCGGCACGGGCTCGGTGACGAAGAACTACGCCGCTACGCCCCCGAACACGCACCCCGCTTCACCCTGCGCTGGTACGCCGCTCGCGCCGGGGCGGTGCGGCTCACCGGCGACCTGCCCGGCTGGTGGCCGCCGGCCCGGCGGCCCGACCGGGTGCTGATGCCGGTGCACCCGCTCACCGCGGAACGCTACCGGCTGCCGGCGACCGACCGGCCGGCGATCACCGTACGGCCCACCCTCTCCATGCGGACCGTGGCGCTCGCGCAGGACCCGTACACCCATCTGAAGCTGCCGCTGCCGACCGCGACCCTCGGCGCGCGGAACCGACGGACCCTGCATCCCGACACTCTCGCCGACGGCGCGGCGGTCGCCGGGCTGCTCGACCGGATCGCCGGCGCGGAACCGGCCTTCGCCGGCCGGATCCGGCACGCCGACGAGGGCACCTACGGTGACGCGGGCGGCGACGAGCGGCTCAGCTTCCTGCTCCGCCGCTTCCCGCGCGACCTGGCCGGGGTCCGGGTGGTGCCGGTCGCGGCCCTCGCCGCGCCCGATCCGCAGGCGGGCACCGTGCTCGAACGGCTCGGCGAACCGGTGGCAGTCGTGGAGTCCTACCTGGACCTGCTGCTCGACTGGCACGTGTGCCTCTGGCTACGGTACGGGGTGGCCCTCGAGGCCCACCCGCAGAACATTCACCTGCTGGTGCATCCGGACGGGACGGTCGGCCTGCTCTACAAGGACAACGACGGCGCGCGGCTGGACCCGCGCCATCGCGGGCCCGACGGACCACCGCTGCGGGACGGGCGGATGTGGGCACGCGATCCGCAGGAGCTGGCCGACGTGTTCATCACCATCACCCTGCACCTGGCCGCGGCGGCACCCCTGCTCGCCCTCGCCGCGCGCGGGCTGCCGGTACCGTCGCCGGCCGCCGCGCTGGCACCGAGGCTGGCGGCGGCCCGCGACCGCTGGGGCGACGGGCCGGCGGCACGGTTCTTCACCGAGCGGGTGTTACGCGCCGCCCGGCTTCCGGTCAAGGCGATGCTCACCGCCGGCACCCTGTTACCGAAGCAGCGGCTCGGCTGCGCCGACGTCAACAAGTACTACCGGCGTACCGGCCCGAACTACCTGCGGGAGACGCCATGACGGACACGGTGTCGCGACCTGGGCACTGCCTCGACACCGACCGGCGCGCCGACCTGGCCGCCGCCCACGCCGTCCTCGGCTGCCTGGTACGCGAGATCGCCCTGCCCGACGGCGACGTGACCGTGGGCGGGGGCGCGGTGGTGCTGCGGCTACGGAACTCCGACGCGACGCTGCGCTGCGCCACCGCCCGGGTGTCACCGCTCGGCGCGCACCGCTACGCCGGCCCGGTGCAGCTGCGGCTCGACGGCGACCGGTGGACGGACGTGGACGCGGGCCGGCTGGCCGGGCTGGTCGCCGCGGAACTCACCGCCCGCACCGGCCGGACGAACGACGAGTTCGTCGGGCAGGTGCGGGCCAGCCGGGACGCGGTGACCCGGCTGCTGGCCGATCGGCCGGACCGGGATCCCACCCCCACCGGGGAGCCCGCCGTCGACGCGTACGTGGAATCCGAACAGTCGCTGCTCTTCGGCCACCCGTACCATCCCGCCCCCAAGTGGCGCAGCGGCGACCCGGACAGCTGGCGGGCGTACGCGCCGGAGCTTCGCTCCGCGTTCCGGCTGCACTGGCTCGCGGTGCCGGACGACCTGGTCGCGGGCGCCGGGCCGTTCGATGCGCTGCTGGCGGGCCTCGACCCCCCGCGCCCGCCGGCCGGGCACCGGGTGCTGCCCGTGCATCCCTGGCAGCTGGCGCTGGTTCCGCCGGCACATCCCCGGGTCCGCCGGCTGGGCCCGGCCGGCGTCCCGGTACGCCCGACGGCGAGCGTCCGCACCCTCTACGCCCCCGAGGCCGACGTGTTCGTCAAGGCCAGCCTGCACGTGCGGATCACCAACTGCCTGCGCAAGAACGCGCGGTACGAGCTCACCGGAGCGGTCGCCCTGACCGAGCTGCTGTCCCGCCTGCCCATGCCGCCCGGGGTCGGGCTGCTCGCCGAGCCCGCCTGTCGCACGGTCGACGCTCCGGACGCCGACGAGGCGTACGGCACGATCCTGCGCACCGGTCTGCGCCCTCACCTGGAGCCGGGGGACACCCCGTTGCTGGCGGCGGCGCTGGCCGCCACGCCGCTCCCGGTGGCGGACCCGGTGAGCTGGTGGCGGGCGTACGTCGGGCTGCTGGTGCCGGCGGTGCTGGGCAGCTGGCTCCGGCACGGCGTCGTACACGAGGCGCACCTGCAGAACGTGGTCGCGGTGCTCGACGCCGAACGCCGCCCGGTGCGGATGCTGCTGCGCGACCTGGAGGGGGTCAAGCTGGACACGAGCCGGTGGGCCGGCTGGCCGGCCGGCGTCCCGTCGCAGGCCGCGTACGGGCCCCGGGACGCCCGCCGCCGCGTCGTCTACTGCCTGTTCGTCAACCACCTGGCCGGGATCTGCGGCGCGCTCGCCGATGCGCGGCCGGGCATCGAGCCGCTGCTGTGGCGGGAGGTCGGTGCGGTGGTCGAGGCGGTGGCCGCCGACCTCGGCGATCCTCCCGAACTGCGTGCGCTGCTGCGCGGCGAGCCACTGGTGGCCAAGGCGAACCTCCTGGTCCGGTGGCGGCGCGACGCCGACCGCGCCGCGCCGTTCGTGCCGGTGCCGAACCCGTTCGGTGGACCGCGGTGACCCGGCCGGTGTACGTGCACGACCTCGACGGGCTGGCCGCGCACGTCCGGTCCGTCCGGGCCGCCCTGCCGCGCCGGGTCGAGCTGCTGTACGCCGTCAAGGCGAACCCGGACCCGGGTGTGCTGCGGACCCTCGCTCCGGTCGTCGACGGGTTCGAGACGGCCAGCCGCGGCGAGCTGCGGCGGATGGCCGAGGTGCTGCCCGGACGGGCGCCGGCCGCGTACGCCGGGCCCGGCAAGACCGACGAGGACCTCGCCGCCGCCCTGGCCGCCGGGGTGGACCGCGTCCACGTCGAGTCGCCGGCCGAGCTGCGGCGCCTCGGCGCGCTGGCCGCCGCGGCGGGCACGTCCGCCCGGGTGCTGCTCCGGGTGAACCTCCCGGTGGCCGCCCCCGGGGCGAGCCTGGTCATGGGCGGCGGGCCCAGCCCGTTCGGGATGGACCCGGCCGACGCGGTGGAGTGCGTCCGCCGTCCGCCCACCGGCGTCGAGGTGCGGGGCGTCCACGCCCACCTGGCCAGCGGGCTGGACGCCGCGCTCGCCGGGGCGGTCGCCGCCGCCGTGGTCCGCTGGTCGGTCGCCGAGGTGGGGGCCACGGAGGTCGACGTGGGCGGCGGCATGGCCGTCGACTACGCCGACCCGGCGGCACGGTTCGACTGGGTGGGCTACGGCCGGGCGCTGGCGGACGTCCTCGACGCACACCCGCGGCTGCGGCTGCGCGTCGAGCCGGGGCGGTCGGTGACCGCCTACTGCGGGGCGTACCTCGCCGAGGTGGTCGATGTGAAGCGCTCGCGCGGCGAGTGGTTCGTGGTGGTGGAGGGCGGCACGCACCACCTGCGCACGCCCGCGGCGAAGGGGCATCCGCAACCGTTCACGGTGCACCGTCGGCGGGACGCCGACGGCCCCCGCACCGACGGCGGGCCGGTCACCGTGGTCGGGCAGCTCTGCACCCCCCGGGACGTCCTGTCCCGGTCGGCCACGGCGGGGCCGATCGGTGTGGGGGACGTGCTGGTCTTCGCCATGGCCGGGGCGTACGCCTGGAACATCAGCCACCGGGACTTCCTGCTGCACGAGCCGCCGGAGTTCCGGACCGGCGACCCGCACCGGGTGGCCGCCGAGTGGGCGGCCCGACCGTACCGGCCATGACCGGGCCGCCGGTCGGGTCAGCTCGGTCGCGTCCGGAGGCGGCGATGGCAGCCGTGGTCGAGCAGCGCGGCGATGCGCCCGCCGAGCTCGTCCGGGTGGCGCAGCGCGGGGGCGAATCCGAGCCGGACGTCGCGGTGGCTGCTCGCGCGCTCCAGCCGGAGCACGAGGCCGTGACGGTCGAGGCGGACCGGGACGACCCGCCGCACGCCGTGCCGGTGGCGTGTCGACCAGGGAGCAGAGCTGTTCGATCGTCCGGGGGTGGTGGCTGTCGAGGTGGCAGAGCAGCTCCGCCTCGTCGGCGGCGAGCGGGTCCGGTTCGGCGGCGGCGAACTCGGCGGGGTCGACCGTCGTGGCGGCCCCGCCGACGCTGAGCTCGGCGGCGGCGAGGTCGAGCACCACCGTCAGGTCCTGGCCGTCCCCGGTGTCCCGGACGGCGGCCGGGGTGAGCCAGCCGCTGAGCGTTGCGCGGCCCCGGACCCGCTCCCGGACCGGGGTCGGCGCCAGGTCGGTGACCTCGACGATCGCCACGACCTCGCGCTGCTGGGCGATGTCGGCGGCCAGCCGGCTGTCGACCGGCAGGTCGATCCGGACCCGGCCGCTCCCGTCCAGGCAGTGCCGGCCGACGAGATCCGCCCGGTGCCCGGGCGTCCGCAGCGCCAGCGACGAGGCCCCGGCGAGGATCGAACGCAGCCGCCGCGCGGGAGCGTCGGGGTCAGTGTTGCTCAACCTGCCACCTCCTATTAGGTTAGGCTAACCTTAGTAGAGAGGTGAAGCGTGAACCAGTCCCGCCCCAAGGTCAAGCGATCCCGCGCCCTCGGCATCCCCTTGACCCCGAAGTGCGTGCGCTACTTCGAACGCCGCCCGTTCCCACCCGGCCAGCACGGCCGGGCCCGCAAGAGCACCAGCGACTACAAGATCCGCCTGCTGGAGAAGCAGCGGCTCAAGGCGCAGTACGACCTCAGCGAGGGACAACTGCGGCGGGCGTTCACCCGGGTCGCCCGGCTCGAGGGCAAGACGGGCGAGGCGCTCATCGTCGACCTGGAGACCCGGTTGGACGCGCTGGTGCTGCGGGCCGGCCTGGCCCGGACGATCTACCAGGCCCGGCAGGTGGTGACGCACCGGCACGTGACCGTGAACGGGCACCGGGTCGACCGCCCGTCGGCGCGGCTGCGCCCGGGTGACGTCATCGCCGTCGCGGCCGGCAGCCGCACGAAGCCGCCATTCCTCGCCGCCGCGGCCGGCGCGCACGCTCCGGAGCGCCCCGCGCCCTACCTGGCGGTGGACCTCGCTGCCCTGACCGTACGGCTGGTCCGGCTGCCGCTGCGGCCGGAGGTGCCGGTGGTCTGCCAGGAACAGCTCGTCGTCGAGCACTACTCGCGCTGACGGCCCGGAAGGCGAGGGCGCTGACGGCAGCAGGCGTCGCGGCGACGGTGGCGGCGGCGCAACGCGCGGCGCCGCCGCCCACGACCGCGCGGTCAACCGGGTGAACCGCCCCGGCCGGGCACACGGCCACGGTTCACGCCGGCGGCTTCGCCGGCCCGGCCAGTACCGACCGCCAGTGCCGCCACCGCTGCGCCGGGGACGTCAACACGCAGTCACCGCACGTTCCGCCGCCCGGAATGCGGTAGTAGAGGCAGCAGTTTCGCCGCACCAGAAACCACCGGGCCCGGTTCGGATCCGGCCGGACCAGGTTGCCGGTGCCGGCAAGCGGCGGCAGCTCCAGCGCCCCCGCCAGGACCGCGCCGGCCCGCTCGGCGTGCGCCGGCGCGGCATCGGCGAGCACCCCGGCAGCGCCCGCCAGGGCGGAGGCGACGTTGCCCCACAGGACCTGCGGTGACAGTCGGAACCGGGCTCGGAATGCGTCCAGCAGCAGTCGCACCGGGCCCTGCGCCGCGGTCTCGACCAGCGCCGCCGAGACCGAACGATCGTCCAGGTCGCCGGTGGGCAGCACGTCGAGCGGGCCGTGCGCGAGCGGCCAGGGCCCGGCTGTGGGTGGACGCCACCAGAGGTCTTCCGGGCCCGCGATCGGCAGGGCACCACCCACGACAGCCGCCCCGAGCGGCGGGGACACCAGCCGCGCCGCCAGGCCCAGGAAGGTGACCGACGCGACGACGCGCACCGGCACGGCGTCCGCCGGCAGATCGCACCGCGTACGCAGCGTGGTGGCCGCCGCGTCCACCCGCTCGGCGAGGACGTCGCCGTCGAGCAGGTCGGTCAGTGGCCGCCAGCCCGCCCGGTCGAACCACGGGGACCAGGCGAAGAAGGGGCCCAGCACGGAGGCCGCCGCCAGCGCCTGCCGGGCGTCGCGTGGTTCGGACGGCGGTCGCGGCGGCGCTGCCACCTACCGGCCGGCGGCCACGGGCACCGGCTGCCGCGACAGGCGTGCGCCCCGCTCGGCCAGCAGGCCGAAGACCAGGCCGAGCGTCGTCCACACGACGAGTTGGGTACCCAGCGACGCCAGCCGGAAGTTCCAGAGCAGGATCGGCGAGAAGCCTTCCGGGACCTCCTCGATCGAGGGCAGCAGCGCCAGCGCGAGCCCGACGACCAGGACGAACGCGCCGGCTCCGACGAGGCCCGCGTTCCAGGTGCCGAGCCGGGCGACCTGCGCTCGGCCGAGGTATCCGCCGAGCGCCACCCCGGCGAGCGCGATCACCATCACCAGGAAGAACAGCGAGGTGCGTCGACCGATGGTGTCGGGGTCGCCGGTCGCCGGCGGGTTGGCCGGGTACTTGAGCCACGGCACCAGCGCGACCACCACGAACCCGGTGAGCGCGACCAGCACCGCGGTCGCCCGCGGGCCGAACCGACCGATCCGCCCGTAGGCGGCGGCGAACACCATCGCGAAGATCCCGCCGAGGGCGACGGCGTAGATGAGCGACGCGGTGAGCAGGCCGACGGTGCTCTGCACCGTCCGGCTGATGCCCTCCGGCTCGCCGGCCACGGCCGGCTCCGGTGCGGCGTTGGCCTCCTCGAATGCGATCGCCTGGTCGATCGGACCTTCACCGACGAAGTGGGCGAACACGAATGCCAGGAGTCCGGCGGCGAGGCCGGCGAGCATGCCGCGGACGAGCAGGGCGCGGGGTGACAGCATGGTTTCGGACCCGCCCGTCAGTGGCAGGGGAAGCCGAGCAGGTGACGGCCGTCGTGCAGGAACTCGTGCACGTTCGCACCGCTGACCACCTGGAAGACACCCTGCTCGGTGCCGACGAAGTAGAGCAGCACGAGGGCCAGCACCGTGCCGAAGAGCAGCCACGGCTGCAGCTCACGCCACGGAATGGCGACGGGCGGGGTGACCGGGCGGGGCAGGGCGGAAGACGGGCTGGACACGGGCAACCTCCTCGGGATCACGCGTCCCACAACGGGTTCCGGTGACGGTGGCGGGTCTGACTTCCGCGTCACCCCTTGCCTACGGGGTGGACGCGGTCACAGTGGCGCGACCGTGCCGGAATTGCACCGGCTTCCGCACACATCGTCGCCCCGGACGCTACGGTCGGCGACGCCACAATGTCAACTGTGGCCTCGCCGACCGCTGAGGGCCCGACCCCACTCCCCCGCCGAGCTGGCCGCTCTCCTCGCCCACGCGGAGCCGACGGCCGACGCCGACCCGGCGGGGCCGTGACGGTCAGCTCCGCAGGCCGACCGGTGGGCCGAACCGGACCGGGACACCCGGCGAGTAGAGCACGCTGACCGGATGCGCCGTCGGCGGCGGAAGCCCGGCGGCGGTGACCAGCTCGTCGTCCAGATGCAGCAGCTCGGCCCGGTGCAACGGCCAGCGGGGGTGCCAGTTCGGCAGGTGCAGGGTGCGGCCCCACGCCCGGGTGTGCAGACCCCACCGGGCGGTGACGAAGTGCTCCAGCGGGGTCGGGTCGACGACCCGCTCGCCCACCCGGACCGCCATCCGGCTCGTCGTGCCAGCCGGACCGGGCCAGCGGCGCCGGAGCCGGTACGTGAGACGGTCACCGTCGCGGGTTAGGCGCATCGCCGACCAGAGGTACGGCAGCCGCAGTGTCGCCCGGGCGACCAGCACCGGAACCAACCGGGACGCGTCGAGCGAGCGGAACACCACGGCACGCCGGCCGGTGTCGTCGACCGAGTACAGCCGCACGTTGGTCTCCCAGAAGGTGCCGAAGTACGGCACCCCCGGCCCTCGGCCCAGGCCCAGCCCCACCATGCGGAAGCCGATCAGACCGACGTAGGTCGAACCGTCCACCGTGTCCGGTCGGGTGCCGGGCGGCAGCAGGGGTGCCACCAGATCCGGTGCGACCGCCCAGTGCAGGAAGGTGAGATCCTCCCAGCGCTGCCGGAGGATCGCTCGCGGAAACGCCTGCTCGGGCGCGCAGTCGATTGGCTCGATGTCCACACGTCCATCCTGCCCTTCGTGGGACCGCCGGGACGTACCGTGCCGGCCGGCTCCACCGCGAGGCGGCGGGACCGGTTGCCGGCTGGATCACGCCGCCGTGGTCCGTTGCCGGTGGGTGGCGTCGGCGTGGGGACGGCGGGCGGCGACGAATCCGAAGACGGCGGCGGTGAAGAACATCACGGTGCCGTAGATGGCCGGCGGCATGGCGATGTCGTTGTTGCCGAGCAGGGCCGGGCTCAGCGCGATCGTGATGGCCAGGGTCGCGTTGTGGATGCCGATCTCGAACGAGGACGCGACGGCTTCCCGGTGCCCGACGCCGGACAGGCGCGGCGCCGCGTACCCGATGGCCAGGCTGACCAGGTTGAACAGCAGGGCGACGAGGCCGACGGCGCCGACGGTGGCGGCGAGCTCGTCCTTGATGCCGATCACCGCGCCGGTGAGCACCACGACGAGGACCACGATGGAGAGGATCTTCACGGGGCGCTGCATGCGCGCGGCGAAGTCGGGACGGTGCCGGCGGACGGCCATCCCGATCGAGATCGGGATGAGGACCAGCGCGAACACCTGGAGAACCTTGTCGAACTGGAGGCCGATCGAGCTGTCCGAGCCGATGAACGCGGCCACGGACAGGTTGACGATCAGGGGCAGGGTGAACAGCGCGAGCACCGAGTTGACGGCGGTCAGGGTGACGTTGAGCGCGACGTTGCCCTTGAACAGGTGACTGTAGAGGCTGGCCGTGCTGCCGCCGGGCGAGGCGGCGAGCAGCATCATCCCGACCGCCAGCTCCGCGCGCAGACCGGCGGCGACCACCAGGCCCAGGCAGATGACCGGCAGGACCAGCATCTGGCAGACCAGGGAGACGAGGACGGCCCGGGGGTAGGTCACGACGCGGCGGAAGTCGTCCACGGTGAGGGTGAGCCCGAGACCGAGCATGACGATGCCCAGGGCGACGGGGAACAGCACGATCGACAAGCCGGTACTCATGGCGGTGGCCTCCTGATCGCGGTAGGCGAACGACCCCCGGATCGTCACACCGGGGCGGCGCGACCGTCACCTCGTGATGTGCGCACTCCGCGACGCCGGCCCGGGCCGGCGGCCCCGGCCCGGCCGGTTGGCCGGGCCGGGCCGGCGTGCCGTCAGTGGCAGTGCCCGGCGTCCGCGGTGACCCCCTCGTACCGGTCGTGGTGGAGGAACTCGTTGACGTACCGCTGCCGGCCCAGCGGGGTCAGGTCCAGGTAGTGGTAGGTGGTGAGCACCGCGTCGAGACCACGGCCGTACGTCGAGTAGGTGTGCAGGACCCGGTCGTCCGCGTCGGCGACGAAGACGCTCAGCCCGTGCGCCTCGCCGTGCAGGTGGTGCGCCAGCCCCTCCCGCTCCAGGGTCGCGCGGTCCTTGTAGTTGTACGCCACCGGCGCCACCGCCTCGTCGAGGGTGACGTGGAAGTCGTAGTTGAAGTCGCTGCCGTGGGACGAGTACCAGGGGAAGGTCCAGCCCATGCGGGCCTTGAACGCAGCGATGGACGACAGCGGCGCGCGGGAGACGGCGACGAACGTGGTGTCACCGGCGTGCAGGTGCGCGAGGTGGCCCAGGTTGTCGACCAGGAACGAGCAGCTCGTGCACCCCTCGCTCCAGCTCGGGTCGAACATGAAGTGGTAGACGACGAGCTGCCGTCGTCCCTCGAACATGTCGCGGAGCCGTACCGGCCCGTCCGGTCCCGCGAACCGGTAGTCCTTCTCGACGACGACGGCCGGCATCCGGCGGCGCAGCGCGGTCACCTCGTCCCGCAGCCGGGTGAGGTGCTTCTCCCGGTCGAGCAGCTCCGTGCGGACGGCCAGCCACTCGTCCTGCGACACGACCTTCAGATCATCCATGTGCGGCACACCCTTCCGATCCAGGGAGAGTCACCATCACAGCACGGTCGGTGAAGGTCCGGGAATGCGCGGTCGTGCGGTGTCGATGGCTGCGGCCGGCCTACCGCGGCGGGGGTGACGCGGAGCCGAACCCCGTGTCGAGGTCCGGCCGGCCGGGCATCGGCGGGCCGTCCTGCGCACCGCGGGCGAGCCGGCTGTTGCGGCGGCTGTACAGGAAGTAGACGAACAGTCCCAGGACCATCCAGGCGACGAAGCGCAGCCAGGTCTCCACGGTGAGGAACAGCATCAGCACGACGCAGGCGACGATCGCGAGGACCGGTATCACCGGCCCCCAGGGCACGCGGAAGCCGCGCGGCAGGTCCGGGCGGGTACGGCGCAGCAGGATGACCGCCGCGGCGACGAGAACGAACGCGAACAGGGTGCCGATGTTGACCAGCTCGGCGAGTTCCTCCAGCGGGACGAACCCGGCGAGCACGGCCACCAGGAGGCCCACGATGACGGTGATGCGGTGCGGGGTGCCGTAGCGCGGATGCACCCGGCTCAACCAGCGCGGCAGCAACCCGTCCCGGCTCATGGCGAACGCGACCCGGCTCTGACCCAGCATAAGGATCATGACCACGGTGGTCAGTCCGGCGAGAGCGCCCAAGGTGATCAGGTTGGCGAAGAAGGGCTGGCCGACCGCCTGGAACGCCGCGGCCAGCGGTGCCGCCGTGTCCAGCTCGGCGTAGTTCTGCATGCCCACCACCACCAGCGAGACGGCGACGTAGAGCGCGGTGCAGATCGCCAGCGAACCGAGGATTCCGCGGGGCAGGTCACGCTGCGGCACCCGGGTCTCCTCCGCCGCGGTGGCCACGATGTCGAAGCCGATGAACGCGAAGAACACGAGTGCCGCCGCGGCGAAGATGCCGCTGACGCCGAAGTTGGCCGGCGCCTGCCCGAAGATGGCCTCCAGCAGGGTTGCCTCGGCGCCGGTTCCGCCCGCCGCCGGCTGGGCCGGCGGGACGAACGGCACGTAGTTGTCGCCCTTCAGGAAGAACAGCCCGGCGGCGATCACGAAGAGCACCACCGCCACCTTGATGGCGACCACCACGGCGTTCACCCGGGACGAGATCTTGATGCCGGCGACCAGGACCGCGGTGAGGAGCAGCACGATGAGCGTGGCGGGCAGGTTGAACACGCCGCCCTCGCCGCCGGTGACGGCGGCGGGCAGCGTCACCCCGAGCGTCTCCAGGAGCACCGCGAGGTACTGCGACCAGCCCACCGCCACCACGGCTCCGGCCAGCACGAACTCGAGGATGAGGTCCCAGCCGATGATCCACGCGACCAGTTCGCCGAGCGCCGCGTACGAGTAGGTGTAGGCGCTGCCCGCGACCGGGACCGTGGACGCGAACTCCGCGTAGCACAGCGCCGCCAGCGCGCAGGCGACACCGGCCAGGACGAACGACAGCGCCACCGCCGGTCCGGCGGACCGGTTGGCGGCCACGCCGGTGAGCACGAAGATGCCCGTACCGATGATCACGCCGACGCCGAAGACGGTGAGGTCCAGTGCCGACAGCTCCTTGCGGAGCTGGTGCTCCGGCTGCTCGGTGTCCCGGATCGACTGCTCGACCGATTTCCTGCGCAAGAGGCTCACGACCCGACCACCTCACCGTTCCAGAGCGACTGACGACTGCCCACCGGCTAACGACTGACCCGGCAGACCGGAAACTAAACCCGCTCGCCCGCCTGAACTCCGCCTCGGCTCGACCGAGGGCTTCGGCACAGGCCCTAGCATGTAGGTTTGTCGATGTCCGTCCGCCTCTGGCCGGCTCCGGCCACCAGCCCGACCGAAGGGAGACGCGCGTGCGTCGACGCCCTCAGCTGGCACTGATCGGGGTCGGCGTGTCCGGCGCGCTGGTCCTGAGCGGCAGCCCGGCTGCGGCGACGGCCGAGCCGGCGGCGGCAGCCGCACCCGGCATCGTGGTCCGGGACGGCCTGACCCAACCGGTGTTCTCCCTCGCCGACGCGATCGAGGAGCGGGTCTACGTGGAGACCCCGGTGGACACCGACCACGACGGCCGGCCGGACCGGGTGGCGATCGACATCTCCCGGCCCCGGGAGACCGCCACCCAGGGCTTCAAGGTGCCGGTCATCTTCGAGCACAGCCCGTACCGCAAGGGCGTCTGGGCCGACGTGCCGTACCCGAGCGTGCTGGTGGACGACCTGCCGCAGAACGGCCTGGCCCGCCGCTCGGGGCTGCGGGCGATCGACCCAAACGCCCAACGCGCGGTGGCCAGGGCCAACCTGCCCGGCTCGCTGGACGACTACTACGTGCCGCGCGGGTACGCCGTGGTGCTCGGCCAGAGCGTCGGCACCGGCGACTCGGACGGCTGCCCGACCAGCGGCGACCAGGCTGAGACGCTCGGCACCCGGGCGGTCGTCGACTGGCTCAACGGGCGGGCGAAGGGGTACGACGCGACCGGCGCACCGGTCACCGCCGGCTGGACCACGGGCGCCGTCGGCATGACCGGCGTCTCCTACAACGGCACGCTGCCGAACCAGGTGGCCACCACCGGTGTCCCGGGGCTCCGGACCATCGTGCCGGTCGCCGCGATCAGCAGCTGGTACGACTACTACCGGGCCAACGGCCTCGTGGTCGCGCCGGGGACGTTCCAGGGCGAGGACACCGACGTGTTGGCCCGGTTCACCGCCGGCCGGGCGCGGGCCGAGGGCCCCTGCGCCGACGAGATCGCCCGGTTGACGGCGGAGCAGGACCGGGTCACCGGCGACTACACGGCGTTCTGGCGGGATCGCGACCACCTCGACGCCCGGCACGTCCGGGCGAGCGTCTTCGTCGTGCACGGCCTCAACGACTGGAACGTGAAGACCGAGCACTTCGCCGGCTGGTGGGACGAGCTCGCCAGGCGGGACGTGCCCCGCAGGATCTGGCTGCACCAGGGTGGGCACGGCGGCCCGGGCAGCACCGCGTCGGTGACCCTGCCCGACGGCCGCACCTGGACGTACAAGCAGACCGAGAACCGCTGGTTCGACCACTGGCTGTGGAACGTACCCAACGGGGTCATGGACGAGCCGACCGCGGTGCTCCAGCGCGAGGACCGGGCGTACACCACGTACGCGGACTGGCCCGACCCCGGCGCCCGGGACGTCGCGCTGAAGCTGGCCGCGACCGACGCGACGGCCCCCGGCACGCTCGGCACGCGCCGGCCGCCGAGGTCGACGGTCGAGCAGAGCTTCGTCGACGAGGGCCGGACCATCCACCCGGACGCCCTGGTGGCCGCCCCGGACACGGCGAGCCCCAACCGGCTCGCCTACCGCTCGCCCGTGCTGACCCGCGACGTCCGCATCTCGGGGCGTCCGGAGATGCGGCTGCGGATGGCGATCGACAACAAGCCGGACGCGAACCTCACCGCGTACCTCGTCGACTACGGTCCGGCCGGCGGCACAACCGCGCCGACCGTGGTCACCCGGGGCTGGATGGACCCGCAGAACCGCAAGGGCCCGGCCCGCACCGAGCCGCTGAGGCAGGGCAAGCGGTACGACTTCCGGTGGACCCTGGAGCCGAAGGACCACGTCTTCCCGGCGGGCCACCGGATCGGCCTGGTCGTCTTCTCCACCGACCAGGAGTACACCCTGCTGCCGCTGGGCGGCACGAGGCTGCGCGTGACCCCGCACGACAGCGAACTGCGGCTGCCCGTGGTGGGCGGACGGGCCGTACTGGGATTATGAGTTGGATTTCCTGCGTGATCGCTGGTCCGTGTACGCGTTGAGGGGTGCCTATCAATGCTGGTAGGCACCCCTCGCCGTGGTGTTCAGTCTGAGTCAATGTCGATCTGTTCGGTGGCGTCCTGGCTCAGATGGGGGCTCACTCGGACTCACATAGACCACCAAGTGGTCAGTCAAGCGCTGGTCACTCCTCGTGCATCGCAAGGGTGTAGGCGTGGACGAAGAACGTTTCGACGCGTGCCCAGTGCAGGTGGCCGGCAAGTGCGGCGTCGCCTTCTCGGCCGAGGACCACATGCACATGGATTTTGCCGTCACGGATTTCTCCGGTGCCGCTAAGCTCAAGCGGTTGCCGATACTCGCTGACGATGTCCGTACTGGCGTCGGTTGCGGGCATGTTGCTGATCGCGCATTCATCGACGGCACCGATGAGAGAGACGATAGCGCCGTTCACTATTCCTTCTTCTGCGGCTCGCCGCGTGAGCGTTTCGATTACCTCTTGGCCGGGCTTGATGCTCAACAGTTTCATCCGCTTATCCAATCTCTAGGGGGGTTACGCCAGCCAAGACTGCCGCGTACGCTCGCAGGTTCTCGCGGCATGTTTCTACCTCAACGGCGGACATAAGCGCGGATCGAGCGCTGGCGTCCTCGATGTCAAAGCAATTGGCGAGCAGTACAGCGCTGCACCACCGGGCGGAGGCGTCACGGGTATTCGCAAGCTCGACCGCCAAGCGGCGCGATGCCCGCCCTTCCATGCCATCGCTCGCGCCGGGCGTCCACGTGGTCGCTTGCGTTTCTGTCCCAGTGGCTAGGTGTGCTGCTCGCTCCCAGGGCAGCTCCAGAACTCGGCTGGCGACGGCGGTGAGGTAGAGGTGTCGGGCGTCTTGGTCACTGCGGATCGCACATATTGCTGCATCGCCTAGCTCTGACGTTCCGACCTTGGCGAGTATTCCGGCAGAGTTGACTCTTAGGACCGCTGTGGCGCCTCCGCGCATCCATGCCGCAAGTCCTCGTCGCGCCCCTTCGTTGTCGGCTGCCAGTGCGCTGATGGTCAGATCGGTAGCGTGGCTGGTCTGCGCGGTTGCGAGGAGGTTTCCGCTGCCCTGCGCAATGTCGCCGAATACTCGGTGGGCAACCAGGACGTCTGTCAGTGCGGGGTCTGTGAAGCGGAATGTTCCATCGGTGGTTCGCATGATATGCGGATGCCTGCCCAGGCGCAGAGCAATCGGCCGCGGAATGTGTGAAGGATCTAGTTCATCCTTTCGGTGCTGCCAGAGGTGCCATGCGAACCACTCGACGGCTTCGCGATCACCAATGAACAACTCTGGTGTTGACTGGTCGTATAGAAATCCGCTTGTGGCCGCAACTGCCGTCGACGTGAAGAACTGACGCCGGTTCACTTTGTTCTCTTTCTCGTCCGGCTTACTGATATCGGCCGGCATGGCGAACCACAACCGGGCGGCCGGTACGCGCAGCGCAGCAGCCCATTCCACCAGACGATCAAGGTGGACCATGGGAGGACCATTCTCAATCCGGCTTAGCTGAGCCTGGCTCATGCCCACCCAGGAAGCGGCTTGATCCTGCGATATGGGATGCCGGCCGTGGTAGGGATGCGTTCGCCACGCTCGGATGATCCGGCCCATGTGCCGGCTTCGTAAGGCATCACTGAGTACGACCTCATCCCAGAAATCGTCCGGCACCTCGGGCGCGGCCTCGGGGTGCTGCCGCCTGTAGGAGGAGCACGGCGAGCAGCGCCCGCTGGTGTTGTCGCGGGCAAGACGCGCGCCGCAGCGGCAGTACCGCGTCTGGTGGGTCGCTGTCATCGTGGCGTCCTTGTGTGGCAGCCGGACCTTGATGGTAGGCAGTACGACTCCAAGATCCCATCCGAGTACCGGTGGCGTTCATGCATGGGACGCATATCGACATCCGTCCTTCGTCATGTCGCCCGACGCTGGGTCTCGGGATCGTGTCGCTAACGATAAGCGATCGGCCAGTTACAACGCTTTAGCTTCCCGTTCGTACGCGACTGCTGGCTCCGTGCGGGCGGGTGAACGGTCGGCACGCCGCGCGTGTGTTGCGGGATCGCAGGCCCTCCGACCCGCGCGGCGTGCGCGACCCAGCTCGAAAGGTGGTGAGAAGGTGACGACCTATCCAGGCGGCGGGCAGATCGACGCCGCGCAGGACGCGCTTGAGCGGCACGCAGTGTCGAGCCATGCAGGTATTCAGCGTCGCACTACGGCTGCCGAAGCGGGTGCCCGGAGCAACGCGGCCACAGTTGATCGGCGCGCGTCGTGTCGTTGTTCCGGCGTTGCTGGCGGCGAAGTAGATGACCGTCGCGGACGCATCGTCACGCCTGCCGGCGCGCACCGCTGCGGAGTGTGCGCCGGATGGGCCGCAGGCTGGTACGCCTGAGGCGAGCGGAGGCGGGTGGTGACCGCTTCCGTCCTGGCGGCGCTTGCGGCTCCCAGCCCGCTGGACTCGGTGACGCCTGAGCTGGTTGCTGAGTCTCGTCGCATGTTGGGGCGTGTCCTGGCGGAGTCGCGGAGGTCGGCGCGTGTGATTCAGGACCGGTTGGCGGTCCTGGTGCGTTGGTCGCGCAGCTCCATCGCCAATGTGGAGGTGGGGTGCCAGTTCGCGCCCCGTGAGTTCTGGATGGCCGGTGATGTGGCGTTGGGGTGTGAGGGTGCGTTGCTGGCGGCGTGGGGCCGTACGGATGCGTTGGCGCGCCGGCTGAGGGAGCAGGAAAAGGAGGCGCAGATTCGGCAGCTCCTTGCCCAGCCGATCCCCGGGTGTGCCTGTCGGGAGTTGCACCGTCTGTTGGCGGAGTCGGGGTGGTCGTCGTGACACGCCGGCCGCACACGCCGATTCGGCCGATCTGGCTATGTCGAGCCTGCGGCCACCTGTGGCCCTGTGGAGACGCGAAGATTGCGCTGCTGGCAGAGTACGAGCGGAATCGGGTGAGCCTGTTCGTGTACCTGGCTGGGCTGCTGGGTGATGCGGCGGACGATCTGGCCAAGCTGCGCGCTGACGCACTAGGCGACGAAGAGTTGTTTGATCGATTTTAGGGTTGGCCGAAGTCACGCCACCCGGAGAGAGGTCGCGCGAACTAAACCATTATGCACAAGCGTTGTCGCCGCCGGAATTAATGACGCCGTGCGGCCATTCCATCCTGCCGCAATCGACAAACTCCGATTAATGTCAGCAAGGCGACAGAGCGTTGATTGACCCTTCCGCATGCGGCAATGATTCTCGCATCTGCAACCATCGATAGTTGTGTGAGAGGGGAAAGCGTGAACATCCGCAGTCTCAGAAGGGGCGGCGCAATCGTCGCCGGTCTTCTCGCCGTCGTATTCGGCATCACGGTCCTGGAAGCCCCGGCGGCGGCAGGCCAGGGCGAGAAGAACACCTACGACGGCGCTCAGAAGGTTCTCGCGCCGTGCATCGCGCTCGCCATGCAGCAGAAGTCGCCGGAGTGGATCTGCACGAGCGCTGGCCTTACCAGCACCCGCCGTGACGCCCAGGGCAATCCCACCACCACCTTCACGCCCGTCGCCGCCACGACCGCCCCGGCCTCCGGCCCGGTTGCGGTTCTCGCCGACGACTACGACACCTGGTGCGAGAGCAGCGGCACCTGTCACCGCATCATCGACGTTCAGCGCTACATCGGAGAGACGAAGGGCAACGCCACCTACGGTGACCGCAGCGGCGTTATCGGCAGCTACGACGTGATCATCCGCAACAGCCTCCAGGGCCGGCGCGGCCGGTGGACCGTCTCCCTGATCTGGGACTACGGCCCGTCGCTGACCTTCAGCGATTCCTGGATCAACTGCTACGAGGTCATCGACAACTGGCCGGACGCCAACTGCGGCGACCACGCTCTCTACCCGGGCCGCATCAGTGGAACGAACTGGCGTTGGAACAGCCCGACCCTCTACGGCAACTTCCTGGTCAACCCCAAGCCGTACTACGCGGCCTTTAACACCGACTTCACCCCCGGCGGCTACTCTGCCCGAACCCTGCCCGCCTTGGAGACGGCGCGTTTCAAGTGCTACGGGTCCACCGCTGACCCCTGCAAGTTCTGATCCTGTCCGCCCTGACGTCCTATCATCACAGGTGAATACGAACGCTTGACCACGGTCCCGACCTCTCCCGGGAGGCCGGGACCGTGCCGTAGCGAAGCCTCCTGAGGAGCAGCATGGGCGATACCAGCGCCGCACCGAACGCCTGGGACGCGGCCCAGCCGTTCCCTGGTTCACCGCCGGACATCTCCGATCGCCGCGACACGATCGACACTCCTGATGGCAGGTACTGGGAGTTGAGCGAGTCCGGCTGGGATGCCATGCTCGGCTACCTCGCCGACCCGGCCACCCTGTCTCTGTGCCCCGAGACGCGACAACATCAAGTCGAGGTACAGGTCAGCGACAGCACCGGAGATCACACGTTCTTTGTGCCGCGAACGGCGGATGATCAAGCAATCATCGACGATGCCGCGAACTCCTATCTGCGCGATGTGGGACTGCCTGAGCGGCCGACCGGCTATCGCTGGTTCCAACGCCTACCCGACGATCTCACCGTCAAAGACATCGATGAAACGGTCTATGCGGCAATCAAGCACCTGCCCTCCGACCATCACCCCGCCGAAGCGGTGCCAGCCATCCGCGCCGCCCTTGAGGAGTTGTACCGGGAACGGTGAGTTGGCGACGGGCGACGGCTGACCCGCTGCCGTGGGCGGCGGTCCCGGAGTGCTCGTCGCCCGTCACCACGTCCCGCGCGGGCGGCAGGAAGGACGGGCCTGCCGGGCTGGGTCCCCTCGGGGGGTTGCGGGAGCGGCGGGCGTGGCATGTAGCCCCCGACCCGTGCCCGCCGCTCCAACGCTCGTGACTCTATCGATCGGTCTTGGTTGTCCCGCTGGTGTTGGGACTGGTCACTCGTTCGGGTGCGCGCGGGCTTGCTTTAGTAGGTAGAAGGATCCGTGCGCGCGGCGCGGCGGTACCGGGGAGGGGTGACGACCGAAGGTGCCGGACCGAGGATGACCGGCGGGCCGGCGGGCTTGCTGGTTTCGTTCGCCCTGCTCCGCCACGGTATTCGGGGGGCAAGCCGGCTTGCCGGCGCGGCAGCACCTCAAAGCCCGGCCGTGGATCGACCGGACGGGTGTCGTTGGTGCTTCGGCTGGTGTTGGCCGTCTCAGTTAGGATGGGTCGCGGTTCGGGCGTGTCGGCTGGCGTCCTGGCGGCTGCGTTGGTTTCGGGGTGCGCCCATCTCGCCGCCGGAGTGAGGTCGCGGTCTGCTCGTGCCGCCGTCCACGGTGGTTGGTGCCGGGGTGGCGTGTGCCCGTGGTCGGGGTCCGGCGTAGGGGTCTGACGCCTGGTTGTGGACTGCTGATCGTCTCCGGTGTCGTGCGCGCTCCGTTTCTCTCGGGGGCGGGGCGGGGGACCGGCCGCCAGGCCGCGGCTGACCGGTCGCCGCGACGGCACCCCGGCGGCCCCGCCTGAGCTGCCGGGACGATAGCGTCGGGGGCGATGTCTACCCCGTCCGGACCGGCCAGCCTGACCAGGGCCGAACGCGCCATCGATGCCCGCTTCCGCGCGATCCTGGCGCGGCTGCCCCGGAACGGGCCGGCCGGCTGGCTGACCGAGTTCGCCGTCTTCGGGCTGAAGCAGGCCTGGGCGTGCGTGTTCGGTGCGGCGATGCTGGCGGTCATCCTCGCGGCGCACCTGTGGTACCCGGACGACGCGGCACTGGCCCGCAACGACGTCCTCACTCTCGCCGCGGTCGCCATCCAGGTCGCCATGGTGGCCGGACGCCTGGAGACCCTGCGCGAACTGCGGGTGGTGGTTCTGTTCCACGTCGTCGGCACGGTGATGGAACTGTTCAAGACCCACGTCGGCTCGTGGACCTACGAGCCGGACGGCGTGCTGCGGCTCGGTGGGGTGCCGCTGTTCAGCGGCTTCATGTACGCCGCCGTCGGCTCCTACATGGTCCGGGTCAACCGGCTGTTCGACCTGCGTTTCGTGCGCTACCCGAGGCGCTGGGTGACAGCTGTCGTGGCGGCGGCCATCTATGCCAACTTCTTCACCAACCACTACCTCCACGACATCCGATGGCTGCTCATCGCCGCCGTCGCGCTGGTGTTCGGGCGGTGTGTCATGCAGTTCCGCATCTTCCGGTTCCGCTGGCGCATGCCGCTGCTGCTGGCCTTCCTCCTCGTCGCCTTCTTCATCTGGCTCGCGGAGAACATCGCCACCTGGTCGAACGCGTGGCTCTACCCGAGCCAGGTGGGCGGTTGGCATCCGGTTTCGGCGGCGAAGCTCGCGTCGTGGTTCCTCCTCATGATCATCTCGGTGGTGCTGGTCACCTGGATCGCACCGCCGCAGCCGCCCGACGACGGGCAACCGGCAGCGGCGGACGCCGACGCGGCTCAGCCCGCCCCCGTCCTACCGACAGGCTGAGCCGGTCGGCGGGCGTACCGCCGCCGACCGGCCGGCGGACGGTCACCGGTCAGGTGTGGCCGTTCCGCCTCGCCGCCGCCTGGCGGCGCAGTTCGTGGCGCGCCAGGGCGTTCCTGTGCACCTCGTCGGGTCCGTCGGCGAAGCGCAGCGTGCGGATGCCGGCGTACGCGGCCGCCAGCGGGAAATCCTGCGAGAGGCCGGCGGCACCGTGCACCTGGATGGCCTTGTCGAGAATCCACTGGACCGTCCCCGGAGTGGCGATCTTGATGGCCTGGATCTCGGTGTGGGCACCCTTGTTGCCGACGGTGTCCATCAGCCAGGCCGTCTTGAGCACGAGCAGGCGCAGCTGCTCGATCCGCACCCGGGACTCGGCGATCCACTCCCGGATCACCCCCTGCTCGGCCAGGGGCCGGCCGAACGCGGTCCGCTGCTCGGCGCGGGCACACATCAGCTCCACGGCCTGCTCGGCGAGGCCGATGGAGCGCATGCAGTGGTGGATGCGGCCGGGGCCGAGCCGGGCCTGGGCGATCGCGAACCCGTCGCCCTCGGCACCGATCAGGTTCTCCACCGGCACCCGGACGTCGTGGAACTCCAGCTCGGCGTGCCCGCCGTGGTCGTGGTCGTCGTACCCCAGTACCGCCATGCCCCGCTTGATCTCCAGGCCGGGCGTGTCCCGCGGGACCAGCACCATGGACTGCTGACGATGCCGCTCGCCGCTCGGGTCGGTCTTGCCCATCACGATGAAGATCCGGGCGTTGGGGTTCATCGCGCCGGTGATCCACCACTTGCGTCCGTTGATCACGTACTGGTCGCCGTCCCGCTCGATGCGGGTGGAGATGTTCGTGGCGTCCGAGGACGCCACGTCCGGCTCGGTCATCGCGAACGACGACCGGATCTCACCGTTCAGCAGGGGCTCCAGCCACTGCTTGCGCTGCTGCTCGGTGCCGAACATCGCCAGCACCTCCATGTTGCCGGTGTCCGGTGCGGCGCAGTTGAGGGCGGCGGGCCCGAGCGGGCTACGCCCGGTGATCTCCGCCAGCGGGGCGTACTGCAGGTTGGTCAGCCCGGCCCCGTGCTCACCCGGCAGGAAGAGGTTCCACAGCCCGCGCTCCCTCGCGGCGGCGCGCAGCTCCGCGAGCACCGGCACCGTATCCCAGGCCCACCGGTCGTCGAGCTGCCCGAGCTGTTCACGGAAGATCGGCTCGGCGGGGCGGATGTGGCTGGCCATGAAGTCCAGGAGGTTGTCGCGCAGCCCTTCGGTCCTGGGGTCCAGGTTGAAGTCCATCAGTGCTCCTTCAGGTAGGTCAGGCCGGCGTCGAGCAGTACCTCGGTGACCTCGCCGAGGCGCTCGAAGCCGGTGCCGACGGTCTGCCCGCGCAGGTGGCGGTAGTGGATGCCCTCGCAGATCGCGGCGAGCTTGAAGGCCGCCAGGCCGAGGTGGAAGCCGAGAGGTGGGAGGGGGGCGGTGCTGCGGGTGGCGTACCGGTCGAGTATCTCGTTTTCGGTGAGGAAGCCGGGCGCGGAGGAGGCGTCGGCCATCGCCTCGCCGACGAGTCGGCCGACCCGCTGGTAGAGCACCAGCAGGGCCAGGTCGGTCAACGGGTCGCCGAGGGTGGCCATCTCCCAGTCGATGACCGCGGCGATCCGGTCGTGATCGTCGGTGAGGACGTTGTCGAGGCGGTAGTCGCCGTGGACGATGCCCGGCGCCGACGCGCTCGGCACGGCGGACGTCAGGCGGGCGTGCAGCTCGTCGGCGGCCGGCAGGTCGCGGCAGTACGACGCGTCGAGCTGTCTCCTCCAGCGGCTCACCTGCCGGGCGAGGAAGCCCTCCGGCCGGCCGAAGTCGGCCAGCCCCACGGCCGCCGGGTCGACCGCGTGCAGGGCGGCGAGGGTGTCGACGAGCCGGGTCGAGACCACCCGGGTGCGTTCCGCGCCGAGCCGTTCCAGTTCGGCAGCGTGCCGGTACGCCGTACCGGCGACCCGTTGCATCACGTAGAACGGCGCACCCAGCACGTCGACGTCCGAGCAGAGCCCGTAGGTCGCCGGCACCGGCACGTCGGTGGCCCGCAGCGCCGACATGACCCGGTACTCGCGGGCCATGTCGTGCGCCGTGGACAGCACGTGACCCAGTGGCGGCCGCCGGACGATCCAGGTCGTCCGTCCGTCCCCGACCTCGTAGGTGAGGTTGGACTTCCCACCGGCGATCAGCCGCGCGGTCAGACCGCCGCCCGCCCCGGGCACCGACGCGGCGAACCAGTCCGCGAGCCGGGCCAGGTCCAGGCCCGGTGGTTCCTGTGGTGGGGTACGGGTCACGGGACCAGGATGCTGACGGTCTCGACCACGCAGGCGGGCTTGTCGGCGCCGGCCAGCTCGACCGTCACCTTCGCGGTCAGCTGGTAACCGCCGCCGCCGGGCACCAGCGACAGCAGTTCGACTCCGGCACGCACCGTCGAGTCGACGGGGACCGGAGCGGGGAAGCGGAGCTTGTTGGCGCCGTAGTTGACACCCATGCTCACCCCTTCGACCTTGTACACCTGCCAGACCAGCATCGGCACCAGCGACAGGGTGAGGTAGCCGTGGGCGATGGTGCCGCCGAACGGGCTGCGGGCCGCCCTGACGGGGTCGACGTGGATCCACTGGTGGTCACCGGTCGCCTCGGCGAAGGCGTCGATCTGCTGCTGGCTGACGGTGTGCCAGGCGGAGTAGCCGAGGTGCGTGCCGACGGCCCGCTCGAGTTCCTCGATGCCCTGGAAGACCTTCATCGTCACTCCCTCCCGCTCAGGCCTTCGGCCCGCCGGCGACGTACAGCACCTGACCGGAGACGAAACCCGCGCCCTCGCTGACGAAGAACGACACGGCGTGCGCGATGTCCTCGGGCGTGCCGGTGCGGGCGACCGGGATCTGCGCCGCGGCGCCCTTCTTGAAGTCGTCGAACGGCACGCCGAGCCGCGCCGCGGTCGCGGCGGTCATCTCCGTCTCGATGAAGCCGGGGGCGATCGCGTTGACGGTGACACCGAACTTCCCGAGTTCCAGGGCGAGGGTCTTGGTGAAGCCCTGCAGCCCGGCCTTGGCGGCCGCGTAGTTGGCCTGCCCGCGGTTGCCCAGCGCGGACGTGCTGGACAGGTTGACGATCCGCCCCCAGCCGGCCCTGGTCAGGTAGCCCTGGACGGCGCGGGTGACGAGGAACGAGCCACGCAGGTGCACGTTCATGACCGCGTCCCAGTCGTCGGCGGTCATCTTGAACAGCAGATCGTCCCGGGTGATGCCGGCGTTGTTGACCAGGACGGCGGGCTCCCCCAACTCCTCGGCGATCCGGTCCACGGCCGCCCCCACGGCCTGCTCGTCGGCGACGTCGGCGCCGACGGCCAGGGCCCGGCCGCCGCCGGCCTCGATCTGCTCGACGACCGGCTTGCACGCCGCTTCGTCCAGGTCCACCACGGCGACGGCGAAGCCGTCCCGCGCGAGCCGCTTCGCGACGCCGGCACCGATGCCACGGGCCGCTCCGGTGACGACGGCGGTACGGGTGATGGTCATGGGTCAACTCCTCACTGGGTGGGGGATGTGGCAGGGAAGGACGGTCACGAGACGTACACCACCCGGCCGACGGTGACGCCGTCGGCGAGCCGCTGGATCCCCTCGGCCGCGCCGGCGAGCGGGAGGCGCTCGCTGACCAGTGGCCGTACGGCGCCCTGGTCGGCCAGCGCGGTGAGGGCCCGATGGCATTCGCCGACCGCCGCCGGGTCGTAGCGGTGGTAGAGGCCCCAGTGCAGGCCGACGATGGAGTAGTTCTTCACCAGGGCGTGGTTGAGTGCGGCGGACTGGATCCGGCCCCCGGCGAAGCCGACCACGAGGATCCGCCCCTCGAACGCGACGCACTTGGTCGACCGCTGGTAGGTCTCGCCACCGACCGGGTCGTACACGACGTCGGCGCCCCGGCCACCGGTCTCGGCCCTGACCACCTCGACGAAGTCCTCGTCGTGGCGGTCCACGACCACGTCGGCGCCGAGCGCGCGGGCGACCGCCGCCTTCTCCGGACCGCCCACGACGCCGATCACCCGGGCACCGGCCGCCCTGCCGAGTTGGACGGCGGCGCTGCCGACTCCGCCGGCCGCCGCGTGGACCAGCAGCGTCTCGCCCGCGCGCAGGCCGGCCCGGCGGTGCAGGCCGAACCAGCCGGTCTGGTACCCGATGTAGAGCGAAGCCGCCTCGGCGTCGTCGAGCGCGGCGGGCGCGGGAAACGTCGTCGCCGCGTCCAGCACCGCGAGTTCCGCGAACCCGCCGGACGGCAGCGCCGCGCCGCCGAGCACCCGGTCGCCGACGGCGAATCCGTCCACCCCCTCGCCGAGGGCGACGACCTCGCCGCACAGCTCGACGCCGGGGGTGAACGGGAGCTGCGGCTTGACCTGGTACTCGCCGCGGCACATGAGGACGTCCGGGAAGTTCGCCGGACAGGCCCGCACCTTCACCACGAGCTGGCCGGGACCCGGCTCCGGGTCGGCCACGTCGTCGAGCCGCAGCACGTCCCGGGGCTCGCCGAGCGCGGCCACCCGCCATGCCTTCATCACAGCACCCCCTGGTCCTCGAACTGTCGCTGGATCCGGTTCATGCCGTTGAGCCACCGGTCGGTGTCGGTGGCGCGGTGCACGTAGTAGTCGGCCACCCGGGGATGCGGCAGGACGAGGAACCGGTCGTGGTGGAGGGCCCGCCACGTCGCCTCGGCCACGTCCTCCGGGGAGAGCGCCCCGTCGTGGCTGAGCATCTCCTGCAGCGGCCCGGCGTTCTCGAACATCCGGGTGCGCACGCCCTGCGGGCAGATGGCCTGCACCACGATCCCCCGGTGCCGGTACGTGGCCGACAGCCACTCGGCGAACGCCACGCAGGCGTGCTTGCTGACCGAGTACGCCGGATTTCCGATCGCCGTGAGCAGCCCGGCCGCGGACGCGGTCACGACGAACCGGCCCGAACCACGCGACACCCAGGTGGGCATCAGCAGCCGCGCGGCCCGCACGTGCGCCATCACGTTCACCTCGTGGCTGGCGGCCCACTCCTCCTCGCCGGCCCCGAGCCCCCGGCCCCGCTCGATCCCGGCGTTCCCGAACCACATGTCGATGCCGCCGAGGTGGTCCCGTGCCGCCTCGACCAGCGCGGCGACGCCCTGCTCGCCGGCGGCGTCGCCCGGAGCGGCGTGACCGCCGATCTCCTCGGCCACCTGGACGGCCGCGTCGGCGTCGAGGTCGTTCACCACGACCCGCGCTCCCTCGGCCGCGAGTCGGACGGCCAGGGCCCGGCCGATGCCGTGGCCGGCGCCGGTGACGACGACGCCCTGGTCCCGTACCGGCATCAGACACCTCCGGTCAGGGTGAGGCCACCGTCGAGCACCAGCAGCTGACCGGTGATCCAGGCGGCGTCCTCCGACAGCAGGAACGCGACGGCACCGGCGACGTCCTCGGCGACACCGAGCCGCTTCAGCGGGTACGCGGCCGCCACCTGTTCCTCCCGCCCCTCGTAGAGGGCGGTGGCGAACCTCGTCTTGACGACGGCCGGGGCGACGGCGTTCACCCGGACGTCCGGGGCGAGCTCCACGGCGAGCTGTTGGGTGAGGTGGGTGAGCATCGCCTTGGTGGCGCCGTAGAACCCGATGCCCGGCGCGGGACGGACACCGGCCACCGAGGAGACGTTGACGACGGCGCCGCCGTGCCCCTTCATCCAGACCCGGTGGGCCTGCTGCACCCACGACAGGGCGGCCAGGCAGTTCACCTCGAAGACCTTGCGGGCCGCCGCGGGGTCCAGTTCGACCATCGGGCCGTACGCCGGGTTGATGCCGGTGTTGTTGACCAGCAGGTCGGCGCTGCCGAACGTGTCGACGGCGCGGGCCACGGCCTCGGCCTGGTGGTCGGTGTCGTCCGCGTGGGCGGCGACGGCGAGGGCGTGCTCGGGGCCCAGCCGGGCGACCGCCTCGTCGAGCGCCTCCCGCTTGCGGGCGGTGAGGACGACCTTGGCGCCGTCGGCGACCAGCCGCTCGGCGATGGCCAGCCCGATGCCCCGGCTCGCGCCGGTGACGATCGCGGTCCGTCCAGCGAGCCTTGCGGGCGTCGGTGCTACTCCGTTGCGAGGTGTGGTCACGACACGGCTCCGGGGTTACTAAGCGCTTGCTTAGGATACATTTGATGGAGTGTGCGGCAGCGCCCCAGCCGCCTTCAACAGCTCGGACCCCGGCGACGTGGTATCAATGCCCGGCGAGGTTCGGGCAGGAAGGATGGCCGCGTTGACCGACACCGCCGAACTCTCCCGCGCCGACGCGACCCGCGCGCGACTGCTCGAGGCGGCCGTCTCCGCGTTCGCCGAGAAGGGCTTCCACGGCACGACGACCCGCGACATCGCCGCCGCGGCAGGGCTGAGCCCGGCCGCGCTCTACGTGCACCACAAGTCGAAGGAGGAGCTCCTCTACCTGATCTCACGATCAGGGCACGACCACGTGCTCCGGTTGGTGCGGGACGCCGCCGCGTCGTCCGACGACCCGGCCACCGCGCTACGGCGGTTGGTCCACGACTTCGTGGTCGTCCACGCCCGGGACCACATCAGCACCCGCGTCGTCAACTACGAGCTGACCGCGCTCAACCCCGAGCACCTCGCCGAGATCCGCGCCGTCCGGCACGGCATCGAGCATGCGATCCGCCAGCTGATCGAGAGGGGCGTCGCCGCCGGGGTCTTCGACACGCCCGACCCGCGGATGGCGGGCGCCGCGCTGATGTCGCTCGGCGTCGACCTCGGCCGGTGGTACCGCGACGAGGGCGGCTGGAGCCCCGAGCACATCGCCGAGCAGTACGCCGAGATGGCGCTGCGCATCGTCGGCGCCCGCTGAGACCCGGGACCGAGGCACCCGCCTCCCGCCGCCCCGACGCGCCGCCGGTTTCTTGATGCATTCAAGAGAAAAGTGGAGCATACTGCGCATCATGGCCACGACGGCGGAGTTCGAGCGCATGCTACGCGGCGCCGCGCTCCGCGTGACCCGGCCACGGCTGGCGGTGCTGGACGCGGTGCACCAGCATCCGCACGCCGACACCGACTCGATCATCCGTGCCGTGCGCGGGGACCTTCCCGAGGTGTCCCACCAGGCCGTGTACGACGTGCTGCGGGCGCTGACGGCCGCGGGTCTGGTACGGCGCATCCAGCCGGCCGGATCCGTGGCCCGCTACGAGTCGCGGGTCGGGGACAACCACCACCACCTCGTGTGCCGCTTGTGCGGTGCCATCACCGACGTCGACTGTGCCGTCGGTGGGGCGCCCTGCCTGACCGCGTCCGACGACCAGGGCTTCTCGATCGACGAGGCCGAGGTCACCTACTGGGGCGTCTGTCCCGGGTGCGTCGCGGCACCGGCAGCCAGTTGACCGGACCAGAGACAAGACAGGAGATGGACCGACGTGCCTGAGCACGGCAGCGAGAGCGAGAACCCGGCAATCCCCTCCCCGACCCCCAAGCCAGACCGGCGACCGCAGACCAACCAGGACTGGTGGCCGAATCAGCTGAACCTTCAGGTTCTCCACCAGCATTCGCCCCGGGCGAACCCGCTGGGCGAGGACTTCAGCTACCCGGAAGAGTTCAAGAAACTCGACGTCGAGGCGCTGAAGCGGGACATCTTCGAGGTCATGACGACGTCCCAGGACTGGTGGCCCGCCGACTACGGCCACTACGGGCCGCTCTTCATCCGGATGAGCTGGCACTCCGCCGGCACGTACCGGATCGAGGACGGCCGCGGCGGCGGTGGCGACGGCGCCCAGCGCTTCGCCCCGCTCAACAGCTGGCCGGACAACGCGAACCTGGACAAGGCACGCCGGCTGCTCTGGCCGGTCAAGCAGAAGTACGGGCAGAGCATCTCCTGGGCCGACCTCCTCGTCTTCGCCGGCAACTGCGCGCTGGAGTCGATGGGGTTCCGGACGTTCGGCTTCGGCTTCGGGCGCGAGGACGTCTGGGAGCCCGAGGAGGTCTTCTGGGGACCGGAGGACACCTGGCTCGGCGACGAGCGCTACAGCGGCGACCGGGAGCTCTCCGGTCCGCTGGGCGCCGTGCAGATGGGCCTGATCTACGTGAACCCGGAGGGGCCCAACGGCACCCCGGATCCCCTCGCCGCCGCCCGGGACATCCGCGAGACGTTCCGCCGGATGGCGATGAACGACGAGGAGACCGTCGCCCTCATCGCCGGCGGTCACACGTTCGGCAAGACCCACGGCGCCGCCCGGGCCGACGAGTACGTCGGCCCCGAGCCCGAGGGCGCCCCGCTCGAGGAGCAGGGTCTGGGCTGGCGGAACACCTTCGGCTCCGGCAAGGGCAAGGACACGATCACCAGCGGCCTCGAAGGCGCGTGGACCCCCACCCCGATCACGTGGGACAACAGCTTCTTCGAGACCCTCTTCGGCTTCGAGTGGGAGCTCTGCGAGAGCCCCGCCGGCGCGAAGCAGTGGAAGCCGAAGGACGGGGCCGCCGCGGACGCCGTGCCCGGCGCCCACGACCCCTCGGTCCGGTACGCCCCGATGATGGCGACGACCGACCTCGCGCTGCGCATGGACCCGACGTACGAGCAGATCTCCCGGCGCTTCATGGCGAACCCGGACCAGTTCGCGGGGGCCTTCGCCAAGGCCTGGTACAAGCTCCTGCACCGCGACATGGGACCGGTGTCGCGCTACCTCGGCCCGTGGGTCCCGGAGCCGCAGCTGTGGCAGGACCCGGTCCCCGCGGTCGACCACGAGCTGGTCACCGACGAGGACGTGGCCGCCCTCAAGCGCCAGCTCCTCGCCTCGGGGCTGTCCGTCGCGCAGTTGGTCCGCACGGCGTGGGCGGCGGCGGCGAGCTTCCGCGGCACCGACATGCGCGGCGGGGCCAACGGGGCCCGGATCCGCCTCGAACCGCAGCGGAACTGGGAGGTCAACGACCCGGCCGAGCTCGCCACAGTGCTGCCGACGCTGGAGCGGATCCAGCAGGAGTTCACCAGCGCCCAGTCCGGCGGGAAGAAGGTCTCGCTCGCCGATCTGATCGTCCTCGGCGGCTGCGCGGCCGTCGAGCAGGCGGCCCGGAACGCCGGGCACGACATCACGGTCCCGTTCGCGCCGGGGCGTACGGACGCCTCGCAGGAGCAGACCGACGTCGAGTCCTTCCGGGTGCTCGAGCCGAAGGCGGACGGGTTCCGCAACTACGTCCGGGCGGGTGGCAAGCTGCCGCCGGAGACCCTGCTGCTGGACCGGGCCAACCTGCTGAACCTGACCGCCCCCGAGATGACGGTCCTCATCGGCGGCATGCGGGCCCTGAACGCCAACGTGGGGCAGACGCCGCACGGCGTCTTCACCGACCGGCCGGAGACGTTGACGAACGACTTCTTCGTCAACCTGCTCGACAACACCACGGAGTGGAAGGCGTCCACCTCCGCGCAGAACGTGTTCGAGGGCCGGGACCGCGCCACCGGGAAGGTCAAGTGGACGGCCACCGCCGTCGACCTGGTCTTCGGTGCGAACTCCCAGCTCCGAGCCATCGCCGAGGTCTACGGCGGTCACGACGCGCGGGGGAGGTTCGTCCAGGACTTCGTCACGGCGTGGGTCAAGGTCATGAACCTGGACCGGTACGACCTCGCCTGATCCCGAAGCGGCGGGCCCCGGTCACCGATGTGGCCGGGGCCTCCTCGTGCCCGGATCACTCCTCGCCGGCTCCGGCCCTCGCCGGGCCCGACCGGCGGGTGCCGTCGACGTACCGCCTAGGGTGGCGGCATGCCAGGCCCTGATCCGTCCGCCGGCGACTCGGTGGCGCAGAATCCGCTCACCCGGCTGACGCTGGCCGACCTCCGGCGGCGCACCAGTGTGAAGTGGCGCATGCACCCGCCCGACGTGCTCCCCCTCTGGGTGGCGGAGATGGACGTACCCCTCGCCCCCGCCGTGGCCGACGCGCTCCGCCACGCGATCGACCTCGGCGACACCGGGTACGCACACGGCACGGCGTACGCCGAGGCGCTCGGCGACTTCGCCGCCGACCGGTGGGAGTGGCACGACTTCCGGGTCGACCGTACGACCGTGGTGGCCGACGTGATGACGGGCATCGTCGAGGTGCTCCGGCTCGTGACCGACCCCGGTGACGCGGTGGTGGTGTGCTCCCCCGTCTACCCGCCCTTCTACGCGTTCGTCAGCCACGCCGACCGGCGGGTGATCGAAGCGCCGCTGGGGCCGGACCTGCGCATGGACGTCGCCGCTCTCGACGAGGCCTTCCGCCGCGCGCGGACGTACGGCCGCCGGCCGGCGTTCCTGCTGTGCAACCCGCACAACCCGACCGGCGTCGTCCACCGCCGCGACGAACTCGAGGCCGTCGCCGAGGCGGCCGGCCGGCACGGCGTACGGGTGATCTCCGACGAGATCCACGCTCCGCTGGTGCTGTCCGGGGCGCGCTTCACCCCGTACCTCACGGTGGCCGGCGCCGAGAACGCGTTCGCCCTGATCTCCGCCTCGAAGGCGTGGAACCTCGCCGGCCTCAAGGCGGCGCTCGCCGTCGCCGGGCCACGGGCAGCCGCCGACCTGAGCCGGATGCCGGAGGAGGTCAGCCACGGGCCCAGCCACCTGGGCGTCATCGCGCACACCGCCGCGTTCCGCGCCGGCGGACCGTGGCTCGACCTCGTCCTCGACGGCCTGGACGCCAACCGCACGGCGCTGGAGACGCTGCTGGCGCAGCATGCGCCGGCCATCCGGTACCACCGCCCCGAGGGCACCTACCTCGCCTGGCTGGACTGCACGGCGCTGGGCATCGACTCCGGGCGGCCGACCGGCGAACCGGGCGTCGCCAGCGACATCGCCGGGCCCGCGAAGATGTTCCTCGACCGGGCGCGGGTCGTCCTCAGTTCCGGGCACGTCTTCGGCACCGGCGGGGCCGGCTTCGTACGCCTCAACTTCGCCACCTCGCCCGCGATCCTCACCGACGCCGTGACCCGGATGGGCCGCGCGGTCGAGACGCACCACGCGTCGGCCGGCTGAAGTCACCGAGACCGTGACCCACGCGGCCTCGGTGCTCGAGGAGGAAGTCGCGGCGGGCATCGCCAGCGAACGGCGGCGGAGACCGAGGACGGACGGTTCCTGCTCGACCTGACCGAGTACGTCTGTGGAGCGCAGCCGGTAGGCGACCGGCGCCCCGAAGCCGGACGCGACCGTCCCCTCGACACGTCGGTAAACGTTGATTTCCCCGTGTGTCGAGGAGTGTTCGGACGATCACCGCACGGCACAATGGACAGGCCGGTGTGAACCGAGGGTTCCGGTCTGGAGGTGCCCGTTGCCGTGTCGAGGCCGACTGGTTCGGTGGACGCTGCGCGGGGTGCTCCTGGTCGGTGGTGTGTTCGGCGTCTGGGGTCTTCGCGAAGCGGTCGTGGACCAGCAGGCGCACGCCGCCGAGCCCACGCGGCTCTGCGTCCTAGGCGACCTGCTCGACGCCGAGGTGACCGTTCTCGGCGGCACCCTGACCTGTGTGACTCCCCAGCCGTCTCGCGCCCCCGTCGAGGATGGACCAACCCGCGTCGAGGACGAACCAGCCCGCGCCGCGGACACGCCGGCCCGCGCCGATGTGGTCCTTCCGGACGCCGATCAGCCGCTGCTGAACGACGCGCGGACCCGGGATGGCGTGGACGCGGTCGTCGCGGCGGCGGCGTCCGTGGTGCGTCCGGTCGTGGGGCTCGCGTCGCCCGCTGTCGAGGAGGTCGCCGGGACAGGTGTGGTGGAACCGGTCGGCACCGTCGTCCGGCCGGTGGCCGAGCCGATCGTCGACGTCCTGCCGCCGGTCCTCACCCCCGTCCTCGCCCCGGTGCTCGACCTGGCTCAGCCGATCCTCGGCCCGCCCGCCACGCCCGCCAGTCCCCCCACGGACCCGGTCGAGATCGCTCCGGCGCCCGCTGGTGACGCGCCGGCCGCCGGCGCGCCCGGCACCGGCAGCCACCCCGCCGCGCCGCATCTCACGGTCTCCCCTGCAGGTCCGGCCCCGGCGTCCGCGGCAGCGGCCCATCAGGGGGCGACGGCCGAGGCCGGCCGGACGGCGCAGGTACCGCCGCGGCAGCACGACGCGAGCCACCCGCCCGGGCCGGCTTCCGACGCTCCTGCCAGCACCGCCGCCAGCAGTTCCGCCGCCGTCGGGACCGGCGAGCCCGCCGACGCCACGGCGCGCTCGTGGACGCCGGACCTGACCCGCGCCGGCCACCACATCCGTTGCTGCGCCACGCTCGCGAGTCGATCGCCGCAACCCGACACCGGGCCCGCCTGAGCAGCCGTCACGACCGCCGGCGAAGGCGGAACGGCCACGACGAGCAGGCAGGTCGCTCACGCGGCCGCCGGCCGCCGTCGCCGGGCGGCCCGGACCCGGAACGCGCCTCTTCCCTCCGTACGCCGGCGCGGCCCGCCGCACCGACCACCCGGTAGGTGACCCGGCAGCCCCGCCGTCCCCTCACTGCGCCCGGCCCCACCCCGGGACCGTTGGCTGCCCGAGCCCGCACCGCCCCGACCAGGACCACACAGCCGCAACTGCCACCAGGAGAAACCCGTGAACAACACCCTGCCCGTCTGCCGCGCCCACTGGGCGGACATCCCCGACATCGTCGAACTGGTCGTCGCCCCCTTCGTCGGCAGCCCCATCAGTGAGTGGCTGGTACCGGACGAACGCCGTCGACGTGACGTGCTCGGCTCCGTCCTCCGCATCTGGACCGAGCACGCTCTCCTGTTCGGGGAGGCCTACCTCCTGCAGGACCGGTCCGCCGCCGCCGTGTGGCTGCACCGGTACGGTCCCATCCCCCGCACCAGCGGGTACGGCGAACGGCTCGCCGCCGCCTGCGGCGACTACGTCGACCGCTTCCTCCTGCTCGACGACGTCCTGCGCACGCACCGGCCCGCCCGTCCGCACAACCACCTGGCGTTCTTCGCGGTCGCCCCGAACGGCCCCCGCGTCCGGCGGGCCACCGCCCTGCTCGCCGCGAGCACCGCCCGGATGGGCCAGGCGCTGCTCCCCACGTACACGGAGGCGACATCCGTCGCCGACCGGGACCTGTACGCCCGACACGGCTACGTCTGCGGCGAACCGTTCACGCTCCCGGACGGCACCACCACCTATCCGATGTGGCGAAGTCCGGGACAACGGAAACCCGGACCGGGCTCCACCGTCACGGGCGCCCGCCCGCACCGGCCCGCCCGCCGGCGCCGCTCCCCCGACCTGCCGGTACGGGTCGTTCTCGACGCGTCCGCGATCGTCGCGTTCACGACCGGGTCGGCCGCCGTCGACGAGACGATCGCGCAGGTCGTCGAGGAGGGTTACCTGTTCGGCCTGCCCGTCGCGTGCCTGGCGGAAGCGTCCAGGTCGGTCGTCGACACCGCCCGGCTCGACCTTCTGGTCGACCATCCCGCCGCGGCGGTGCTCACCGTCGACCCGCTCAGCTGGAGCGCCCTCGCCAACACGTACCGCGCCGTCGGTCGACTCGACACGGCGAGCGTGCTGCTCGCCGCCGCCCACAACGAATGCACCATCCTGACCGCCGGACCCGACCAGTACACCGGCCTGACCGGAGATGAGCCGATCATGCCGGCCTAGGTCCGGTGTCGAAGTCCGCGGTCGAGCCGAGGCGGAGTCCAGGCGGCGTCCGGCAAGGGCCCTAGCCGAAGCCCGACCCGAACCAGGCCGGACGCGGCCCGGTCATGGCCCGACCGCGGGCGGAAGGTCGACGACGCGGGTCGCCAGACGAGTCATCAGCGCGGGATCGTGGGTGATGAGGAGGACTCCGGCGTGGTGCCGCCGCTGGTAGTCGGTGACGACGGTGGCGAGATGGGCCTGGGTGGAGGCGTCCAGCATGGCGGTGGCCTCGTCGCAGAGCAGGTAACCGGGCCGGTGCACGAGCGCCCGGGCCAGGCAGGCGCGTTGCAGCTGTCCGTCGCTGACCGCGTGCGGGCGGCGGGTGAGCAGGTCCGGGGTGAGGCCGACGAGGTCGGCCAGCTCCGCCACCCGGGCCCGTGCCTCGCCCGTCGGGGTGCCGGTGGCGCGTAGCGGCTCGGCGACGATGTCGGCGAGGCTGAGCCGCGGGTCGGTGGCGGCGCGCGGGCTCTGGAAGAGGATCGCGACCCGGGTACGGATCGCGGCCGGCAGCCGGTGCCGGGCTCCCGCCAGGGGCACGCCGTCGAGGGTGACGTGCCCGGCGTCGGGCGCGTGCAGCAGGGCGAGGACGCGGGCGAGGGTGGACTTGCCGCTGCCGGACGGCCCGCGCAGCCCGACCGTCTCGCCGCGGGCGACGTGCAGGTCGACGCGGTCGAGGACGCGTTGCCGGCGGTACGAGACGGTGACCGCCCGGGCGGCGAGCGCGGCGGCGGTCATGCCGTCACCGGGTGGTGACAGGCGACCCGGCCGGAGCCGTCCGCGCGCAGGCCGGGCAGGGAGCGGCAGGTGTCCGTGGCGCGGTCGCACCGGGGGGCGAAGGCGCAGCCGTCGGGCAGGGCGGTGAGCATCGGCGGGTGGCCGGGGACGGGTCGGAAGGCGCGGTCGGGCAGGGCGTCGAGGAGCCCGGCGGTGTAGGGGTGGGCCGGGGCGTCGAACAGGGCGCCGGTGGGGCGGTGTTCGACGATGCGGCTGGCGTACATGACGGCGACGGTGTCGGCGACACGGCGGG
This sequence comes from Micromonospora sp. NPDC047707, assembly GCF_040704235.1. NCBI lineage: Bacteria > Bacillati > Actinomycetota > Actinomycetes > Micromonosporales > Micromonosporaceae > Micromonospora > Micromonospora sp. NPDC047707. The sequence continues at coordinate 54,438 of NZ_JBEYSU010000008.1, forward strand.
CGGCGGCGAGGTCGTGGGTGATGAGCAGGACGGTGCCGCCGGTGTCGCAGCGGCGGCGCAGGAGCTCCAGGGTGTGGTCGGCCAGGGGACGGTCGAGGCCGGTGGTGGGTTCGTCGGCGAGCAGGAGCGCCGGGTCGGGGGCGAGGGCGAGAGCGGTGGCCAGGCGCTGGGCCATGCCGCCGGACAGTTCGTGGGGGTAGCGGTGCAGGTCGGCGGGGTCCAGGCCGACGTCGGCGGCGAGCCGGTCGGCGGCGGCGGGCGCGTCGCGGCGGGTGTGACCGTGCGCGCGCAGCGTCTCCTCCAGCAGCCGCCGTCCGGTGCGGACCGGGGTGAGCGCGGTGGCGGGGCTCTGCGGTACGAGACCGACGACGCGTCCGCGCACCGTACGGGCGAGGTGCCGTTCACCGCAGCCGGTCAGGTCGACGGGGTCTCCGGTGTGCGGGCGCAGGCGCGCGTGGCCGGTGACGGTGGCGTTGCCGGGCAGCAGGCCCAGCAGCGCGTGAGCGAGCACGGACTTGCCGCACCCGGACTCCCCGACCACGGCGAGGAGCTCGCCGGGTTGAAGGGTGAGGTGCAGGTCGGTGACGGCGTGGACGGTGGCGTCGGGGAGACGGAACCGGACGGTCAGTCCGTCGATCTCCAGAAGTGGCGGGCGGCGGCCGGTGCCGGTCCCGGTCGTGGCGAGGGGCGCGGTGGTGGTCACAGGTTCAGCTCCGCTCGTACGCGGGGGTCGAGGCGGTCACGCCACCGGCCGGTCAGGGTGGCCAGGGCGAGGGTGACCGCGACGAGGGCGAGGCCGGGGACGATGCTGGCCCACCAGGCGCCGGTGAGCAGGGACCGCTGCCCGTCGTTGATCATGTTGCCGATGGAGGCGAGGTGCGGGGGCAGGCCGAGACCGAGGAAGGACAGGGCGGTCTCGTGCCAGACCGCGTGCGGGACCATCAGGGTGGTCGCCAACGCGAGCCGGGGCAGCACGTGCGGGAGCAGGTGGCGGGTGAGGACGCGGGCCCGGCCGGCGCCGCCGGAGATCGCCGCGTCGACGAAGGGCCGGGTGCGCAGGCTGAGCAGCTCGGAGCGGACGATGCGGGCGGTCGACAGCCAGTGGGTCAGCCCGATGGACAGGATCACCGCCCCGAGGCTGGGTCGCAGCATCGCGACGACGAAGATGCCCAGCAGGAGGTGCGGCAGCGCGGCGATCGTGTCGACGACGCGCATCAGCACCCGGTCGACAGTACCGCCGACGGTGCCGGCGACCGCGCCGACGAGGCCGCCGATGACGGTGGCCACCAGCGCGGCGACCGCGCCGACGAGCAGGGAGACGCGCAGGCCGTAGAGGCTGCGGTGGGCGACGTCGCGGCCCAGGTCGTCGGTGCCGGCCGGGTGCTGCCAGGAGGGGGCGAGCCGGACGCGGGACAGGTCCACGGCGCTCTGGTCCAGCGGCCAGAGGACGGGGGCGAGCAGGCAGGCGGCGAACGCCACGGCGAGCACGCCGGCCGCGACCGTCGCCCCGGTGCCACCGGAGCGCCGCCGCCACCGTCGGGCGCGAGCGGGCAGGGCGAGGTCAGTCATCGAGGCGTACCCGGGGATCGGCGGCGGTGTAGGCGAGGTCGGTGGCGAGGTTCGCGGCCAGCACCACGACGGTGGTGGCGAGTGTGGTGGCGGCCAGCAGCGGGAAGTCGGCGCCGAGCGCGGCCTGCACGGTGACCGCTCCGACGCCGGGCAGGGAGAACACGGTCTCCACCAGCACGGCGCCACCGACCAACTCGGGCAGGTGGGTGCCGACCAGGGTGAGGAACGGCAGCAGCGCGGTGCGCAGCGCGTGGCCGAACAGGACGGTGCGGCCGGGCAGGCCGCGGGCGCGCGCGGCGAGGACGTGGTCGTCGCGGAGGCTCTCCGCGACGGCGTCGCGGATGAACAGCACGAACCACGGCGCCTGGGAGACCGCCAGCACGGTCACGGGCAGGATCAGGTGCCGCGCCACGTCCGCGGGATCCGTGCCGGTGCTCCGGATGTCGGTGAACCCGCCGGCGGGAAGCCAGCCGAGGGCGAGGGCGAACACGGCGATCGCCGCGAGCCCGATCCAGAACACCGGCATCGACTGGACGGCGTACGCGGTGGCGCGCAGCGCGCGGTCGAACCAGCCGCCGCGCCGGTACGCGGCGAGGGTGCCGAGCAGCACGCTCGCCACCAGCACCAGGGTGAGCGCCGTGCCGACGAGCAGCAACGTCCAGCCGGCGCGGGCGGCAAGGACCGAGGTGACCGGCTCGTGCCGGCTGGTCGACCAGCCCAGGTCGCCGTGGAGCAGGTTGCCGACCCAGCGGGCGTACTGCACCGGCAGCGGGTCGTCGACGCCCCAGTTGGCGCGGATCTGGGCGAGGTTCTCCTCGCTGGTGGTAAAGGCGGCGGCGCCGGCGTACTGCTGGGCGGGGTCGATCGGGGAGGCGGCGCCGAGGGCGAACATCCCCATGCTGGTCGCGGCCAGCACGGGTACGGCGACCAAAGTCCGGCGGCGGATCACCGCGCCGGCGCCGGCCCACCGCCGCCGCCCGTCCCGGACCCGCGCCGGGTGTGCCGTGTCGACCGGTGACGTGGTGGTGGTCACGGCTTCGTCGTCCAGGTGTGGACGTTCCACCAGAGGCTGTTGGCCACGTCGTGCTCGTGCGGCTCCACCCGCGGCGTCACACCCGCCACCGTGTCCTTCACGACGTAGGTGTGCTGCAGGTAGGTGAGGAACACCCACGGCACGTCGGTGGCGAGCTGCTTCTGGAAGGTCGCGTACGCGGCCTTGCGGGCCGCCGGGTCGGTGCTGTCGCGGCCGTCCTGCAACGCCTTGTCCACCACGGCCGACCGGTACGAGCCGGGGTTGAAGAAGCCCTGCCCGGCGAAGACGGAGCTGAACAGCTTGTAGGAGACGAAGTCCGGGTCGTACGGGGTGCCGTAGCCCATGATCAGCGCGTCGGTCTTCATCCGGGGGGTGATCGCGTCCCAGGTCAGCCCCTCCGGCGTGACCTTGACGCCGACCTTCTTCGCGTCGGCGGTGACCGCGAGGGCGAGTTCCTTGCGCAGGCTGTCGCTGGCCGGGTACATCAGCGTGAACGCGGCCGGCCGGCCGGCCTTGACCCGGATGCCGTCCGGACCGGGCTTCCACCCGGCGGCGTCCAGGATGGCGGTCGCGGCGGCCGGGTCGGCCGTGGCCGCGCCGACGACGGACGGCTCGGCGAACTCCGACGACGGCGGCACCGGCCCGAACGCCGGTTCCCCGGCCCCGCCGAGCACACCGGTCACCATCGCCCGCCGGTCCACCGCCGCGGTGAGCGCCCGCCGCACGGCGGGGTCGCCGGTCACCGGGTTGCCCATCGGCAGCATCACCCCGCGGTAGTCGGCGGTGGGTACCCGCTGCACCCGGTAGCCGCCCTGCCCGTCGAACCCGGCGGCCAGCTTGGGTGCCAGCTCGGCCGCGTCGAACTCGCCGGCCCGCATCCGCTGGGCGCGGACGTTGTCGTCGGCGACGAACGCCACCACCACACCGGAGTTGGCGGGCCGGCCGCCCCAGTAGGTTTCGTTGGCCGCCAGCACGAGCCGGTCCCCCGGCGTCCACGACGTCACCCGGTACGGGCCGGTGCCCACCGGCTTCCGGTTGAACTCCGCCTTGTTGACGTCCTGGCCGGCGAACGCCTTCGCGGGGACGATGCCAAGCGCCAGGCGCTGGAGGAACGGCGCGTACGCGTACTTCAGCGTGAACACCACGGTGGACGGGTCCGGCGCGACGACGGAGGCGAGCATGTCCAGATCCGAGCGCAGCGTCGAGTCGACCTTCGGGTCCAGCACCGCCTGGTAGGTGAACACGACGTCCTGCGCGGTGAGCGGGCTGCCGTCGTGGAACAGCACCCCCTCACGCAGCTTGGCGGTGACCGTCCTGCCGTCCGCCGACACGGCCGGCAGCTCGCGGGCCAGGGCCGGAACGATCTGGTTGCGGGCGTCCCGGGCGACCAGACCGTCGAAGATCAGCGAGCCACCGTCCACGCCGTAGTTCAGCACCGGGTTCAGCGTGTCCGGCTCCCCCGCCGTCGCCACCACGACGGTGCCGGCGCCGTCGGACCCACCGGAGGGCGTCGCCGACGACGAACAACCGGCGACGGCGAGGACGGCGGCGACGGCCGCCGCCGTCACACGCGCGGACATGCGCTTACCCATTGACGTGCTCCCGAGGTTGTGCGGTGCGGGCCACTGATGCCAGCGTTACGCAGTTGCCATATCTTCGCAATAGCCTCGGGAGTCGCGATCATCGGGTCGCCGGTCGCCGCGAACTGAGACGCGACGATCCGCCAGCGGAACGCGTGGTACGGGCAGGTGCCCGGGGAGGCAGCTAGTGCGGTGTCCACTTACGTTTGCCGGGTTGGTGGCCGTGGGGATTGTCGTACGGGTGGTGTTGGCTCGGCCTCATGCCACGTCGTCGTGATCCGGGCGCGCCGCGGGTTGTGCATCGCACTGCGCGTGTCGCGTTGAGGTTGACGTCGGGGCAGCGGCGGCGGTGTTTTGGGTTGTTGCGCTCGGCTGGTGACGTGTGGGCGTGCGTGCTGGAGATCAACTCGTGGAGGCGCCGCCGCCGCGATGCGCCGCTGGCCGGCTATCAGGAGTTGTGTCGGGAGTTGGCGGCGGCCGGGCCGGGCACGTTTGGCGAGTTGGACACGACCGGTGCCCGGTCGGTGTTGCGGCGGTTCTCGGATGCGTGGTTCGCGGCGGCGAAACGTCGCGCGGCGGGTGAGGTGTCGGCCCGGTTTCCGCGTCGGCGGCGTCGGTTGGTGCCGGTGCGCTGGTATCACGGCACCTTCACGATCGAGGGGCGTCGGGTGCGCATCCCGGCTGCCAAGCGCATGCCGCCGTTGCGGGTTCGGCTGGCGCGGGACCTGCCGTATGCGGTCGAGCAGGTCCGCTCGATCACCCTGCTGTGCGACGGTGGTCGCCTGTTCCTCGACGTCACCGCCGAAGTCCCGATCGCCACCTACCCGCCCGGTGAGGAACCGGACCCACACCGGGTGGCCGGCGTGGATCTGGGGATCATCCACCCGTTCGCGGTCGCCGGCGGCGACGGCGAAGGGCTGCTGGTGTCCGGGCGGGCGATCCGCGCCGAGCACCGCATGCACCTGGCCGACACCAAGGCCCGCCGCCGCGCCGTCGCTCGGCGGGCCCCGAAACCGGGTGAGAAGGGGTCACGGCGGTGGCGACAGTACCGCCGCCGGGCCCGGGCGGTGCAGGGGCGGCATCGGCGGCGGGTCCGTCAGGCCCAGCACGAAGCCGCGGAGACGGTCATCGGCTGGGCGCAGCAACGGCGGGTCGGGGTGCTGCACGTCGGCGACCCCCGCGGTGTGCTCGACATTCCGGCCGGGCGGCGGCACAACCTGCGGCTGCGCCAATGGCAGATCGGCCGGCTCCTGCAGGTCCTGACCGACAAGGCCACCCTGATCCACAGCATCCACCGGATTACCCGGTGAACGTTAGTGGACACCGCACTAGGCGCCGACGTAGGCCGCGAGATGCTCGCCGGTGAGGGTGGAGCGGGCCGCGACCAGATCGGCGGGGGTGCCCTCGAAGACGATCCGGCCGCCGTCGTGGCCGGCGCCCGGGCCGAGGTCGATGATCCAGTCGGCGTGCGCCATGACCGCCTGGTGGTGCTCGATGACGATCACCGACTTGCCCGAGTCGACGAGCCGGTCGAGCAGACCGAGCAACTGCTCGACGTCGGCGAGGTGGAGGCCGCTGGTCGGCTCGTCGAGGACGTAGACGCCGCCCCTGTCGGCCATGTGGGTGGCCAGCTTGAGCCGCTGCCGCTCGCCGCCGGACAGCGTGGTGAGCGGCTGGCCGAGGCTGAGGTAGCCGAGCCCGACGTCGGCCATCCGGGACAGGATCGCGTGGGCCGCCGGGGTCTTCGCCGCGCCGGACCCGAAGAACTCGGTCGCCTCGGTCACCGACATCGCGAGCACCTCGCTGATGTCCTTGCCGCCGAACAGATAGGTGAGCACCTCCGCCTGGAACCGCTTGCCGCCGCAGTCCTCGCAGACGGTCGTGACCCCGGCCATCACCCCCAGGTCGGTGTAGATCACGCCCGCGCCGTTGCAGGTGGGGCAGGCACCCTCGGAGTTGGCGCTGAACAGCGCCGGCTTCACGCCGTTGGCCTTGGCGAACGCCTTACGGATCGGGTCGAGGAGTCCGGTGTACGTCGCCGGGTTGCTCCGCCGCGAGCCGCGGATGGGCGTCTGGTCGACCGACACGACCCCGGCGGAGGCGGGGATCGATCCGTGGATCAGTGAGCTCTTGCCGGAGCCAGCGACGCCGGTGACGACGCACAGCACCCCGAGCGGAATGTCGACGTCGACGTCCCGGAGGTTGTGGGTCGCGGCGCCGCGGATCTCCAGCGTGCCGCTCGGCTTCCGGACCGACTCCTTCAGGGCGGCCCGGTCGTCGAAGTGGCGGCCGGTGACGGTGCCGCTGGCCCGCAGGCCCTCGACGGTGCCCTCGAAGCAGACGGTGCCGCCCGCGGTTCCGGCGCCGGGGCCCAGGTCGACGACGTGGTCGGCGATCTCGATCGCCTCCGGCTTGTGCTCCACGACCAGCACCGTGTTGCCCTTGTCCCGCAGCCGCAGCAGCAGGTCGTTCATCCGCCGGATGTCGTGCGGGTGCAGCCCGACGGTGGGCTCGTCGAAGACGTAGGTGACGTCGGTGAGCGAGGAGCCGAGGTGGCGGATCATCTTGACGCGCTGCGCCTCGCCGCCCGACAGCGTGCCCGACGGCCGGTCGAGCGAGAGGTAGCCCAGCCCGATCTCCACGAACGAGTCGAGGGTCCGCACCAGCCTGGTGAGCAACGGCGCCACCGACGGCTCGTCGAGGCCACGGACCCAGTCGGCCAGGTCGCTGATCTGCAGCGCGCAGACGTCGGCGATGTTCCGCCCGTCGATCCTCGACGAACGCGCTTCCGCGCTGAGCCGGGTCCCGTCGCACTCGGGGCAGGTCGTGAACGTCACCGCCCGCTCGACGAAGGCGCGGATGTGCGGCTGCATCGCCTCGACGTCCTTGGACAGGAACGACTTCTGGATCGTCGGGATGAGCCCCGTGTACGTCAGGTTGATCCCGTCGACCTTGATCTTGGTCGGCTCCTTGTGGAGCAGGTCGTGCAGTTCCCTCTTGGTGTACCTGCGGATCGGCTTGTCGGGGTCGAAGTAGCCCGACCCGCGGAAGATGCGGCCGTACCAGCCGTCCATGCTGTAGCCGGGGATGGTGAGCGCGCCCTCGTTCAGCGACTTGCTGTCGTCGTACAGCGCGGTCAGGTCGAAATCGGTGACCGATCCGGTGCCCTCGCAGCGCGGACACATGCCGCCGAGACGGTTGAAGGTGACCTTCTCGGTCCTGGTCCTGCCGGGGCCGCGCTCGACGGTGACCCCACCGCTGGCCCGCACCGAGGGGACGTTGAACGAGTAGGCGTTGGGCCCGCCGATGTGTGGCTGTCCGAGCCGGCTGAACAGGATGCGGAGCATCGCGTTGGCGTCGGTGGCGGTGCCGACGGTGGAGCGGGGGTTGGCACCCATCCGCTCCTGGTCGACGATGATCGCGGTGGTCAGCCCTTCCAGCACGTCGACCTCGGGCCGGGTCAGCGTCGGCATGAAGCCCTGCACGAACGCGCTGTAGGTCTCATTGATCATCCGCTGCGACTCGGCGGCGATCGTACCGAACACCAGCGAACTCTTGCCGGAGCCGGACACGCCCGTGAACACCGTGAGCCGGCGCTTCGGGATCTCGACGCTGACGTCCTTGAGGTTGTTCACCCGCGCGCCGAGCACGCGGATCAGGTCGTGGCTGTCCGCGGCGTGCGTCGTCGGCGGCTGCGTCCTCGTGGCCTTGCTCATCGTGTCTCCATCTGTGACGCGGGGCCGCCGTCGCGGACGGCGACCAGGGCACCGCCGCCGACGTCGCGGCCGTGCCCCAGGGCGCCGTCCGTGCGGATCACCGGACGGCTCAGCCCAGCTCCTGGATGCGGATCATGTTGCCCGCCGGGTCGCGGAACGCGCAGTCGCGCACGCCGTACGGCTGATCGGTCGGCTCCTGGACCACCTCGGCGCCGCTGGCCGCCAGCTTCGCGAAGGTACCGTCGACGTCGGCGGTGGCCAGGTTGACGCCGAAGTAGCTGCCCTTGGCCATCAACTCGAGGATGGTGCGGCGCTCGTCATCGGTGAGACCGGGGGTGGCGGTCGGCGGGTGCAGGACGACGGACGTGTCGGGCTGGCCGGCCGGGCCGACCGTGATCCAGCGCATCCCCTGGTGTCCGACGTCACCGCGGACCTCGAAGCCGAGGGTGTCGCGGTAGAAGGCCAGGGAGGCGTCCGGGTCGGTGTGCGGAAGGAAGCTGGCGTGGATGGTGAGGTTCATGGCGGTCACGCTAGTTGCGGCTCGCCGGCCGGGGCTTCTCGATTCCTGACCGGTCTGGTCACCTGCTTCGCCACGCACGGCGGCATCCCCGCCGTCGCGCGCGCCGCCTGCTCCCGGTAGACGCTGGGCGGCACACCGACCAGCTCGGTGAAGCGGGTGCTGAAGGTGCCCAGCGACGAGCAGCCGACCGTGAAACAGACCTCCGTCACGCTGAGGTCACCGCGACGCAGCAGCGCCATCGCGCGCTCGATGCGCCGCGTCATCAGGTACGCGTACGGCGACTCCCCGTAGGCCAGCCGGAACTGGCGGCTGAGGTGCCCGGCCGACATGTTCACGCCGCGGGCCAGCGCCTCGACGTCCAGCGGCTGCGCGTACTCCCGGTCGATCCGGTCCCGGACGCGACGCAGCAGCGCCAGGTCGCGCAGGCGCTGCGGGGTGGCGGATCGGCCGGTCACGCGCACGATCGTGCCACGTCGCGCGGGCATTGCCCAGGTAGCCGGCGCCGGTGTCCCCGTGCCGTCCCGCGGCCGGTCCGCACGACGCGACCACGTCGCGCGGACCGGCCGGCGCCGTGGCGCCCCTCGCCCGCGGCCGGGGTCAGCGTCCGAGCCACTCCCGGTACGTGGTGGGCGCCAGGACAGCGCCTTCCTTCGCGGTGAGCACGTCACCCGGTACGGCGGCGAACATGCCGGCGCTGTCGTCGGTCGTGACGGTCCGCTGGTCACCGCGCGCGGCCAGCGTGATCCTGCCCAGCTCGTCGAGGGTGAAGACCTCGGGGCCGCCGACGTTCCGGGTGCCCTGAAGTGGGGCGCCCAGGCTGACGTCCGCGACGGCCTGTGCCACGTCGGCCGCGGCCATGGGCTGGACCGGGGTGGCGGGCAGGCGGACGGTGTCGTCGTCGGCGGTCCAGGAGAGCACCGCGTCGACGAACTCGAAGAACTGGGTGGCCCGGAGGATCGAGTACGGCAGCCGGCTCGCCTTGAGAATCTCCTCCTGGAGGACCTTGGCGCGGTAGTAGGCGAGGTCGGGGACCTGGTCGACGCCGAGGATGGAGAGGACGACCGTGTGACCGACGCCCTCCTGCCGGGCGGCCGCCAGCAGGTTGTCCATCGTCGTCTGGAAGAACCCGGCCGACGCCTCGTCGAAGGTCGGCGAGTTCGTCAGGTTGACGAGGACCTCGGCGCCCCGCAGCGCCTCCGGCACGCCCGCTCCGGTGAGCAGGTCGACCCCGGTGGACGGCGAGTGGGGTACCGCCTCGTGTCCGGCCGCCTGAGCGATCTTGACCACCTGTGAGCCGATCAGCCCGGTCCCACCCATGACAGCGATCTTCATGTCGTACACCTTCCCAGGTTTCTTCCCTTTTAACCGGTTTGCCCGGTCGGCCGGAATTCTCCCGCGCCTAAACTCGGACCCGTCCTGTCCGGGTACCATACTCGGACACAGGATGGCCGAGTATTCGGGTGGCTAAGGTGGGGCGATGAGGATGTCCGGCGGCGTCGAGTGGGCACTGCACTGCTGCGTCGTCCTCACCGCCAGCAAGGAACCGGTGCCCGCCGCCACGCTCGCGCAGCTGCACGACGTGTCCGGCAGCTACCTGGCCAAGCAGTTGCAGGCCCTGTCCCGCGCCGGCCTCATCCACTCGGTGCAGGGAAAGTCCGGCGGCTACGTGCTGACCCGGGCCGCGGAGAGCATCACGGTGCTCGACGTGGTCCAGGCCGTCGACGGCCCGGCGCCCGCCTTCGTCTGCACGGAGATCCGTCAGCGCGGCCCGTTGGCGGCCCCGGCCGCCGCCTGCACGGCGCCCTGCCCGATCGCGCGGGCGATGGGAGCGGCGGAGGAGGCCTGGCGGCAGGCGCTCGCGACGGTCACGATCGCCGATCTCGCTCGCGACGTCACCGCCGACTACGGCCCCGAGGTCATGCCCGGCATACAGGCCTGGCTCACCGGCAGCAGGAAGACCGCCTGACCGGCTCGGGCGTCGCGACGACCGGCACCGGATCTTCCCAGGGTTAGTGCCGGTCGGGCCGGGTAGACGCGACTGCCACGCGGGCGGACCGGGGACCATCCTCGGACCCCGTCCGCGTTTGGGACTGCCGAGATGTTCTCGGAGGGTCGATGTCAGACGGGCCAGCGGGACCGCGCGGGCCGGCGCGGCCGGATGACGTGGTCGAGCTGCGGGTGCACGGGGTCTCCGCCCCGAGCGCCGCCCAGGTGCTGGCCCGCCCGCTCGTGCACCAGGTCGCGGGGGATCGCAGCGCGGGCTTCTTCCGGCCCCGACCCCCCTGCGCGGAGGTCACCGGCCCGAGCGGGCTGACGACCGTCGAGGCGTACCGGTGGAGTGACCTGCCCTCCGGCACCGCGGTCCGGACCCTGTCGCTGCTGTTCCTGCTGCCGTTCATGCTGCTCAACGTGGCGGTCTGGATGCGACCGGGAGACCCGCCCTCCGACGCCGTGGTCAGGTCCCTGTGCCGGGTGCTGGGCCTCTCCCTGACCGTGCTCTTCGTGCTGGCCGCCACCGGCATCGCGCTGGATCTGGTCGCCTGGCAGTGCATGTCGTCCCCGGCCTGCCTGTCCGGCCGCAACTGGTTGTCCTGGCTGGGTGAGCGACCGGCCGGGTTGCGGTTGGCGGTGCTCTCGCTGGTCCCGGCCGCCGCCATCGGTCTGATCTGGTGGGGCAGCACCCGCCCGGGACGGGCGTTCACCGCGTTCCGTCCGCCGGAAGGCACGGCGTCCCGGCACCCGCTCAGCACAGTCGGCCAGTGGGAGGCCGAGCCGCTGGTGGGACGGTTGCGCTCCATCCACATCGCTGCCGCGTTCGCCACCCTGGACGTCAGCCTGCTCGCGGCGCGGGCGGCACAGGGCGCCTCGGCCGCCACCGTCGTGTTGGCGGTGGCAACGGCGGCCGTCCTGGCGACCTGTGTCGCCCTGCTCTGCACTCCCCCGCTGATCGATCAGGCACCCGCGAACCGGCAGCTCGACCGGGCCGCCCGCGTGCTGCGGATGATCGCCATCGGTCTCACGATCGTGGTCCCCGCCCACCTTCTCGCCGCGCCGACGCGCTGGCACGAAGGGGGTGGCCTGCCCGGCTACGGGTCGACCCTCACCTGCCTGTTCGTCGCTCACTTCGGGCTGCTGGCCGGCCTGGCGGCCGTGCTGCTGTTCAGCCGGGGCCGGCAGCCGGGTCGCCAGCCGCTCATCGGGCTGGGCACGCTGGCGGCCGCGGCCACCGCCACCGGTATCGCGGTCGCGTTCTCCGCCGAGATCGTCCACGTGGCGGCCGACTTCCTGGACCGCAGCGCGGCAACCGCCGAAGGCATGGTCCCCCGCGCGCCCCGGGCGTACACCTGGGCGATCTACGGGTTCTTCCGGGCGGCGCTGATCACGCTGGTCGTCGCCGGCCTGGTGACCCTGATCTCCCGGCCCGGCCGCTCGCGCACGGCGGCCGCGATCGTCGCGCGCGACTTCCCGGACGCCCCCGCGGAGGCCATGCCCCGGCTGCGGCAGGTGCAGCAGGCGATCGTCCGGGCCCGCTTCACCGAACGGCTGTTCCCGCTCGCCGTGCTCTACGCCGGCCTCATCGGGCTCGGCGCGGCAACCACCGCGATCGACCTGCTGGCGCTGTATCCCGGCGACGCCCTCGAGCGGAACGTCCAGGTGCCCGCCGGCCTGGTCGACTTCGCCATCCGGTTGGGCGGCTACACGATCGCGGCGACCATGCTCGGCCTGGTCGTCGGCGGAATCTTCGCCTACCGGACCGCCGCGTTCCGGCGCCACGTCGGCGTCCTCTGGGACCTGGCCACCTTCTGGCCCCGCGCCGCCCATCCCTTCGCGCCGCCCTGCTACGCCGAACGGGCCGTGCCGGAGCTGGCACGACGCATCACCTACCTGGTCGGAAGCGGCAACGCGGTCCTGATCGCCGGGTACAGCCACGGCTCGGTACTGGTCGCCGCCACCATCCTCCAACTGCCGCCCCAGGTCAGCGGCCGGGTCGCCCTGCTCACCTACTGCTCACCACTGCGCCGGTTCTACGCCCGCCTCTTCCCGGCCTACATCGACGACGACATGATGCAGGAGGTGGGTGATCGGGTCGGCTGGCGATGGCTGAACCTGTGGCGCGACACCGACGGCATCGGCGGATGGATCTTCTCGCCCCACCGGCCGGACGAGCCGGTCACCGTGACCGGTCCGGGCGCGACGGTGGACCGCCGCCTGCGGGACCCCGGCGACCTGGTGGCCCCACCCGGCGACAGTGTCCCCCCACCGATCAAGGGACACTGGCCCTACGAGGACGAGCCCTTCACCGAGGCGACCAGGGAGCTGGCCGAGCGTCTCCGCGAGCCGACGGATCCCGGGCCGGATCCGGCCGACCGGGCCGGACCATGAGTTCCGACGCGACGAGGTGATCGGGCCGCCGCCGTTACGGCCGTGCGCCGCGCAGCGACAGGGGCTCCGGTGGGTGCCGTCGGGCACGGGCCGCGTCGGCGGCGGCGACGCCGGCGAGTACGGCGGTCGCGGCGACACCGGACAGCAGCGGCGGCACGTGCGGCATCGCGGGTGCCAGGGCGGCCAACGCGAGCAGCCCGGTCAGCCGGCTCCGGGAGACGCGGGCGAAGACCACGTACTCGAAGGTGGCCCGCCCGGCGAGGAACAGCGCGGGACCGCCGAGCACGACGGCGGCCCAGGCCGGCCGACTGTGCCCGAGTGGGTGCGCGATGACGAGTTCGGCGCCCACGGACGTGACCACGACGCCGGCCACCATGGTCAGGTGGGTGTGGAAGGCGAATCGCGCGCGCCGGGCCGGGTCGGGGGCCGCGGCGATGGCCGCGGACAGCAACTCCCCGGCGCGGAAGATGTAGATCCGCCACAGCAGCACGGCAGTGGTGATCGACACGAGGAAGGCCACGGTCCGGTAACCGGTGAAGCCGGTGCCGCGCATCGTCAGCCCGGCCAACAGGATCAACTCACCCAGCGCGATGATGTAGAACTGCCGGTACCGCTCGGCCAGATGCTCGGCGGCGCTCGGCAGCTGGGCGGCGGGCGTGCGGCCGATTCCGGGCGTGGGGTGCCGCAACACGTAGGCGGCGTAGTCCAGGGCCACCGCCAGGGTCCACAACGCACCGCGTGCCGGACCGTGCACGAGCGCCCCGGCGATCCACGGCAGCGCGGACAGGCCGAACCAGAACAGTCCCCGGATCGTGCTGCGTCGAAGGTCGTGACCCCGCAGAGCGATCACCAGGAAAAGGTCGCGACCGATGTGGATGGCGACGTACACACCTGCGAAGACCAGACCCTGCGTGCCGAACGCGTCCGGTAGCGCGACCGCCATCATCAGGGCACCGACCATCATCGCGATGGTCAGCATCTGGATCGCGGGGCGGTGCGGGTCGAACAACTCGGTGATCCACGCCGTGGTGAACCAGACCCACCACACGGCCAGCAGCAACACCGACGCCTGGAATGCACCGCTCCACGTGAGGTGCTGGACCAGCGCGTACGAGAGCTGCGCGAGCGCGAAGACGAAAGCCAGGTCGAAGAACAGCTCCAGGAATGTCGCCTGCGACGCCCCGGGCCGCCGCAACAGCCCGTCCGCCCTGCTGGTCGTCATGCGCTCGCCTGTCCTGCCGGTTCCGCCGGGCAGAAGCAGTAATACCACGCTTGTCAGAGCTACCACCGCAAACCGGAGGAACGACCGGCGACAGGCGTCCTGCGCTCCCTCCGAGCCCGTCGCCGTCCCGGCCGGTCAGAGCTGCTGGCCGGCGACGACCGCGAGGAGCCGCAGCTTCTCGTGGCTCTCGCTCCCCGGTGTGGCGGTGAAGACCTGCAACGACTGGGACTGATCGGGGTCGACGAGGATCTGGCAGTGCAGTTCGAGGAGGCCGACCTGCGGATGCTGGATCCGCTTCAGGCCGCAGTACGGCCCGGGCACCGGATGCTCCCGCCACAGCTCGGTGAATTCCGGGTTGCGGACGAGCAGCGACTCGACGATCTCCCCGGCCCGCGAGTCCCTCCCGTCCCGGGTGTACGCGCGGTGCAGGTCGGCCGCGATGAGGCGGCTGTGCCCGGGATGGTCCTCGGCGGCATAGTGGCGCCGGGCGTCCGGGTCGGTGAACCAGCGGTAGTGCAGGCTGCGGGCCAGGCCGGTGTACGCGGTCTCGTCGCCGAGCAGGGCCCTGGCGAGCCGGGTCTGCCGCAGCGTCTCGCCGAGGTCGCTCACCACCTGGGCGGCGGCGTCACCGAGGCCGTCGAAGATGCGCATCATCCCCGGGTTGAGGTGGTCGACGCGCCGGACGCGCCGCGGTGTCGGGTACCCGCCGAGGCGGAACAGGTGGTCCCGTTCCTCCAGGGAGAGCCGCAGGCCGCGAGCGATCGCGGCGAGCATCTGCTCGGACGGGTACGGGCCGCGCTGCTGCTCGATCCGGCTGTAGTAGTCGGTCGACATGTCGCTGAGGGCGGCGACCTCCTCGCGACGCAGCCCCCCGGTGCGCCGCCGTCGCTGCCCCCGGGGCAGCCCGACGTCCTCCGGTTGCAGCGCCTCACGCCGGGTACGGAGGAAGTCGGCGAGTCGGGCGCGGTCCATGGTGCCTCCTGGTGCGGTGGTGCCGTCGGTCGTGGTCGACGCGGCCGGCCGGGGGCGCGTCCCCGGCCCGCGTCCTCATCCGGCGAACTCGACCTGGGCCAGCTGTTCCGAGACGGTCCAGAGCCGGGCCGCGTCCGCGTCATTGCGGGCCGAGCGGTACACGGCGAGTTCGGTCGGGCCGCCGGTGAACTGGCCGAGGCCGTCGGGGCCGTAGAACCGGCCGCCCCGGGCCTGCGGATGGGTGGCCGCGTACAGGGCGGGTAGGAGGCCGGCGTCGACGGTCTGGACGAGGACGCCCCAGCGGAGCAGGCGCCGCAGGACCGCTTCGTGCGGGGACGGGCGGGAACGCCCCAGGTTCGGACCGGCGGCGTACAGGTTGGTCATCGTGGTGCCCGGGTGGGCGACGTTGCTGCTGATGCCCCAGCCGGCGGCCCGGCTGCGGCGGTCCAGTTCGAGGCCGAAGTGCAGGGTGGCCAGCTTCGAGAGGTTGTACGCCCGGACCGCCGAGTACTTCCGCTCGCCCTGCAGGTCCGTCCAGTCGATCTTGGCGTAGCGGGCCGCGCTGCTCGACATCGTGGTGACCCGCGCCTGCCCAGCCCGCAGCAGCGGCAGCAGGCCGGCGGTCAGCGCCACGTGGCCGATGTGGTTCGTCCCGAACTGCAGTTCCATGCCGTCCCCGGTGACGTGCCGGATCGGCGGGGCCATCACCCCGGCATTGTTGATCAGGACGTGGACGGGGCGACCCTCGTCGCGCATCCCGTCGGTGAATGCCCGGATCGAGGCGAGTGAGGCGAGGTCGAGGTTCCGGACGGAGACGGTGCTCCCGGACGCCGCCGCCCGTACCGTCTCGGCCGCCGCGGCACCTTTGTCCGGGTTACGAACCGGAAGTACCACCTCGGCGCCGGCCTCCGCCAGGCGACGGGCCAGGCCGAGGCCGAGGCCGTCGCTGCCGCCGGTCACCACGGCCAGCTTTCCGGTCAGTTCGGGCACGGTCACGCTCTTCACAACAACTCCCTGGTAGACGGTGTTTCCGCGAACGGAAACCACCGTCACACCGGCGTCGGCGGGCAGCCAGGTCACGCGTGTCCAGGGATCGAGAGGCCCTGGATGTCGGTGCCCGCTTCGTCGCTTGAGCTCACCGACGGCGCACGGCAGACTCGGGGCATGACGCGAGGCACCGCCCTGGTCCGGCGACCGAGCGCCCGGCTGGCCGAAGGGCTGGTCACCCACATCGAGCGCACGGACGTGGAGGTCGAGCGAGCCCGGCGTCAGCACGACGCGTACCGGGCCGCGCTCGCCGACGCCGGCTGGCAGGTGCACGAGGTCTCCCCCGCCGACCACTGCCCCGACTCGGTGTTCGTCGAGGACACCATCGTGGTCTACGACGACCTCGCGGTGATCACCCGGCCGGGAGCGCCGCAGCGCCGCCCGGAGACCGCCGGCAACGAGAAGGCGGTACGCGAGGCCGGGCTGGAGGTCGTGCGCGTCGCGGCTCCCGGGACGCTGGACGGCGGCGACGTGCTGCAGGTCGGCAGCACCGTGTACGTGGGCGAAGGGGGCCGCACCAACGGCGGGGGCATCGCCCAGCTGGATGCGCACCTGGCGACCCGGGGGCGCACGGTGCTCCCGGTCCCGCTGCGCGACGTGCTGCACCTCAAGTCGGCGGTGACCGCACTGCCCGACGGCACCTTGCTCGCGCTGCCCGACCTGTCCGACCCGACCGGGCTCCGCCTGACCTCCGTCCACCGCGCCGACGCGAGCAACGCAGTGGTCCGGGAGCGCGCCGCGGTGGGGCTGGCCGGGATGGAGCGGCACCCGGCCGAGACCGGATCGATCAGGAAGAGAGAAGCCCTGGCCCGGGAGCCGCGCCTAGCATGATCGTCATGGACATCACCATTCACACGAGCTTCCTCCCGCATGACGACCCGGACGCATCGCTGGCCTTCTACCGCGACGCCCTCGGCTTCGAGGTCCGCAGCGACGTCGGGCAGGGCAATATGCGCTGGATCACGGTCGGCCCCGCCGGTCAGCCCGACACGTCCATCCTGCTGGCGCCGCCGGCCGCCGACCCCGGCGTCACCGAGGACGAGCGCCGCACCATCGCCCAGATGATGGCCAAGGGCACCTACGGCTGGATCCTGCTGGCCACCCGGAACCTCGACGAGACGTTCGACAAGGTGCAGGCCGCCGACGCCGAGGTGGTCCAGGAGCCGACCGAGCAGCCGTACGGAATCCGCGACTGCGCCTTCCGCGATCCCGCCGGCAACCTGGTGCGCATCCAGGAGCTTCGCTGAGCCGGGAGGTCTCTCATGTGTCACCCCTCGTGGGGGCGCGCACGCGCCGAGGCGCAGCGCCTCGGCGATCTCGCGCGGCAACCGCCCTCTGCTGTGTCACCGCCAGCCGCTCGGCCCGGCCGCCGGTCCGGAGACGGCAGCCGGGTGGACCCGACCGATGACCGACGGAGCCCGTCCCGTGCAGGATGGGCTCCGTCTCAGCCGATTCCGTACCGCTCGCGCGCCTCCTGAACGGTCTCGGGCTTGACCTCGCCGCGCCGGGCCAGGGCCGCGAGGGCCGCGACCACGACCGACTGCGGGTCGACCCCGAAGTGACGACGGACGGCCTCGCGGGTGTCGGAGAGGCCGAAGCCGTCGGTGCCGATCGAATGCCAGTCCTGCGGCACCCACTGGCTGATCTGGTCCGGGACGGCCCGCATCCAGTCGCTGACGGCGAGCACCGGTCCAGGTGCGCCGTCCAGCGCCCGGGTGACGTAGGGGATCCGGTCCTCGCCCTTGAGCAGCGCCGCGTCACAGTCCAGGGCGTCGCGGCGCAGTTCGCTCCAGGAGGTGACGGACCACAGGTCGGCCGCCACGTTCCAGTCGGCGGCGAGCAGCCGCTGGGCCTCCAGGGCCCAGTGGATGGCGGTGCCGGAGGCGAGCAGTTGCAGACGCGGGGCGTCCGCCGCCACCTGCTGCGGGTCCGCCTCCCGGAACCGGTAGATGCCCTTGAGGATGCCCTCCTCGACGGCCGGGCCCGGCGGCATGGGCGGCTGGATCTTCGCCTCGTTGTAGACGGTGAGGTAGTAGAAGATGTCCTCCGCGTCCGGCCCGTACATCCGGCGTAGACCGTCGCGGACGATCACGGCGATCTCGTAGGCGAACGCCGGGTCGTAGGCGATCGCCGCCGGGTTGGTGGAGGCGATCAGGTGGGAGTGGCCGTCCGCGTGTTGCAGGCCCTCGCCGGTCATGGTCGTCCGGCCGGCGGTGGCACCGATGAGGAAGCCACGGCCGAGCTGGTCGGCGAGCGCCCACATCTGGTCGGCGGTCCGCTGCCAGCCGAACATGGCGTAGAAGATGTAGAAGGGGATCATCGGCTCGCCGTGGGTCGCGTACGACGTGGCGGCGGCGGTGAAGTCGGCCATCGAACCGGCCTCGGTGATGCCCTCGTTGAGGATCTGCCCGTTCGTGGCTTCCTTGTAGTACAGGAGCGTGTCGCGGTCGACCGGGTCGTAGGTCTGGCCGCGCGGCGAGTAGATCCCGGCCGTCGGGAAGAGCGACTCCATGCCGAAGGTACGCGCCTCGTCCGGGACGATCGGCACCCAGCGCCGGCCGGTCTCCGGATCCCGCATCAGGTCCTTGACCAGGCGGACGAAGGCCATGGTCGTCGCGATCTCCTGGTTGCCGGATCCCTTGGCCAGGGTTTCGAAGGGCTTGGCGGGCGGCCGGGGCAGCGCCACCGGGTGGACCCGGCGGGCCGGGGCCGGTCCGCCCAGCGTGGCCCGACGCTCGTGGAGATAGCGGACCTCCGGCGAGTCGGCGCCCGGGTGGGCGTACGGCATCACCTCGTCGTCGAGCCGGTGGTCGGGAATGGGGAGTTCGAGGCGGTCGCGCAGCGCGCGGAACTCGTCACCGGTCAGCTTCTTCATCTGGTGGTTGGCGTTGCGTGACTCGAAGCCGGAGCCGAGCGTCCAACCCTTGACCGTCTGCGCGAGGATCACGGTCGGCGCGCCCCGGTGCTCGACCGCGGCCCGGTAGGCGGCGTACACCTTGCGTGGCTCGTGGCCCGCCCGGGAGGAGTGGAAGCACTCGGCGATCTTGGCGTCGGTGAGCACCTTCGCCATCTCGACGAGCGCCGGGTCGGCGCCGAAGAAGTGGTCCCGGATGTAGGCGACGTCCCGGGCGGCGTACGTCTGGAACTGCCCGTCGGGGACCTCCCGCAGCCGGCGTACGAGCGCGCCCGTGGTGTCGAGCGCGAACAGGTCGTCCCAGGCCGTGCCCCACAGCGACTTGACCACGTTCCAGCCCGCCGCGCGGAACTGGGCCTCCAGCTCCTGGACGATCTTGGAGTTGGCGCGGACCGGCCCGTCGAGCCGCTGGAGGTTGGCGTTGATGACGAAGGTGAGGTTGTCCAGGCCTTCGCGACCGGCGAGGGCGAGTGCGGCGGTCGACTCGGGCTCGTCCATCTCGCCGTCGCCGAGGAACGCCCACACCCGCGAGGCGGAGGTGTCCTTGATGCCACGGTGCTGCAGATAGCGGTTGAACCGTGCCTGGTAGACCGCGGACAGCGGACCCAGGCCCATCGACACGGTCGGGAACTCCCACAGCCACGGGAGCCGGCGCGGGTGCGGGTAGGAGGGAAGGCCGTCGCCGCCCGCCTCCTGCCGGAACCGGTCGAGGTGGCCCTCGGTGAGCCGCCCGTCCAGGAAGGCGCGGGCGTAGATACCGGGCGAGGCATGGCCCTGGATGTAGAGCTGGTCGCCGGAGCCGTCGGCCTCCTTACCCCGGAAGAAGTGCTGGAAGCCGGTCTCGTAGAGCCAGGCGGCGGAGGCGAAGGTGGCGATGTGGCCGCCCAGGCCCCGGCGGCTGCCGCGGCTCACCATCGCGGCGGCGTTCCAGCGGTTCCAGGCGGTGATGCGCCGTTCCATCTCCTCGTCGCCGGGGAACTCCGGCTCGGCGGCGGTCGGGATGGTGTTGAGGTACTCGGTCTCCAGCAGCTTGGGCAGCACGAGGCCGGAGCGCTCGGCGTGTTCGACAGTGCGGCGCACCAGGTACGAGGCGCGGTTCGGCCCGGCCGCCGCGGTGACGGCGTCGAGCGAGGCCGCCCACTCGGCGGTCTCCTCGGGGTCGCGGTCCGGGATCTGATCGAGGGCGCTCGGCTGGTTACGTCCGATGTCGGTCATGGCAGGTCACCTTCCGACGGTTCCGGACCTCCCGCCGCCCGGGCGGAAGGTCGACACGATGGGACTGGGGAGCTGCCGGCCGGGGATACTCCGGCCGGCGGCTCCCGGCGACGGGACGTGGGAGTACTAGGACCTGGGAGCGCCGGACGCGTGCGCGTCCCGGTACGGGGCCAGGAACGTGGTCAGCGTGGCCAGCATCTCGTCCGGGGCCTGCTCGGCGAGCCAGTGCCCGGCACCGGGGATGACCACGGTCCGCACGTCGTTCGCGGCGGCCTCCATCGCGTGGCCGGCGTGGTCACCCCAGCTCTTCTCGCCGCCGATGCCGAGCACCGGCATCGTCAGCGGCAGGGTCTTGCGCTGCTCGTTCTGCGCCAGGGTGGCGTCCCACGCCCGGTACAGCCCGAAGCTGCCCCGCAGCACCTCCGGATCCGAGTACACGCCGACGTAGTACTTCACGACGTGCTCCGGCAGCGGCTCGCCACCCTGGATCGCGAACTCGTAGCCGTAGAAGATGTCCTCCCGGCCCCGGACCAGCTTCTCGGTCAACTCGTCGTCGACCCGGTTGAACGGGATGTGCCACACCCGGTTGTTGACCGCCGCCGGCACGAACAGCGGCGGCGCCGGCGCCACCCCGGGCGGCCCCGGGATCTCGGCGAGGGCCACCCGCTCGACCCGGTGCGGATAGTCCGCGGCCAGGGCGTACCCGATGATGTAGCCGGTGTCGTGGCCGACCACGGCGAACCGCTCGTGACCCAACGCGTCCATCAACGCCGCCAGGTCGTTGGCCAGCGTCGCGCTGTCGTAGCCGTCCCGAGGCTTGTCGGTCAGCCCGATGCCCCGCTGGTCCGGCACGATGACCGTGAAGTCCCGCGCCAGGGCCGGCATCACCAGACGCCACGCGTACCAGTTCTCCGGCCACCCGTGCACCAGCAGCAACGGCGGACCCTCACCACCGACCACCACATGCTGGCGAATCCCACCGGCCTCCACGTACCGGCTGCTGAACGTGTCGGTGAACCCGGCCGGAAGCTGCGGCGCCTGCGAAACCGAGCCGGGGCCCTCCGCGACGGGGAACCGGCTGAAAGATGAACTCACGACGTCTCCTTCTCACCACACTCGGCGAATCGGTACCGGATCGGTGCTTCGTCCTGCGCCTTTCGGCTTCGTCGGCGAGTTGCCCCGCCCTGTTCACCATCAAGGACCAGGTGACCCGGGGATCCGTGACAGCCCGGCCCGACGCCCAGATGGCGATTCGAATCACGGAACGGGTATGCCGGTCGCTGAGGCGGCAACCGGCACGCTGGAATCAGGTGGACGACAAGAATCCGACACTACCGACAGCCCGTGACTTGTGGGAGGAAAGGGACGTCATGCCCCACGGCGAGGTCTTGACGGATGCGGTGCGGGCCTTCGACGCCGTCCGGCCCCGCCTGTTCGGCATCGCATACCGGATGCTCGGCACCGTCCAGGACGCCGAGGACACCGTCCAGGACACCTGGCTGCGGTGGCAGCACACGGACCGGAGCGCGGTGCGGGACGCGACAGCCTTCCTCGTCACCACGACGACCAGGCTCGCCCTGAACGCGGCCACATCGGCGCGTGCCCGGCGGGAGTCCTACGTCGGCCCGTGGCTTCCCGAGCCCGTCCAGACGTCGCTCGACCCGGCGGACCGAGCGGAGCAGGGCGAAGCCGTCGGCCTCGCGTTGCTCCTCCTGCTGCAGCGACTGACCCCGACCGAGCGCGCCGTGTACGTGCTCCGCGAGGCCTTCGACTACTCCTTCCGGCAGATCGCCGAGGTCCTCGACATCACCGAGGCGAACGCCCGGCAGCTCGGGCGCCGGGCGCGTACCCACCTCGCGGAGGAACGGCACATGCCGGTCGCCCCCGCCGATCACGGCCGGCTGCTCCACGCCTTCCTCGGCGCCGCCCGCTCCGGCGATCTCGGCCGGCTGGAGAAGCTGCTCGTGAACGACGTCGTGTCCTACGCCGACAGCGGTGGCCTCGTCAGCGCGGCACGGGTGCCGGTCACCGGCCGGGCCAACGTCGCCCGCTACCTCGTCGGTCTCGTGCGAAAGTACGGCGCGGGCGTCTCGCTGGACGTCGTCGAGTCCAACGGCCAGGAAGCCGTCCTCGTCCGCCGGGCGGGGTCCGCCGTCGCGCTCTGCGCGATCGACGCGTCGCCCGAGGGGATCGCCCGGGTGTTGATCATCCTCAACCCGACCAAACTCGCCCGGTTCGGCCCGCACGCCGCCTTGTGATCCACGTCACCCCGCTTCACGGCCGGCGTTCGCCCCCTCGTCTCGTGGTCGTCATCACCGCGAGAAGGAGCAGGGACATGAACAGGATCGTGATTCTCGGCGCGGGATACGCGGGCATGGCCGCGACCGTCAGCCTGGCCGCTCGCACCGCCCGCCGCGACGACGTGCACATCACCGTCGTCAACGCGGACGATCGGTTCACCGAGCGCCTGCGGTTGCACCAGACCGCCTCCGGGCAGCAGTTGGCCGACCTGCGCATCTCGCACCTGCTGGACGGCACCGGGGTGGAGTTCGCGCGCGGCCGGGTCACCGGCGTGGACGCCGACGCGCGTACCGTCCGCACCGACGACGGGCGGTCGCTGGAGTACGACCGACTGGTCTACGCGCTCGGCGCGGTCGCCGACACCGCCGCCGTACCCGGTGTGGACGACCATGCGTACACCCTGAACAGCGCGTACGACGCCGAACTCCTGGCGCGGCGGCTGGCCGACCTGGGCACCGGAACCCTGGCCGTGTGCGGCAGCGGGCTGACCGGCGTCGAGGCGGCGGCCGAGATCGCCGAACGGCACCCCGACCTGGACGTGGTGCTCGTCGGCCGGCAGGAGCCGGGGTCGACGATGGGACCGAAGGCGAAGGCGTACGTGCGGGGCGCGCTCGCGCGGCTCGGCGTACGCGTCCTGAGCGGCGTCGAGATCACCAAGGTACGGCCCGAGGCGGTGGATCTCGCCGGTAGGGACAGCGTCCCGGCCGACCTGGTGCTGTGGACCAGCGGGGTGCGGGTGTCGCCGCTGGCGGCCGCGGCGGGTCTGCGGGTCGACGAGCGGGGCAGGATCGTCACCGACCACGCGCTGCGGTCGGTGTCGCATCCGCAGGTGTACGCGATCGGTGACGCGGCCGCCATCCGGCAGCGCTACGGGACCATGCACGGCACCTGCCAGAGCGGCATGCCGACCGGCGTGCACGCCGCGCTGTCGATCGCGCGGGAGCTGACCGGCCGGCGGCCGGGACGGTTCCGGTTCGGCTATCTCCACGTCCCGGTCAGCCTGGGCCGGCGCGACGCGGTCGTCCAGTTCACCCGTCCCGACGACAGCCCCGGGAGGCTCTGCCTGACCGGCCGCGCGGCGGTCTGGTACAAGGAGACGGTGAGCTCGTCGCCGTGGCCGTCGTTCGTCCGGCTGAAGACGTTCCCGTCGGCGGGCTCGTTCGCGTGGCGTCGCGGCGGCCGGTACACGCGATGACGTCCGACCGGCGTGGGCAGGTGTTCGACGACCATCGGAACCTGCTGTTCTCCGTGGCGTACCGCGTCCTGGGCACCGCGGCCGATGCCGAGGACGCGGTCCAGGACGCCTGGCTGAGGTGGTCGGCGGCCGACCGGTCGCAGGTGGCCGACCCCAAGGCGTATCTGGTGCGGATCGTGTCGAACCTGGCACTCGACCGGTTGCGGTCGGCCCGGGCCCGGCGGGAGACGTACGTCGGCCCGTGGCTTCCCGAGCCGATCCTGACCAGCACCGACACCGCCGACGACGTGGCCGCCACGGACGCGCTGTCGATGGCCCTGCTCGTGGTGCTGGAGACGCTGACCCCGCTGGAGCGCGCGGTGTTCGTGCTGACGGAGGCCTTCGGCTTCAGCTACGCCGAGATCGCCGAGGCCGTCGAGCGCTCGGAGGACGCCGTACGCCAGGCCGCGCACCGCGCCCGCGGGCACGTGCAGGCCCGGCGGCCCCGCTTCCCGGCCGACCGCGCGCGGCAGGCGCAGGTCACCGAGCGCTTCCTCGCCGCCGCCACCGGCGGCGACATCAACATGCTGATGCAGATGCTCGCGCCGGACGTGACGCTGTGGACCGACGGTGGCGGCAAGGTCCGCCAGGCCATGCACCCGGTCACCGGCGCGGACCGGGTCGCCGCCTGGTTCGCGGGCATCGCCACCCGCCCCTACCAGGGCGTGGAGCCCGCCGACATGGTCGTCGAGCTGGTCGAGCTGAACGGCCGGCCGGGCATCGTGTTCAGCGGCGGTGGCCGCGTCATCGCCACGCTGACCCTCGACCTCGACGAGGACGGCCGCATCGCGGGCATCCACAACGTGGCCAACCCCGACAAGCTCCACGCCGTCGCCGCCCGGACCGTCCACCGCCTCGAAACCGGCCCCTGACCAGGTCCGCGGGCCCGACGGAGGCGGCCCGACCAGGGACGGCATGGCCAAAAACTCTTGTGGGGTTCCTACAAACTGCGCCGCGAAGGGTTCGGCGGTTACGACATGGCGCTGCCGGCCGGCAGGCGGAAGGGTGATCACTGCCGGCGGCCCGGGGGGTCGCGGCGCGTACCTGTGGGTCTACCGGAGGGGTCGGACGGGTGTTCAGCCGTGTCGCCATCGTCAACCGTGGTGAGGCCGCGATGCGGCTCATCCACGCGGTCCGGGAGCTGGCCGCCGAGACCGGGTCCCGGATCGAGACCGTCGCCCTCCACACCGACGTCGACCGTACCGCCACCTTCGTGCGGGAGGCGGACATCGCCTACGACCTGGGTCCCGCGTCGGCGCGCCCGTACCTGGACCTGAAGACGCTGGAGCGCGCGCTGGTCGAGACCGGCGCCGACGCCGCGTGGGTCGGTTGGGGCTTCGTCGCCGAGGACCCGGCGTTCGCGGAGCTGTGCGAGAAGGTCGGGGTGACGTTCGTCGGGCCGAGCCCGGAGGCCATGCGCAAGCTCGGCGACAAGATCGGCGCGAAGCTGATCGCCGAGGAGGTCGGCGTACCGGTCGCGCCGTGGAGCCGGGGGGCGGTCGAAACCCTGGACGCCGCCCGCGCCGCGGCGGCCGAGATCGGCTACCCGCTGATGCTGAAGGCGACCGCGGGCGGCGGCGGGCGCGGCATCCGCGTGATCACCAGCGAGGCCGAGCTCGCCGACGCGTACGAGCGCACCAGCCAGGAGGCGGCGCGGGCGTTCGGCAGCGGCGTCGTGTTCCTGGAGCGCCTGGTCACCGGCGCCCGGCACGTCGAGGTCCAGGTGATCGCCGACGGCCAGGGCACCGCCTGGGCGCTCGGGGTCCGGGACTGCTCGGTGCAGCGGCGCAACCAGAAGGTCATCGAGGAGTCGGCGTCGCCGGTGCTCAGCCCGGCGCAGGCGGCCGAGCTCAAGGCGTCGGCCGAGCGGCTCGCCGTCGCGGTCGGATACCGGGGCGCCGCGACCGTCGAGTTCCTCTACCACCCCGGTGACCGGCTGTTCGCGTTCCTCGAGGTCAACACCCGCCTCCAGGTCGAGCACCCGATCACCGAGCTGACCACCGGGTTCGACCTGGTCAAGGCGCAGCTGCACGTCGCCGCGGGCGGCCGGCTCGACGGCGAGCCGCCGGTGGAGCGCGGGCACGCCATCGAGGCCCGGCTCAACGCCGAGGACCCCGACCGTGACTTCGCGCCCTCCCCCGGCCGTATCGCGCGGCTGGACCTGCCCGCCGGGCCGGGCATCCGCGTGGACACGGGTGTCAGCGAGGGCGACACCATCCCCGCCGACTTCGACTCGATGATCGCGAAGATCATCGCCTACGGTCGCGACCGCGACGAGGCGCTCGGCAGGCTGCGCCGGGCGATGCAGAACACCACCGTGATCATCGAGGGCGGCGCGACGAACAAGAGCTTCGTGCTCGACCTGCTCGACCAGCCCGAGGTGATCGACGCCAGCGCGGACACCGGCTGGATCGACCGCGTCCGCGGGCAGGGCGGTCTCGCCACCCACCGGCACTCCGCCGTCGCACTGGCGGCCGCCGCCGTCGAGGCGTACGAGGAGGAGGAACGCGTCGAGCGGCAGCGGCTGCTGTCGACGGCGTCCGGCGGTCGACCGCAGGTGCAGCACCAGAGCGGCCGGCCGCTGGACCTCAAGCTGCGTGGCGTCGGCTACCGCCTGCGCGTGGCACGCGTCGGCGCGCACCGGTTCCGCGTCGGCCTCGAGGCGGGCGGCGACGTCCGCACCGCCGACGTCACGCTCGACCGCTTCGACCGGCACACCGGGCAGATCGCCGTCAACGGCGTCACGTACCGCCTGCTCACCGGGACGCACGGGCCGATCCACCTGGTCGAGGTGAACGGCGTGACGCACCGGGTCGGCCGCGACGAGGGCGGCGTCGTCCGCTCCCCCATGCCGGCCCTGGTCGTCGCCACGCCACTGGCAATCGGCGCCGAGGTCGAGGCGGGCGCGCCGGTGCTGGTGCTGGAAGCGATGAAGATGGAGACGGTGCTGCGGGCGCCGTTCCGGGCGCGGCTGAAGGAGTGCGCCGTCTCCGTGGGCAGCCAGGTGGAGGCCGGCGCGCCGCTGCTGCGGCTGGAGCCGCTCGCCGACGAGGGCGCCGAGGCCGTGGCCGCCGGGCCCGCCGGGTCGGTCGAGCTGGACCTGCCCGCCGCGCCCGAGGACGTACCGGCGCGCGAGCGCGCCCGGCGCGGCCAGGAGGATCTGCGCGGCCTGCTGCTCGGCTTCGACGTCGACCCGCACGACGACCGTCGGGTGCTCGACGACTACCTCGCCGCCCGGCGGGCGGCCGCCGAGGACGGCCACCGGCCGCTGGCCGAGGAGCTCGACCTGGTCGACGTCTTCGCCGACCTCGCCGAGCTGAGCCGCAACCGGCCCACGGGCGAGGACGGCGGTGTCGGGAGCCAGGTCCACAGCGCCCGCGAGTACTTCCACACCTACCTGCAGAGCCTCGACGTCGAGCGGGCCGGGTTGCCGAGCGCGTTCCAGGCCAGGCTCGCCAAGGCGCTCGGGCACTACGAGGTCACCGACCTCGCGCGCTGCCCCGAGCTGGAAGCCGCCGTGTTCCGGATCTTCCTCGCCCAGCAACGCGCGTCCGCCGACGCCACGGTCATCGCGACGCTGCTGCGCGCGTGGCTGCGGGAGCCGCCGCCGGACGAGACGCTGCGTGAGCCCGCCGGCCTCGCGTTGGAGCGGCTGGTCGCCGCGACACAGGTCCGCTTCCCCGTGGTCGCCGACCTCGCCCGCGGCGTGGTGTTCGCCTGGTTCGCCCAGCCGCTGCTGCGCCGCAACCGCGCCCGCGTCTACGCCCAGGTCCGCGGGCACCTGCGTCACCTGGACGCAGACCCGGACGCCCCGGACCGCGCCGAGCGCATCGCGGAGATGGTCCGCAGCACCGAGCCGTTGGTGCGGCTGCTCGGCCAGCGGCTGATCCGCGACCACCTCGACAACACGGTCATGCTGGAGGTGCTGACCCGGCGCTACTACGGCAACAAGGCGCTCACCAGCGTCCGCGCCCGCACGACCGCCGGCTGCACGTTCGTGGTCGCCGAGCGTACCGACTCGACCGTGGTCTCCGCCGCGGTGGGTTTCGACGCGCTCGCCGGCGCGCTGCGCGGGCTCGCCGAACTGGCCGGCGGCGGGGATTCCATCGACGCCGACATCTACCTCGCCTGGGAGAACCAGCCGGAGGACTTCGACGCGATGGCGGCCGCGCTGCTCGAGGTCATCGCCGCGCACCCGCTGCCGCGCCAGGTACGCCGGGTCACCACCACCGTCGCGGGCCGAGGTGGAGCGGTGATGCACCACCACTTCACGTTCCGCCCCACCGGCGCGGGGATGAGCGAGGAACGGCTGATCCGCGGCCTGCACCCGTACATCGCGCAGCGGATGCAGCTGGAGCGGCTGCACAAGTTCGACCTCACCCGGCTGCCGTCGTCGGACGAGGAGGTCTACCTCTTCCAGTGCGTGGCGCGGGAGAACCCGTCCGACGAACGCCTCGTCGCGTTCGCGCAGGTGCGCGACCTGACCGAACTGCGCGAGCACGACGGGCGACTGGTCGCGCTGCCGACGACCGAGGACGCCGTCGCGGCGTGCCTCGACTCGATCCGCCGCGCCCGGTCGCGGCGACCGTCGAAGACCCGCTTCAACACCAACCGGGTCGTGATCTACGTCTGGCCGCCGAGCGAGCTCACCCGCGAGGAGATGGAGATGATCGCCGGGCGGGTGCGCCCGACGACCGCGGGTGCCGGGCTGGAGGAGATCCTGTTCATCGCGCGGCAGCGCGACCCGAAGACCGGCGAGCTGACCAAGATCGGCGTACGGATCTCCTTCGACGTCACCGGCGGCGCCGAGCTGGCCATCGGCGAGCCGCCGGTCGAGCCGGTCGAGCCCCTCGACGACTACCGGCTGAAGGTGCTGCGGGCGAGCGCCCGCAACACGGTGTACCCGTACGAGCTGACCCGCCTGCTCGGCGACTTCGTCGAGCACGACCTCGACGACGACCACGCGCTGGTGCCGGTCGACCGGCCCAAGGGGCGCAACAGCGCGGCGATCGTCGCCGGCGTGGCCACCACGCCGACGCGGCGGCACCCGCAGGGGGTCACCCGGGTCGTCCTGCTCGGTGACCCGACGAAGTCGCTCGGCGCGTTGTCGGAGCCGGAGTGCCGCCGGGTGATCGCCGCACTGGACCTGGCGGAGCGGATGCGGGTGCCGCTGGAGTGGTACGCGCTGTCCGCCGGCGCCCGGATCTCCATGACGTCCGGCACGGAGAACATGGACTGGGTGGCGGCGGCGCTGAAGCGGATCGTCGAGTTCACCCAGGACGGTGGCGAGATCAACATCGTGGTCGCGGGCATCAACGTCGGCGCGCAGCCGTACTGGAACGCCGAGGCGACGATGCTCATGCACACCAAGGGTGTCCTGGTGATGACCCCGGACTCGGCGATGGTGCTCACCGGCAAGCAGTCGCTCGACTTCTCCGGCGGCGTGTCCGCCGAGGACAACTTCGGCATCGGCGGCTACGACCGGGTGATGGGGCCGAACGGCCAGGCGCAGTACTGGGCACCGGACCTGCCCGCCGCGCGGGACGTGCTGATGGCGCACTACGACCACACGTACGTCGCGCCCGGCGAGGACGCGCCGCGGCGAGCGACCACCGTCGACCCCGTCGACCGCGACATCTCCGACTTTCCGCACGACGTGGCCGGCAGCGACTTCACGACCGTCGGCGAGATCTTCTCCACCGCGGCCAATCCGGACCGGAAGAAGCCGTTCGACATCCGGACCGTGATGCGGGCACTCTCCGACCAGGACCACCCGGTGCTGGAACGCTGGGCCGGCATGGCCGACGCGGAGACCGCGGTGGTGCAGGACGCGCACCTCGGCGGCATCCCGGTGTGCCTGCTGGGCATCGAGTCCCGGTCGGTGCCGCGCCGCGGCTTCCCGCCCACCGACGGCCCCGACACCTACACCGCGGGCACGCTGTTCCCGAGGTCGTCGAAGAAGGCCGCGCGGGCGATCAACGCGGCCAGCGGCAACCGGCCGCTGGTGGTGCTGGCGAACCTGTCCGGCTTCGACGGGTCACCCGAATCGATGCGTAAGCTGCAACTGGAGTACGGCGCCGAGATCGGCCGCGCCATCGTGAACTTCCGCGGGCCCATCGTGTTCTGCGTGATCTCGCGCTACCACGGCGGCGCGTTCGTGGTGTTCTCGAAGGCGCTGAACCCCAACATGACGGTGTTGGCGCTGGAAGGCTCGTTCGCCTCGGTGCTCGGCGGCGCTCCCGCCGCCGCGGTGGTGTTCTCCCGCGACGTCGACGCCCGCACGGCGACCGATCCGCGCGTGCGGGACCTGGAGGCCCGCGCCGTGGCCGCCTCCGGCGCCGACCGCGCCGCGCTGACCGCCGAACTCGACGAACTCCGCTCGTCGGTCCGCGCGGAGAAGCTCGGCGAGGTGGCCACGGAGTTCGACCGGGTACACGACATCCAGCGCGCTGTCGAGGTCGGCTCCGTCGACGCCGTCATCCGCGCCGCCGAACTCCGGCCCCGCATCATCGAGGCCATCGAGTCACCTCTGCGGTGACCGGTGTCTGCTCATCCGTGCCGGTGTCTGCTCATCCGTGCCGGTGTCTGCTCATCCGTGCCAGGAGCGCCACAGCGCGGCGTAGGCGCCACCGGCACGGATGAGCTCGTCGTGGCTGCCGAGTTCGGTGATCCGGCCGTCCTCCAGCACCGCCACCCGGTCGGCGTCGTGCGCGGTGTTGAGGCGGTGCGCGACGGCGATGACGGTACGGCCGGTCACGACGGCGGCGAGCGCCCGCTCGGTACGCCGGGCGGTTGTCGGATCGAGCGCGGCGGTCGCCTCGTCGAGGACCAGGATGTCCGGGTCGGCGAGGACGAGCCTGGCCAGCGCGAGCTGTTGCGCCTCGGCGGCACCGAGTTCGCGGCCACCGTCGCCGACGTGCGTGTCGAGGCCGTCGGGCAGGTCGGCGTACCAGTCGGCGCCGACGGCCACCAGCGCGGAGCGCATCTGCCCGTCGGCCGCGCCCGGCGCGGCGAAGGCGAGGTTGTCGCGCAGCGAGCCGATGAAGACGTGGTGCTCCTGCGTGACGAGGGCGATCCGGCGGCGCCGCTCGGCCGGGTCCAGGTCGGTGACCGGGCGGTCGCCCAGTCGCACCACACCCTCGCGCGGCGCGTCGATGCCGGCGAGCAACCGGGCGAGGGTGGACTTCCCGGCGCCGGAGGGGCCGACGACGGCGAGCCGTTCGCCAGGGCGTACGTCGAGGTCGATCCCGTGCAGCACGTCATGGCCGTCGGCGTACGAGAATCTCGCGCCGCGCACCACGAGCCGCTGTCCGGCGGGCACGGACGCGGCGCCCCGTGGTTCCGGTACGCCGACCGCGGCCGGGGCGACCGGGCCGGAGCGGGACGGGTTCCCCGGCGCCTTCTCCGGGCCGACACCGAGCACGCGAGCGAACGAGGCGAGGCCGCGTTGCGCCTGCTCCATCCACTGCAGCAGCCGGTCCAGGGGGTCGATCGCCTGCTGGAGATAGAGCGCGGCGGCGACCACCTCACCGAGCGTCACCGTGCCTCTGGGCAGGAAGAAGCCGCCGACGAGCAGGACCGCGGCGATCGGCAGCGGGTAGCTCGCCTCCACCACCGGGAAGAAGACGGACCGCAGGGCCAGGGTCGCCCGGCGGGTGGCCCACACGTGGCCGATGCGCCGCGTGCCGTACGCGACGCGGTCGCCGCCGAGGCGGAGCGCCTCGACGGTGCGGGCGCCCTCCGCGGTCGTGGTCAGCGCCTCGGTCAGCTCGGCGGTCGCGGCCCCCTCGGCGAGGTACGCCGGCCTGGCGCGACGCAGGTACCAGCGGGTCACCGCGACGATCGACGGCAGCCCGGCCAGGGCGACCAGGCCGAGCAGCGGGTGCAGCAGGAAGATCGCGCCGAAGAGGAGCGACAGTTGCGCCGAGGCGATGACGATGACCGGCACCACGTCACGGACGGTGGTCCCGACGGTCGTCACGTCGACCGAGCTGCGGGTGGCGAGGTCGCCGGTGCCGGCGCGCTCGACGAGTGAGACGGGCAGGTCGAGCGTCCGCGAGACGAAGTCCTCACGCAGCCGGGCCACGGCGCGTTCGCCGAAGCGGTGGCCGGCGTACTGGGCGTACCGGGTGAGCAGCCCCTGGGCCAGCACGCAGATGCCGATCGCCAACGCGAGGCGGTCCACGGCGGCGGCGCCGGCGCCCGCGGCGACCTCGTCCACGATCGTGCCCAGCAGCCACGGTGCGGCGAGCCCCGCGATCGCGGCGGCACCGTGCAGCAGCAGCACGACGGCGACGGCGCGGCGGTCGCGGGCGATGAGGTCCAGCGCGGCCCGCCGGACGACGGCCCGGTCCGCGACGGGGAGGCCGCTCACCGCACCGCCCCGTCGACGTCGGCGGACGCGCTGTCCCGGGACACCAGCGCCCGGTACCCCGGATCCCGGTCGAGCAGCTCGACGTGGGTGCCGGCGGCCACGATCCGGCCCTCGCGCAGGTACGCGACCGTGTCGGCGCACCCGAGCAGCAGCGGTGACGTGGCCAGCACGACCGTGGTCCGCCCGGCCCGCGCCGCCCGGAGCCGCTGGGCGATGCGCGCCTCGGTGTGCGCGTCCACGGCCGACGTCGGGTCGACCAGGATCAGCACGTCCGGTTCGGCGAGCAGGGCCCGGGCCAGGCGTACGCGTTGTCGCTGGCCGCCGGAGAGGGTGCGGGCACGGGTGCCGATCGGCGTGGCGAGCCCGTCCGGCAGGGCGTCGACCACGTCCTCGGCCGACGCCGCCCGCAGGGCAGCTCCGATGTCGGCGTCGCCGATGCCCGCCCGGGTGCGCAGTATCTCCCGCAGCGTCCCGGCGAAGACGTAGGAGTCGTGGTCGGCGACGAGGATCCGGGCGCGCACGTCGTCGAGCGCGATCCTGGCCAGCGGTACGCCGCCCCAGGTCACGTCGCTGGCGACGAACCGCCCGAGGCGGTCGGCCAGCGCCACGGCCTCGGCCGGGTCGTCGGCGGCGACGGCGAGCAGCCGCCCGGCGGGTGCCGTCAACCCGGTGGCGGGATCGTGCAGGTCGGCGTGGCCGTCCGGCGGGGGCGGGACGGTCGCCCCGATCGCCCGCGACGGCGGCGCGGCGTCGTCCGGAGTCAGGTTGAGCAGGGCGACGATCCGCCGGGCGGCGACCCGGCCGCGGATCAGCTGGTAGCCGCCCTCCAGCAGGAACCAGACCGGCACGATGAGGACCGCCACGTACCCGTAGACGGCGATCATCTGCCCGATCGTGATGTCGCCGTCGGCGGCCATCCGCGCGGCCAGCCAGACCACGGCGGCCAGGAAGAGACCCGGGATGACGATCGTCAGCGCCTCGATCCAGCTGTTCACGGCGCCGACCCGGTACCCCTCGGCCAGCAGTTGGCGGGACCGGGCCGCGTACCGGCCGGCGAACAGGCCGCGCCCACCGACGCCGGCGAGGACGCGCAGCCCGGCGACGATGTCACCGGCGCGGGTGGTGAGGAGGCCCTGCTGGTGCCGGTAGACCGACTCGACGCGT
Organism: Micromonospora sp. NPDC047707; assembly: GCF_040704235.1. Classification (NCBI taxonomy): domain Bacteria; kingdom Bacillati; phylum Actinomycetota; class Actinomycetes; order Micromonosporales; family Micromonosporaceae; genus Micromonospora; species Micromonospora sp. NPDC047707. The sequence goes on from NZ_JBEYSU010000008.1 coordinate 87,682, forward strand.
TCGAGGCGGCGCAGCAGCGGCCCCACGACCACCACCATCGCGGGCACTCCGAGCAGCACGAACAGCGCGAGGAGCGGGGACACCGACCACAGCAGGACGGCGACGAACGCGTACGCGAGGACCGCGCCCACGCCGGGCCCGGTCATCGTCAGCACCGCCGACGTGTGCGTGATGTCGGCGCCGCCGACGGTGGCCACGTCCCCGGCGGCGAGCCTGCGTGGCAGCACCGCGCCGATCCGGGACAGGTGTCGCAGCAGGACGGCGGCGGAGCGGGCCGACGCGTCCTCCCGGACGAACGTCATCGTGCGGTGCCGCATGATGCCCAGGTACGCCAGGCCCACTCCCGCCACGACGATCGCGGCCACCCACGACAGCAGTGCCCGGCGGTCGGCGGCGCGCAACCCGTCGTCGATGGCGCGGGCGACGAGGTACGGCCGGACCGCCAACCCGAGCATCCAGGCCGTGCCGATCAGGCCTCCGCGCAGCACCCGCCACGGCTGGCAGCGGACGAGCCACCAGATGTACCACATCGGCCCCCTCGTGTCCGGCACGCCAGGCTCGGGGTGAGGGAGCTGTGGGGGCACCCGCCCAGATTACCGATCACGGTCGCCGGCAAATGCCCCGCTCGCGAAGACATCGACAGCCGTCTCTAGCGCGAACGACGCCCAGGTGGTAGGAATCTGCCAAGGGTTTGATTGGGCATGAAACTTCCTACCGAGGGGCGTCGATGAGGATGCGAAGGATCATGGCCGGCCTGATGGCCGTGGCCGGTCTGGCCGCCTCGGCCACACCGACCTCGGCGGCCCCGTCGGACGAACGGGCCGTCAGCTACCGCGGCTACCGCCTGACGGTGCCCGCCGGTTGGCAGGTCGTCGACCTGTCCACCGACCCGCACGCGTGCGTCCGGTTCGACCGGCCCACCGTCTACCTCGGCCATCCGGGCGACGAGCCCTGGTGCCCCACCCGGCCCGTCGGGCGAACGGCAGGACTGATCATCGAGCCCATCGACTCCGTCACCGCGGACCGGCTCACGGCGGAGACCGCGATCACGAACAGCGGAACGGCGACCGCGGGCAACCCGGTGTCCCGCGACGGAACGATCCGGATCGCCGTGCGCGACGCGGGCGTGCTCGTCACCGCCCTGCACACGCCGGACACCGAGCCGGTGGTCCGCCGGGTCCTCGCCGCCGCCCGGCTGGGCCCGGACGCCAGGCCGGCGCCGACGGGCCCGGTTCGCACCGGCGCGGGACCCGCCACGGCGACGCCGTCGGCGGCGTCCGGCCCGCAGCCGGGCACCTACACCGGCAAGGGCTTCGACACGTGCACCGCCCCGTCGCAGTCCACCATGGACGCCTGGCGGAACGCCTCGCCCTACCGGGCGATCGGCATCTACATCAGCGGCTCCAGCCGCTCCTGCACCCAGGCCAACCTGACCGCGAGCTGGGTGACCAACCAGACCGGCAACGGCTGGCACCTCATTCCCATCGAACTCGACCGCCAGGCGCCGTGCGGCACCCGTACGCCGAAGATGTCGTACGACCCGGCCACGGCCCGGTCCGAGGGTACGACCCGGGCGACCGCCGCGGTGAGCGCGGCCCAGGCGCTGGGCATCCCCGCCGGGAGCGTGATCTACAACGACATCGAGCACTACCCGTCGAGTGAGTCCTGCAAGGCGGCCGTGCTGTCGTACCTGTCCGGCTGGACCGACCGGCTCCACGCGCTCGGCTACCTCTCGGGCATGTACTCCAGCGGATCCTCCGGGGTCCGGGACCTGTGCGACGCCTACCACGACAGCCGCTACACCCGCGTCGACCACCTCTTCTTCGCCTGGTGGAACGGGGTGGCCGACACCGACGCCGGCGACTACTGCCCGGACGCCCACTACGCCGCCCGGCAGCGCATCCACCAGTACACCGGTGACAGCTACGAGACCTGGGGCGGCGTACGGATCTACATCGACCGGGACTACCTCGACGTCTCGACCGGCACCCCGCCACCGCCGGACGGGTTCGACAGCACGATCGACAACACCACCACGGGGCGGTTCACGGTGAGCGCGAACTGGGGCACGTCGACGTACTCCGGCCAGCGGCACGGCGCCGACTACCGGTTCGCCACCCCGACCCCCACCAGCGACGTCGCCTGGTTCCGGGCGGCCCTACCGGAGACGGGCTCCTACCGGGTGTCGGTCTGGTACCCGGCCGACCCGGGCTACAACGACTCGACCCCGTACGTCGTGGCCACCGCGAACGGCAGCCAGACGGTACGGGTGAACCAGCGCCTCAACGGCGGCCGGTGGGTGTCGCTCGGCGTGTTCACCCTCTCCGCGGGCGACCGCAACACGGTGGGGGTGAGCCGGTGGACCAGCGGCACCGGCTACGTCATCGCCGACGCTGTCCGGATCACCCGCGTCTGACGGTGCCCACCGGTTCATCCGCCTGCCGCGGCATCCCGCGCCCGTTGCGCCGGCACGGCACTCGCCCGGTTGCCGCCCGCGCGCTTCGCGGCGTACATCGCGCGGTCGGCGTGTGCGAGGGTCTCGGCGACCACGTACGCGGGGCCGCTGGCGACCCCGACGCTGACCCGTGTCCGGCAGGTCGTCATGCCGGCTACCGCGTCGACGGTCCGCCGGGCGACGTGCGCGGCGGCCGCGGAGTCGGCGCCCGGAAGGATGGCGACGAACTCGTCCCCGCCCAGCCGGGCCACGAAATCCCCCTTGCGGACACTGGCCGTGAGCACCTGCGCGACGGCCCGCAGCACGTCGTCGCCGGTGGCGTGCCCCAGCGAGTCGTTGATGTGCTTGAACCGGTCGATGTCCACGGTCAGCACCGCGACGCAGTCGCCGGCTGCGGCGCCGGCGGGCAGGTCCCGCAGGAAGTTGTCGAGACCACGGCGGTTCGCCACCCCGGTCAGTGGGTCGGTCTGCGCCGCCCGCTCGGCCTGCTCGTGCTGCCACCGCAGGACGTCGTACGAGTGCATGGTCACCGCCGTGTGCAGCCAGCGGTGCCGCTGGCGCCACAGCAGCTCGGCGAGCGCGTCTCCGTAGGTGAGCCCCGGTGCGGCGTCGCGCGACCCGTTGGCCGCGAGCAGCACCGCGTGTGTCCGGTGCAGCGCCGCCGTGACCAGCCAGTCGGTGTCGGGCGACAGGGCGGCGACGGCGGTCTCGATGACGCGCAGGGCCTCGTCCGGGCGCCCCGAGCGGCTGAGCGCGACGGCGTGGAAGGGCCGGCACAGCAGCAGTTCCTGCTGCTGCTCCTGCAGGCCGTGGGTCCGTAGCAGCGCCATGTACCGGGGAATGTCGGCCGCCGCGCCGGCCGGGTCCTGGCGGTCGGCGCGGGCGCACGCCGCGTACAGCAACGCCGAGAGCCGCCACACCTCCGCCTTGGGCCCGCTGGCCTCCGCCGCCGCCCGCACCGCGTACTCCTCGGCGGCGGTGGTGTGCTGCTCGGCCTCGGCGACCTGACCGACCTGGTACAGCTCCAGTGCCCACATCAGGTTGAGCTCCGCCAGGTTGCACAGCCACATCGCGCGGTTGCCGTTGTCCGGGTACGACACCCGGCGGGTCGCCTCGTAGGCCGCCTGGAACTGGGGTTCGGCCAGCTCGTAGAGGCGCAGCTGCGCGTACCCGATCGCGATCCCGGTGTGCGCGTTGCCGGCGATCACCGGGTCCGGTTCGCCGGCGAGCAGGGCGGTCTCCGCGCTGACGAGGTCCCGTAGCACCGCTTCGATGTCGTACTCGGCGATGTCCTGGTCGCCGAGGCGCAGCCGCCGGTTGGCGCGCAGCGACAGCGCGCAGGAACGCCACCCGACGCTGTGCTCGCGGTCGGCGGCGGCCAGCATCAGGTCGGCGGCGGCGACGGCGGCCGGCAGGTCCCCCAACCGGGTCAACGCCACGACGCGGGCGAAGTGCATCGCCGCCGGACCGTCGCAGATCTCTCCGGTGGCTTCGCGGAGCGCCGACTCGGCAGCCGCCAGCACCTGCGCCGCGCCGCCGGCCTGTGCCTCCTCGAGGAGGCACAGCGCCCGGAGGGTCATGTCGTCCATGCGGTCGCCTCCGCACCGCCAGGGAAGAAACAGCCCGATGTTACGGTAATCGATCCGATCCGAGGAGCCGCAGCCGTCCCTGACACCGGCGAGCAGCCCGCGAGCCGCTGCCTCGGCGGCCGTCACCGGGACATTCGATCAGGTCCGCGGGCCGCCGGCACCACTACGATGCGAGCGTGGCTCGCATTGCGCCGCCGTCGCCGACGCGCTCGCCTCCCGCGGCCTGCCCCGTCCGGTCGTCGACACGGCCGCGCCGACGTCACCTGCCACGGCCGCGACCACCCCGCGGCCCGCCGCCGGCGCGCCGGCCACCTCCCGACCGGCCACCGGCAGCCGGACCGTCCCAGCCCCGGACCTCTCCGCCGTGACCAGGCTGCGAGCGGGCGTGCTCGCCACCCTGACCAGGGCGCCGGAGTCGTACCGGCTCAGCGTCCGCGGGACCGAGCTGGCCGTCGAGGGCAGCGACGTCGGTGGCACCGCGGCCGGCCTGTACCGGCTCGCCGACCGGATCCGCTCCGGCACCGGGGCGCTCCCCGCCGCCGACGCCGGTCGGCTGGTCACACCCCGGCTCGGCCTGCGGCTGACCGACGCCGGCTCGGTGGGCCGCGAGCCCGACCCCGCCGCCTTCGCCGCCGGCGACGACTACAACCTGAACACCGACGTGGTCAGGGAGGCGCTGCGGCCGCGGGCGCCGTGGGTGGACGCCGACGCGGTGGCCCGCATCGACGCGCAGTTCCGGCAGTTCGTCGACCACTCGGTGAGCCAGGGCTACAACGCCGTCGTGGGGGTACGCCGCCGTCGCCGGTGCCACCCTCACCGCCGTCGGCCTGCTGCTGTCGCTCGGCCGCCGCCGGCCGGCGGCCTGACCGCCGCTGTCGCCGGCGGACCCGGGGAACGCATCGGCGGGCTGGGCGCGCCCCCGGGGTGGGGCGGTCGGCGACGGCTGCCTACCGCTCCGCCGGCCGCCGGCCCCGGGTCGACACGAACTGGTACGACATCACGGCGAACGCCGGGTCCCGCAGCAGCCTGCGGAACCCCTCCAGTTGGCCGGCCGACAGGCCCGCGTCGAGCAGTTCGGGCTCCAACTGGCGGGAGTTCGTCGCGTACAGCGACGCCCCGGTCGAGCCTCCGGGCCAGCTCCGTGAGTGGGTCACCGTGTCGACGTCGACGAGGCCGGCGCCCACCATCTCGGCGTGCACGTCCTGCGCCCAGGCCAGGTCCGCGCCGTGGGTCTGCAGAACGCCGAGCATGGCGTCGGTCACCTGGGCGAAGAGCTTCGCCGCGTCGTCGTTGGGCGCGGTCAGCACCCGCAGCGGCGCGGTGCAGTCGAACTCCTCGACCACCAACCATCCGCCCGGGGCCAGCGCGCCGGCCAGGGTGGCCAGCACCCGCCGCCGCTCGGGCAGGTGCAGCAGCACCAGCCGGGCGTGGACCAGGTCGAACGCGTCGCCGGGCGGTGGGTCGCTGCGCACGTCGTGCCGGCGTACGTCGAGATTGGCGGCCGGGGCGAGGTGGGTGGTGTCGATGTCGGTCGCCAGCACCCGGCCCGCCGGACCGACCGCCCGGGCCATGCTGCGGGCCACCGAGCCGCCGCCGGCGCCGACCTCCCAGCACACGGCGCCCGGAGCGAGCACCGGCGGGGCGATCCGACGAGCCGTCACCGGATCCAGGAACGACTCCAGGGCCCGCAGTTGGGGCACCGCCTCCGGGGAGCCGTTGTCGAAGGTGTACCCGCTGTCACGGATGCCGGTCGGCATGATGACTCACTCCTGTCACGGTTGTCGGGTCGGGTACGCGGGATCTGCCCAGAGCCCGGGCACCGGCCGGGGAGCCGGCGGCTCCGCGACCGCGGCGACGCTGAGCATCGCCGCCAGCGCGCCCGGGTCGGTCCGGGCCTCGCTCGCCGGCCGGTCGTAGACCACCCGGCCGTACTCGAGCACCGCGATCCGGTCCGCGACCTCGATGGCGTGCTCGACCTGCTGCTCCACCAGCAGCACGGTCAGCCCGGTGCGGGCCAGGACGCCGACCAGGTCCCGCACCCGGGCCGCCAGGTCGGGGGCGAGGCCCTCGCACGGCTCGTCGAGCAGCAGCACCCGGGGCTGGCCGAGCAGGGCGCGGGCGATCGCCAGCATCTGCTGCTCGCCGCCGGACAACTGGTCGCCACGATGGCGCAGCCGGGTCGCCAACCGGGGCAGCAGCTCCAGGATCCGGGTGACCGTCCACCCCTCGCCGCCGGGCGTCGCGGCTCGCCACGGCGCCGCGGCCAGGACCAGGTGTTCGGCCACGGTCAGCCGGGAGAAGACCCGCCGGCCCTGCGGGACGAGACCGACCCCGGACCGGGCGATCCGGTGCGGCTGCCGGCCGGCCACCTGCACACCGCCGATCTCGATCCGCCCGCCGTACGGCCGCACCAACCCGGCGACGGTGTGCACGAGGGTGCTCTTGCCGGCGCCGTTGCGGCCCACCACCGCCAGGACGGTGCCGGCCGCCACGTCGAGGCTCACCTCGTGCAGCACGATCCCACCGGCGTAGCCGGCGCAGAGCCGCTCCATCCGCAGCATCAGGCCATCCCTTCCGCGTAGGCCCGGCGCACCGGACCGGAGGCACGGATCTCGGCCGGCGTCCCGGTGGCCAACGTCCGGCCGTCCCGCAGCACGGTCACCGTGTCGCAGAGCGCGTACACCAGGTCCAGCCGGTGCTCCACCAGCAGCACCGCGACGGCGCGGGGCAGCGCCCGCAGGACCCCCACCAGCCGCTCGACCTCGACGCCGGACAGCCCCGCGGCCGGTTCGTCGAGCAGCAGCAGTCGGGGCCGGCCGGCCAGCGCCATGGCGATCTCCAGCTGGCGGCGCTGGCCGTGGGCGAGCCGGCCGGCGGGGACCCCGCCGAGCTCCGGCAGGCCCACCCGCTCCAGCAGGGTCGTCGCGGTGCGCTCGGCGGCCCGCCGCCGCCCGCCCGGTCGCCACCGGTCGGCGCGCACCGCGTGGGGCAACGCGGCGACCACGACGTTCTCGATCGCGGTCAGCGTCGACCAGACGGCGGGGCGCTGGTGGATCCGGCCGATCCCCCGCCTCGACCGGGCGGCCGGGCCGAGCCGGGTGACGTCCCGGCCGGCGAGGAGCACCCGTCCCCCGCCCGCGGGGGTCGACCCGCCGAGCACGTCGAGCAGCGTGGTCTTACCGGCCCCGTTGGGCCCGATCAGGGCGTGCCGCTGGCCGTGGTCGATTCGCAGGTCGACGCCGTCCAGCGCGGCCAGGGCGCCGTAGCGCACGGTCACACCCCGGGCCGACAGCAGCGGTGTCATGCCCGGGCTCCCGTCGGTGCGGGCCGGTCCCGGCGGGGCCGTCGGGCCACGAGGTCCGGGAACAGCCGCCCGCGTACCGCCGGCCGCCGGTGACCGTCGCCGGGCAGCAGGTGAACGGTGACCACGAAGGCCAGCCCCAGCACGAGGGGCGCCTGCCCGGGGAGCACACCGAACAGCCAGTCCCGGGCGGCGATGACGATCACGGCCCCGACCAGGGCGCCGCCGACCGACGCCGTACCGCCGATCACCACGCCGAGCAGCAGCAGGGCGGAGGTGTCGAAACCGAAGTCGGCCGGCGAGACGTACCGCTGGGCCACCACCAGCACGGAGCCCGCGGCGCCCGCGACCGCCCCCGCGGCGACGTGGACGCCAGCGACGTGGACCGGAACCCGGTGCCCGCTGGCCCGCAGCCGCGCCTCGTCGTCCCGGCCGGCCCGCAGCAACAGCCCGACCCGGGTACGCAGGGCCAGCAAGATCACGCCGACCAGCACCACGACGACCGCCAGCGTGTAGAGGTAGCGGGCCCGGTCGGTGGCCAGCACCGGCAACCCCCACAACGGACGGACGGCCGGGACGCCGGCGAGCCCGTCCGTCCCGCCGGTCACCGACCGCCACCGCCCGGCGACGGTGACCACGAGTTCGCCGACCGCCAAGGTGATCATCAGGACCACCACCCCCCGCGCGGACACCACCAGCGGGACGGTCATCGCGGCCAGCGCCGCACCCGCCGCCGCCGCGACGGCGAGATGCACCACGCCGACGTCGGAGAGCTGACTGCCGACGACGGCGCTGGCGTAGGCGCCCGCCGCGTAGGGCGCGGTCTGCCCCAGGGTCGGCAGCCCGGCGACGCCGGTGAGCAGGGCGACGCTGACCCCGACCAGGCCGAGCGCCAAGGTACGGGCGAGCAGCGCCGCGGTGTAGTCGTCGACGGCCCACGGTGCCAGCACCAACGCGGCCAGGACGACCACGGCGACGCCGCGCCGCAGGGCACCGACGGCCTCCTCCCTCACGTCGTCCTCCGGGCCGGGGCCAGGCGCCGCGCCCGCACCGCGAGCACCGCCGCCATGGCGGCGAAGAGCAGGAACGGGGCGGCGGACGGGGCGAGCGCGACGCCCAGGGTCTGGACCTGCCCGACGGCGAGGGCGGCGAGCAGGGTGCCGGTCATCGACCCGAGCCCGCCGAGGACGACGATGACCAGGGACAGCAGCAGCACCACGTCGGCGGTGTCCGGCCCGGGTCCGATGATCGGCGCGCCCAGCACGCCCGCCGCGCCGGCCAGGGCCCCGGCGACGGTGAGCACGCCCACCCGGATCCAGGCCGGGCTCACCCCCAGGACGGCCACCATCTCCGCGTCGTCGACGGCCGCGCGGACCAGCATCCCGGCCCGGGTACGGCGCACCGCGAGGTGCAGCAGGCCGGCGAGCAGCGCGGCGACGACGATGAAGACCAGCCGGTACGCCGCATAGCGGTGGCCGGCGACGACCACCGTCCCGTCCAGCGCGGCGGGGACGCGCACCGGCGGATCGTCCGGCCCGAACGCCCCGACGAGCAGGCTCCCGCCGGCCAGCGCCAGCCCGAACGTCAGCAGCGCCTGGGTGAGGTGGTTACCCGCGGCGACCCGGGTGAGCAGCACGGCGACCAGCGCGCCGGCCGCGGTCGCGGCGACGACCCCGACCGCCAGCGCCAGGACCAGGCTCGGCCAGCCACCGTCCAGCAGCGCGGCGGCGGTGTAGCCGCCGATCGCGTAGAGGGTGCCGTGCGCCAGGTTCAGGATGCCGGCGACGCCGAAGCTGAGCACCAACCCCGCCGCCGCGACGAACAGCAGCAGTCCGTAGGCCACCCCGTCCAGGGCCGGCACGACGTACGGGTCGAACCGGAGCGCCACCGCGGTCACCCGCCGACGGTGGCGAGGTCGTCCACGACGGTGTTGGACAGCGCCCGGCCGTCCTGGCGCACCTGGCGCAGGTACCACTTCTGCACGGGCGCGTGGGTGCTCGGCGAGAACTGCCAGCTGCCGCGCGGACTGGCGATCTGGCCGAGCTGGCCGATGGCCGCGTTGATGCTCTCCGGGGTCGGATCGTCCCCGGCGGCGGCGATGGCCCGGTCCAGCACCGCCGCGGCGTCGTACGAGGCCATCGCGTACGTCGTCGGGGAACCGTCGTTCTTGGCCTTCCAGGCCGCCACGAAGGCCCGGTTCTCCGCGTTGTCGAGGTCGGGCGAGTAGTTGAGCACCGAGTAGATGTCGCGGGCGGCCTCGCCCTGCGCCTGCAGGACACCGCCCTCGGTCAGGAAGCCGGCGGCGTAGAGCGGCAGGTCCTTGATCTCCGACTGGGCGTACTGCTTGACGAAGTCGACGGCCGCGCTGCCGGCGTAGAAGGTGTAGACGGCGTCCGCGCCCGAGGCCTTGATCCGCGCGAAGTACGGGGTGAAGTTGGTGGTCGTCGGGAACGGGGTGAAGGTGGTCCTGCCGTCGGGGTTGGCCAGGGTGCCACCGGCCTTCACGAACGTGTCGGTGAAGCCGCGCAGCTCGTCCCAGCCGCCCTGGTAGTCCGGGCCGATCGCGTAGACGCTGCCCTTGACGTTGTCGCGCACGTGCTGGGCGATCGCCTCCCCCGGCTCGTCGGAGAGGTAGGAGGTGTGCCAGATCCGGGACACGTCCTTCAGCTCCGGACGCCCGTTCGAGCCGACCAGCGGCACCCGGGTCTCGTTGAGCAGCGGGTAGACCGCGGCCACCGAACCGCCACCGACGATGCCGGTGAGCGCGACCACCCGGTCCTGTTTGAGCAGCTTCGTCGCGGCGGGCACCGCGGTGGCCGCGCCGTTGCCCTCGTCGGCGACCACGAGTTCCACCGGGCGACCGCCGAGCTTGCCGTCGTGCGTGGACAGGTAGAGCTCGAAACCGTCGCGGATATCCTTGCCGACCGCCTGGTACGTGCCGGACAGGGAGGCCAGCAGGCCGATCTTGACCGGGCCGCTTGACGAGGCGCCGCGCTCGCCGTCGGCACAGCCGGACGCGGCGAGCAGGATCAGGGCGAGCAGCGCCGCGGTGCGGGCACGGCGGCGCCGCGGGGTGGTCAGTGACATCTTCTCTCCTGGGAAAGGGGTGGGGTTCCGGCGTGCGGGCGCCGGGGTGTCAGCGGCTGCGGCTGAGCGCCGCCGGGGTCAGCGCGTCGCCGATGCGGTTCGCCAGCTCGGTCATCTCGTAGGAGACCTTGCCGACATCGCACCGCGGGTCGGCGAGCACGAGCAGGGAGGCGCCGTCGTTGAAGGCCATGGAGAACATGAAGCCGCCCTCCAGCTGGGTGACGTTGGAGATCACCGCGCCCGCGCCGAAGAACGCCGCCGCGCCGCGCAGGAGGCTCACCAGCCCGCTGCCGGTCGCCGCCAGCTGGTCGGCCCGGTCCGGCGGAAGGCCGCGGGTGGCGGCCACCATGAGGCCGTCGCTGGAGATGGCGATCGCATGGCTGACCTCGGTGGCGCGCTCGGCGAAGGCGTCCAGCAGCCAGCCGAGATCCTGTTGGTCGGTCACGTGCACTCCCTGTCGGATCAGTTGTTGACCAGGTTGGGCCGGCGGCCGGCGACTCCCCGCGCGTACGCGGCCATCGCGCTGGCCACCTGGGTCGGGTCGCGGTACTCGGAGCGCTGCTGGGGCACCGTGACGCCGCCCGGCACCAGCAGCCGTTGCGGCTGCCGCCGGGGCAGGCCGGAGGAGGTGGTGTCGGTGACCTCTGGCGGATGGGCACGGGCGGCCGTGCGCCAGGCGTCGTCGGCGGGGCTCGCCCACGGTGTCCCGTTGGCGCCGTCGGGGCGGTCGGCCTGGAACCACTGGTTCGTCTGCTGGAAGATGCGGAGCTCCTCGGTCGGCGCGTCGCCCCGCCCGGGCGGCGTCGGCGCGGGCCGGAAGACCGGCGCCGCCGGCAGCACCCGGTCGCTCACCGCTCTCCCGGCCTGCGGCTGTGGGCCTGGCCGGTGGGCCGGCGGCGCGACGGCGGCCCGCGCCGCGCGCCGGGACGGTCGAGCGGGTGTGAGCAGGAACTCCTCCGGCGGCATCGGCCGGATCATCGTTCCCGGGAGCGCCGCCTCGGCGATGGTGCCGCGGCGGGGACCGGGGCGGAGTTGGACGGCCACGCCCAGCCGCGCCGCGAGTTGCCCCACGACGACCAGCCCCATCGCCCGCACGGCGGCGACGTCGATGGCGGGCGGGCGGGCGAGCAGGTCGTTGAGCTGCTGGCGACGTTGCGGGGACAGCCCCACGCCCTCGTCGCTGATCTGGACGATCACCCGGTCGCCCAGGCTGCGTCCGGTCACCCACGTCTCGGTGTCCGGCGGGGAGTACCCGGTGGCGTTGTCCATCAGCTCGGCCAGCAGGTGCACGATCTCGTCGACGGTCCCGGCCGCGACCGCGACGTCACCGTCGACCATGCCGAGGCGGATTCTCGCGTAGTGCTCGATCTGGCTCTGCGCGGCCTGGAGCACGTGTTGCAGCGGTACGTCGTGCCGCCGCACCCGCCCGACGCCGACCCCGCCGAGCACCAGCAGGCTGGCGTTGATCCGCCCCATGCGGGTGGCCAGGTTGTCCAGCGTGTACAGCTGGTGCAGCCGCTCGGGGTCGGTCTCGTCCTGCTCGACCTTGTCGACCTGGGCGAGCACCGCGTCGACCAGCCGCTGCTCCCGGCGGCTGAGGTGGATGAAGATGTCGGCGGTGTTGGCCCGCATGACGGCCTGCTCGGCCGCGGTACGCACGGCCGCCCGGTGCACCGCGCTGAACGCCTCCCCCACCTCGCCGATCTCGTCGTCGCTGGACGGTTCCAGGGCGTCGGCGGCCTGCCGGCGGGCCAGGTCGTCCGGGTCCACCGAGGAGCTGTCCGGCTGCTGGAGGCGGGCCACGACCTGCGGCAGCCGCTCGAAGGCGACCTGGTTCGCGGCATCCCGCAGCCGGTGCAGCCGCCGGGTGATCTGCCGCGCCACCGCCCAGGTGACCAGCGCGGTGAGCAGCAGGGCCACCAGTGCGGCGGCGGCCTCCACGACCGTGCGTCGGCGTTGGTCCGCGTGCGCGGCCCGGATGTCGTCGAGCACCGCCGCGTCGACCCGGTGGCGCAGCTCGGCCAGGCGGACGGTCCACTGCTGGGTCGCGGCGACCCAGGTGCCGAGGTCCAGCCGGAGCCGGCTCCCGGACCGGGTTCTGGACACCTCGTCCTGCATCCGTTGCAGCAGCAGGGCGTCCTCGCCGCTGCCGGCCTGCGCCCACCAGCCCCGCCAGTCGGGCCGGGCGAGCGCGAGGAAGGACAGGCTGGACTCGGTGAAGCCCGCCCGGGCGGCGGTGATGTCCTGCTGCACGGCGGGGGTCAGCTGATCGGCCGCGACCGCCCGCAGGACGGCGACCTGCTGCTGGCCGACCGCCTCGGCGGCCTTGGACAGCGCCGCGGAGGCCCGGATGCCGTCCGCGATCGAAGGGTTGACCACCCCGAGGGTGACGCTCTCGCGCAGGCTGAACAGGTCGGCGATGGCGATCCGGTAGCTGAAGGTCATCGCCGACACCGAGGCGTGTTCCGCCGTCCGCACCTGCGCACGTAACGGCGGCAGGCCGGCCAGGGCCGCGTCGACCCGCAGCAGGACGGCCTGGTCGGTGGCGGGCGCGGCGGGCATCCGCGCCCGTTGCCGCTGGTAGCGGGCGACGGCGTCGTCGGTCGCGGCGGTGACGTCGGCGAAGGCCTCCTGCTGCTCGGGCGCGCCCCGGGTCAGCAGGTCGGCGGCGGCGATGCGCTCGTGCTGCAACCGGTGGGCCAGGTCGCCGGCCTCGGCGCCGAGTTGTGCCAGGAGCCCGAGATCGCTCGCGCGGGTGGTCTGGCGGGCGCTCTCGGTCAGTGCCAGCCCGGCGAAGCCCATCACCGCGACCAGCGGGGCCGCCACGATCAGCCGCAGCCGGCCGGCTATCTTCCAGCCGCGGCGGCGCGTCGGGTAGGGTCGGGCCGCGTGGGACCTCGTGCTCGACGCCAAGAGTGACTCCTGCACTTCATCTACGAAGGTTTGTGTGCAGATTGCCGTTTGCACGTCTCATTGCGCCGGAACCTGTGCTCGGAGACCAGACCTGACGGTGGTACAAACAGCCCGTACCAGCATCTGTACCCAGAGTCAGGCAGCGCTGAAGGAAAGCTTCCCCAGGTCCGGTGTGCTCCCGGGCGAGGGTCAGCGCTGGTCGGCCGACCGGCGCGGCGGCCCGCCGGTTTCCGGCTGGCCGAGCACCTGGCCGATCAGCTCCCGCAACTCGTCGATGGCGGCCGCCACGACCGCCTCCGGGTTGCGCGCGTCCCGCAGGTGGACCGGCGCGGCACCGTCCGGGTCCGCCCGCGGTGTCTCCCCGGCCCGGGGCCCGCGCCGACCATCCGCGGCCAACTGCTCGGCCGCGACCTGCGGCCACAACGCCGCCAGCCGGCCCCCGGTGCCGAGCACCTCGTCGCAGCGGACGGCGAACTCCTGACTGCCGTACCGGCGGCCGGACTCGACCGCGGCGACCGTCTCCCGGCTGAACCGGACCCGCTCCGCCAGCGCCCGCTGGGTCAGCCCCTGCCGGGTCCGCCAGCCGCGCAGTTCGGAGCGGAACCGATGGCTGGCGTCGCAGGGTGCGGCGCTCGACGGTGGCGTGCGGTCCATGTGCTCACCTTCACGACGCCGGCTCGGCATCGGCGTCAGACCGAGGTTGGGCGATGACTGGGCGTTCGCAGGGGACAATTCTTAACCCACGGATCAACGGGTGTGAAGACGTGACTGCGCTGAGTGTTCGCCCGGCGGGGGTGGACGGTCGCTCGGGACGACCCGGCGGATCCGGTGCGGACGGTGCGTGCCCGCAGGCCGGCGGCGGTCGCCCGATCCGGCCCGGTCGCCCGGTCGACGCCCCGTGCGGCAGCATGCGTCAGGCCGCCGGCCGCTCGACGCCGGACGCCGTCCGGCTGCCGGACGGCCGTGCCGTGTCGATGACCACCGGCAGGCCGCGGTGCGCGCGGAAGGCGAGGTTGGGCTGGTACGAACGGCGGTGGCCGGTCGCCAGCCGCAGGCCGGGAAGGGCCGCGGCGAGCCGGTCCAGCGCGATCCCGGCCTCCAGTCGAGCGAGTGCGGCGCCGATGCAGAAGTGCGGCCCGTGCCCGAAGGAGAGGTGGTCGCTGGCGTCGGGCCGGGCGGGGTCGAACCGGTCCGCACGGGCGAACACCGCCGGGTCCCGGTTCGCCGCGCCGATCAGCAGCAGGCAGCGCGCCCCCGCCGGGATGGTGACCCCGCCCATGAGGACCGGTCGGGTGGTCACCCGCAGCCAACCGTCGATGGCGGGCGCGTACCGCAACGTCTCGGTGAGGAACCCGGGAATCAGCCCCGGGTCGTCGGTCAGCGCCCGCCACCGGCCCGGACTGGACAGCGCCTGGTCCAGCGCGTGGGCGAGCAGCCCGGCCGTGGTCTCGTGCCCCGCCACCAGGAGGTTGAACACGATGCTCGACACCTCGGCCACGGTGAGCACCTCGTCGTCACCGTCGCGGTACGCCAGCAACCGGCCGACGTGGTCGTCGCCGTACCGGCCGCCGTCGAGCCGGTGGCCGACGAACTGCTGGCAGTAGCGCCAGAACTCCAGCAGCCCCTGCGCCAGCCGAACCTGTTCGGCCGGGTCCGGCCTCCCCCAGATCAGCGCGATCTGGCCGTCCGCCCAGGCCCGGACCCGCCCGATGTCCCCCTCCGGCACGCCGAGGATGTCGAGCAGGACCAGCAGGGGCAGCTCGGTGGTGAAGTCCGGGACGAGGTCGGCCCGGCCGCCGTCCCGGGCGACGAGCCGGGACACCAGTTCGTCGACCCGGCGCCGCACGATCGCGCCGTACCGCCGCTCCACCCGGTCCGGGGTGTTGGCGAAGGTCGCCCGCAGCGCCCGCCGGGTCCGGGGGTGCACCGGCGGGTCGGCGGCGGCCGTCGTGGGCGGCGCGTCGATCCGCATGACGACGTCCATCGCCTCCGGGCAGACGTCGTAGACCGGCGCGAGGGTGAGCGCGTTGCCGAAGGCCCCGGCGTCGCTCAGCGCCCGGCGCACGTCCGCGTGTCTGGTGATCAACCACAGCCCCAGCTCCTCGTCGTGACGCACCCCGCCGGGCGCGTCGAGGAGCTGCCGCCAGACCTGCGCCGGATCGGCGAGATACGCACCGGCGAACGGATTCAACCGCATGACCGCCTCCTGACTGTCGAATACCGGATTCGACGCAGCATCCGGACGGTCCTGATCGCCGCCGGACACGTTCACGGTGCGCGAACGACGGAATCAAGTCAAGAATTGTCCTTGTCGATGGTTTTCGATTGGGAATTGCGACTCCGTGACATTGCGCATTCCTTGCCCACCTGCAAGTTGCGGTCCGCCGCTTGCGTGGTGAAACCATTCTTGAACAGCGCAAACGACTCAGCAACCCGGGGTGCGCGCCAGCGCCCGAACACCGCAGTCGGTTCCACCCGCAACGGTCCGGGTGTCACCGAGAGGCGGACCTGTCCACGGCCTCTCGTTGCCATTCGCGGCCCCGACGGCGCGGCCACGCCCGCATCGCATTCCGGGGACGCGCGCGTCCATTGTCTCGGCCGCATCCGCCGCTGCCATTGTCGGGAACAAGCTCCGGCAATACTCCACGGCGTCTGTCGGGCCGGCACGCGGGGCAACGACCGGAGCGACCTCGCCCGAACCTTGTCCTTACCTGACTCGAACATCGGCGGACTAGCGTTGCTGCACATGACTGAGCGGGAAGCCGTCGCACATCTGCTGCGTCGCGCCACCTTCGGCCCGACGGCCGAGGAGGTGGACGCGGCGGAGCGGGCCGGCGTGGCGGCCACTCTGGACTCACTGCTCGCCCCGCCCGGCGCCGACCGGGGAACGGCAGCGCCCCCGCTACCCGCGCTGGGCCCGGACCCGTACGCGGAACTGGCCGACAACCCGACCCGCGAGCAGCGGCAGGCGGCCAACCGGGAGCGACGCGAGCAGGTGCTGCGGCTGTCCGGCTGGTGGCTGGACCGGATGGTCGCCGCCGACGACCAGGCGGGCGAGAAGTTGCTGTTCTTCTGGCACGGCCACTGGGCGACCAGCGTACGCAAGGTCCGGTCCGCGCCGCTGATGCTGCGGCACCTGGAAACGCTACGCCGGCACGGGCGCGGTCCGCTGGACGCGCTGGTGACCGCGATGGTGCGCGATCCCGCCCTGATCCTTTGGTTGGACGGCCACCGGAACACCCGGAAGGCGCCGAACGAGAACCTGGCCCGCGAGCTGATGGAGCTCTTCACGCTCGGCATCGGCGGCGGCTACACCGAGACGGATGTGCGGGAGGGCGCCCGGGCGCTCACCGGCTGGGTGGTGGACCGCCGCAGCGGGGCGGCCCGGTTCACCCCGCGCCGGCACGACCCGGGGCCGAAGACCATCCTCGGGGTCACCGGCGACCTCGACGCCACGGCGTACGCCCGGCTGCTGGCCAGCCGTCCGGAGGCCGCGCGGTTCGTCGCGAGCCGGCTGTGGTTCCGGTACGCCGGCCCGCAGGTGCCCGCACCGGCCGACCTCGCCGGCCCGGACACCGTCGGTACGCTGCGCCGGGTGTTCACCGCGCCAGCCTTCGCGCAGACCCCGGGCACCCTCGTCAAGCAGCCCGTCGAGTGGCTGGTCGGGGCGCTACGACAGCTCGGCGTCCGCCCCTCCACCCTGCCGGAGCAGCGACGCCGGCAGCTGCTCGCCGGCTTGGAGGCGATGGACCAGGTACCCCTGCGCCCGCCGAGTGTCGGCGGTTGGCCGGCGGGCGGCGCCTGGTTGACCACCTCGTCGTTGCAGGCTCGACTCCGCTCGGCGAACCTGCTGGCCGCCGTCGCCGCCCCCGCCGCGCTGGACCGTCTCGCCGCCGCGCCGCCGGACGGCCGGCTCGACGCGCTCGCCCGGCTGCTCGTCGTGGACCGCTGGAGCGACCGCACCCGGGCCGCCCTGACGCCGCTGGCCGGTGCGCCACGGCAGCTGCTGGCCGCCGGCCTGGTCAGTCCCGAATACACCGTCAGCTGAGCCGGAGGAAGCCCGATGGACGCCCTGACCCGACGACGGTTCCTCCTGGCGAGCGGGGTGGTCGGCGCGACCGCGCTCGCGGCCGGCGCCGCCGCGTACCGCCTGGACGACCTGTTCGCCACCGCCGGCGACCGCGACCCGGACGCCGCCACGCTGGTCCTGGTCACCCTGTACGGCGGCAACGACGGTCTCAACACGGTCGTCCCGTACGCCGATCCGGCGTACCACGACGCCCGTCCCGAACTGGCCTACTCCGCCGAGCAGGTGAAGCGGCTGGACGACACGGTGGGCCTCAACCCGGCGCTGGGCGGGCTGCACCGCCTGCACGGCGAGGGCCGGCTCGCGGTGGTCCGGGGTGTCGGCTACCCGAAGCCGGACCGCAGCCACTTCCGGTCGATGGACATCTGGCACACCGCCCAGCCGGCGCGCCCCGGCACCACCGGGTGGCTCGGTCGGTGGCTGGACCGCGCCGGCGGCGACCCCCGACTCGCGGTGTCGTTCGAGCCGGCCCTGCCCCCGCTGCTCGCCGGTGAGCGCGCGGCGGGTGCCTCGGTGCCGGTGACCGAGCGGAAGGCGGCGCGCGGCCTGCCCGAGCCGGTCCTCGCCGCGCTCGCCGCCACCGAATCGGGCGAATCGGCGGCCCGGGCCCGGGCCGCCGCCTGCTTCGCGGACCTGCTGTCGGTCGACGAGATGGTGCGCACGGTGCACGACGCCGCCGGCACCGACGAGCCGGAGGCGGACGGCGAGGCCGGCCCCGCCACCGCGACCGGAGGTGCCCGCACTCCGCTCGACGCCCAGCTCGACCTCGTCGCGCAGTGCGTCGAGGCCGGGGTGATGACCCGGGTCTTCTCGGTTTCCCTCGGCGGCTTCGACACGCACGCCGACGAGAAGCAGTTGCAGGAGGTGCTGCTCGGCCAGGTGGACCGCGCGGTGACCGCCTTTGTGGACCGGATGGCGCGGAGCGGGGCCGGCCGGAAGGTCGTGGTGGCCGTGTACTCCGAGTTCGGGCGCCGGGTGCGTGCCAACGCCTCCGACGGCACCGACCACGGCACCGCCTCCGACGTGCTGCTGCTCGGGTCGGCGGTGCGCGGCGGAGTGTACGGCGAGGCACCCAGCCTCACCGACCTGGACGACGGGGACCTCACGTTCACCACCGACTTTCGGGACGTCTACGCCACCCTGCTGGAGCAGGTTCTCAAGACCGACCCGGTGCGGTGCTGGCTGGCTGGCGTGGCCGGCTGGCCGGCGTCGTGTGACCGTGCGGCCCGACCGGACCGGCACGGTCTCCCGACGGGGCATCGCACATGAATCGACCATCGGTGGGTAACGGTCGGCGATGGCACGGTATACCAAGCCCGATCTCCGGGAGCAGATCAAGGAAGAGATCAAGGCATCGGACAAGGGCGGCCGGCCCGGACAGTGGTCGGCCCGCAAGTCGCAGCTGCTCACCCAGGAGTACAAACGGCGCGGCGGTGGCTTCCAAGGCCCGAAGGACGAGCGGCAGAAGTCGCTGCAGCGGTGGGGCAGCGAGAACTGGCAGACCAAGGAAGGCGACACCCGGGCGCGGCGGGACGGCGAGACCCGCCGCTACCTTCCGGAGCAGGCCTGGAAGCGGCTCTCACCCGAGGAGCGACGCGCGACCGACGCCAGGAAGCGCAGGGAGTCGAGGTCGGGCCGGCAGTACGTGCCCAACACCGGGCCGGCCAAGCGTGCCCGCCGGAACGCCACGTCCGCGGGGAGGCTGTCCGAGCTGACGGTCGCCGAGGCGAGCAAGCTCGTCCACGGCCTGGACACCCGCCAGCTCAAGGCGGCCCTGGAGCGGGAACGCGGCGGCAAGGCCCGCAAGACCCTGATCCAGCGGCTCCAGTCGGAGCTCAACCGCCGCTGACCGGGCGGTCGGGGGTGCCGCGCCCGCGACCCGTGACGACGAACTCGACCCGACCGGCGACCCGGGTCCGGGTCGCGGGGGGCCCGGACCCCCGGCTCACCGGTCACGACCACGACACCTGGGGGGACGGGTAGAAGTCCACCTCCTGCAGGCGCCACCGCGGCGCCTGCGCCCCCAGTCGGGTCCGGAACGACTCCCAGTCGTGGCTGGCCGCCGGCGACCAGCCGAGTTCGGCGATCGCGGGCAGGCGCGGGAAGGCCATGTACTCGATGTCGTCCAGGCTGCGCAGCGTCTCCGACCACAGCGGCGCCTCGACGCCGAGGATCGCGTCTTCGCCGACGCCCGTCACGCGGTGCGCCGGGTCCCAGCCGTACGCGTCGCGCACCTCGATGTAGCCGGCCCACCGCAGGCCCAGGCGGGTGGTGGCGTCGTACTTCATGTCGAGGTAGGCCTTGCTCGCCGGCGACATGATCACCTTGTTGCCCCGGGCGGCGGCCTCGACCAGCACGTCGTCGGTCGTGCCGGTACCCCAGAACTGGGCCACGACGTCGGTCGGCGGGTCCACCTGCACGATCTCGTTCCAGCCCGAGGTGCGCTTGCCGTACTTCGCGACGAGCGGCAGCACGCGCTCCATGAACGTGCGGTAGTCCTCGTCCGTGGTCGCGTGCGCCTCGTCGCCGCCGATGTGCAGGAACGGCCCGGGCGTGATCGCCGCGACCTCGCGGATGACGTCCTCGACGAACCGGTAGGTCAACTCGTCGTCGATGCACAGGGAGCTGTAGCCGACCGCCATGTCCGTACGGGGCGGCGGCGCGATTCCGTCGCAGTTGAGTTCGGCGTACGTCGACTGGGCGGCGTTGGTGTGCCCCGGCATGTCGATCTCGGGAACGATCGTGATGTGCCGCTCGGCGGCGTGGGCCACCACGGCCTGGTAGTCGGCCTTGGTTAGGTACCCGGGCCCGGCACCGTCGACGCCGGTGCCCGGACCGCCGCCGACGGTGGCGAGCCGGGGCCAGGAGTCGATCTGGATCCGCCAGCCCTGGTCGTCGGTGAGATGGAGGTGCAGATAGTTGATCTTGTACTGGCTCAGCAGGTCCACGTACGCCGTGATCTCGTCGACGGTGTGGAAGTGTCGAGCCAGGTCGAGCATCGCCCCCCGGTACGCGAAGCGCGGATAGTCCACGATCCGCCCGCCGGGCACCGACCAGGTGACCCGCTGCCGTTCGGACGCCTCGATCCGGGCGGGCAGCAGTTGCCGCAGCGTCTGCGCGCCGGCGAACAGCCCGGCCGCGGTGTTCGCCCGGATCGTCACGCCCCGGCGGGTGACGTCGAGCTGGTATCCCTCCGGGCCGACGCGCCCGTCCGCGCCCTCCATGACCAGGGCGATCTCCGGCAGCGGCGTCGAGCGGACCGGCAGTACCGGCAGCGGGTAGCCGGTCGCGGGGCGCAGCGTCTCGGCGAGTTGCCGCCCCACCCGCCGGGCGGGGACCGAGCCGGGCGACGTGCGGATGACGGTGTGCGGGCCGAGCGTGAACGTGCCCCGGGCGTCGGGGCGGGTCTCGACGGGCGCGGGGACCACATCGCTCAACCGCCGGACCGGGGCGGCCACGGCCGGGGCCACCGGGAGGACGAACGGCAGTCCGAGTACGGCCACGGCCAGCAGGCGGGTCATGGTGTTTCGCCGACGCACGAGTACCTCCAGGGTCGCGGCAATCGATACAGGTCGATCGAACAGCACGCTACCCGCGCGGGGCACATCCTGTAAACCTTCCTTACAGTAAGGTCTCCGAACGTCCGCCGGGTGGGCGCGACCCGGCGTCCGGTCGGGATTCGCCTACTCCTCCTCGGCGAACACGACGTCGCGGCGCTTGCGGATCGTCGGGAGAAGGGCGACGACGAGCGCTGCCACGGTCAGGGCCAGCAGCACCGCGGAGATCGGTCGGGTCAGGAAGACCGACGAGTCGCCGCGGGAGATGATGAGCGCGCGCCGCAGGTTCTCCTCCAGCAGCGGTCCGAGGACGAAGCCGAGCAGCAGGGGTGCCGGTTCGCAGCCGCACTTGATCAGGATGTACCCCAGCAGCCCGAAGAACACGATCGCGTAGACGTCGTACGGGTTGAAGCTCAGCGAGTAGGTGCCGATCGCGGCGAACAGAATGATCATGGGGAACAGCACCCGGTACGGGATGCGCAGCATGCGCACCCAGACGCCGATCAGCGGCAGGTTCAGCAGCACGAGGAGCACGTTGCCGATCCACATCGACGCGATCAGGCCCCAGAACAGCGCCGGCTCGTCGGCGAGGACGTTCGGGCCGGGGGTGATGCCGTGCACGATGAACGCGCCGACCATCAGCGCCATCACCGGATGGGCGGGCAGGCCCAGGGTCAGCAGCGGGATGAACGACGTCTGCGCGGCGGCGTTGTTCGCCGACTCGGGGCCGGCGACGCCCTCGATCGCGCCGCGACCGAACTCCTGCTGCCGCTTCGAGATCCGCTTCTCCACCGCGTAGGAGGTGAACGAGGCCAGCACGTGGCCACCGCCGGGCAGCACGCCCAGCGCGGCGCCGAGACCGGTGCCCCGCAGGATCGGGCCGGCGATCCGGCGCCGGTCCTCGCGGGTCGGCCAGAGGTTCCGCACCTTGCCGACGATGGCCGTGCGGCCCTGCTCGTTCTCCAGGTTGCGCAGGATCTCCGCCACCCCGAACATGCCGACGGCCACCGACACGAAATCGATGCCGCCGTACAACTCGCGCTGGTCGAAGACGAACCGGGGCGTGCCGGTGTAGATGTCCTGACCGACCGCGCCGAACAGGACGCCGAGCGCGATCATCGCCAGCGCCTTGAGCACCGAGCCACGCGCCAGCGCGATCGACACGATCAGGCCGAGCAACACCAGCGAGAAGTAGTCCGCCGGGCCGAACTGCAACGCGACGCGGGCCAGCGGTGGGGCCGCGACGGCCAGCACAATCGTGGCCAGGGTGCCCGCGACGAAGGACCCGATCGCGGCGGCGGCCAGCGCCGGCCCGGCCCGACCCTGCCGGGCCATCTCGTGACCGTCGAGCGCGGTGACCGCCGCCGACGACTCACCGGGCAGGTTGATCAGGATGGCCGTCGTCGAGCCGCCGTACTGTGCGCCGTAGTAGATGCCGGCCAGCATGATCAGCGCCGTCACCGGCTCGAAGTTGAACGTGATCGGCAGCAGCATCGCCACCGTCGCCGTCGGTCCGATGCCGGGCAGCACGCCGACCGCCGTGCCGAGCAGCACGCCCACGAAACAGTAGAGGACGTTCTGGACCAGGAAGGCGGTCGAGAAGCCCAGCACGAGGTTGTCGAGAAGGTCCATGCCTCAATCCGGGTGGCGCGTCAGAACGACAGCCAGGGACCCCACAGCGGGATCCGCAACTGGAGGCCGACGACGAAGATGAGCGTGCTGGCCACGGTCAACCCGGCGGCCACGACCACGGCCGTGCGCAGTCGCACCTGTCGGCTGGCCAGGGTGGAGAGGAGGGCGGTCACCGCCGCCGTGGGCACGAACCCGAGCTTCCGGAAGCTGTACCCGAAGAACACGACCGCGACCACGATGACGGCGACCGCCCGCCAGGGCACCACCCCGAACGGGAGCGCCTCGCCGGCGACGAGCCCCTTGCCGACGATCGTCAGGCCGAGGGCGGCCAGGATCACGCCGAGCACCAGCGGGAAGTAGCCGGGACCCATCCGCAGCGGGGTGCCCAGCTCGTAGCTGAGCGACCCCACCACGAATGCGCCGC
The DNA here is from genome assembly GCF_040704235.1 of Micromonospora sp. NPDC047707. Lineage (NCBI taxonomy): Bacteria > Bacillati > Actinomycetota > Actinomycetes > Micromonosporales > Micromonosporaceae > Micromonospora > Micromonospora sp. NPDC047707. Next base: position 110,727 of record NZ_JBEYSU010000008.1, read on the forward strand.
CGACGAGGACGAAGATTCCTCCGGCCAGAACGTCCGGAAGGGACCGTCGGCGTTCCACCTCAGGAGGCCTTGACCCCGGCGTCGGCGATGATCTTCGCCCAGGTGCCGAGCTGCTCCTCGAGGTGCGCCCGGTGTGCCTGCGGGGTCGCGTCCGCCGCCGGGACGGGCGCGGTGCCCAGCTTCGCCATCTGGTCGATCACCGCCTGGTCGGCGAGCGCCGCCGTCAGCGCCTCGGACAGCTTCTGGACGACGTCCTGCGGTGTGCCCTTCGGGGCGTACAGGCCGTGCCAGACGCTGACCTGGAGCTGGGGCAGCCCCGCTTCGGCGGTGGTGGGCAGGTCGGGCAGGCTCTTCACGCGCTCCGGGGTGGTGACCGCGTACGCCTTGACCTTGCCCCCGGAGATCTGGCCGCTGGTGTTGGTCGTCTGGTCGCACATGAAGTCGACCTGGCCGCCGACGAGGTCCGTCAGCGCGGGGCCGGTCCCCTCGTACGGGACCTCCTGGAGCTTGACACCGGCGGCGTGCTGGAACAGCAGGCCGCACAGGTGGGACGCGGCGCCGATGCCGGCGTTGGCGAGGGTGAACTTGTTGGCGTTCGCCTTAACGTGGCTCACCAGGTCCTGGAGAGTCGTGGGCGGGAAGTCCCGGCGGGCGACGATGGTCATCGGCACCTCGGTGACGAGCCCGATCGTCTCGAAGTCCTCGAGCGGCTGGTAACCCAGGTTCTGGTAGAGGGCGGGCGCCGTGGACATGCCGATGTGGTGCATGAGCACGGTGTAGCCGTCGGGCTCGGCCCGCGCGACCTCGCCGGCGCCGACCGTGCCACCCGCCCCCTCGACGTTCTGTACGACGATCTTGGCGCCCAGCTTCGCGGCCATCGGCTCGGCGATCATGCGGGTGACGGTGTCCGTCGGGCCGCCGGCGCTGAACGGCACGACGAACGTGATGTTCCGGTCCGGGTAGTTCCCGGCGTCGCCGCCGCTGCCGCCGTTGCCGGAACAGGCGGCCAGGAGCGAAACGGCGCCGATCGCGGCGATCATCCGCGCGGCGGCCCGGTGCCTGGTCGTTGTCATGTCGGGGCCTCCTCGTCAGCGCATGCGCACTCGTCCGTGGGTGCGCCGCCCCAGTCTCGACCAGCGGGGACGCGGATGGTGTCAGAGGAATCCCAAGAACTGGAGGGCTTCCACGGGCGTCGATCGGGCTCGTACAATTCGCCGGTATGCGGATCACCGTCATCGAGGATGACGACCGTGTGGCGCGGGGTCTGGTGACCGTCCTGGCCCAGGCGGGCTTCGAGGTCCACCGCGTCGCCACCGCCGCTGCGGCCCTGCGGGCCGCCCCGTCCGACGTGGTCCTCGTCGACCTGGGCCTGCCCGACGGCGACGGCCTCGACGTGATCCGCCGGCTGCGGGACCGCCCGGCGACCGCCGTCATCGCCGTGACGGCGCGCTCGGAGGAGCACGAGCGGGTCCGTGGCCCGCGTTCCGGCGCCGACGACTACATCGTGAAGCCGTTCGGCATCCCGGAGTTGCTGGCCCGGATCGACGCCGTCCTGCGGCGCACCCGGGCCGCTCGTGCCCTGAGTCGCCCCGACGAGCCGCTCGTCCTGGGTCCGATGCGGGTCGGCGTCGGCACCCGCGAGGTCACCGTCGACGGCACGCCCGTGACGCTGACCCGCAAGGAGTTCGAGCTGCTCCTGCTGCTGGCCCGGCGTGCGCCGAACGTGGTGAGCCGCGACGTCATCCTCGACCAGATCTGGGGCGCGACCTGGGAGGCGTCGAGCCGCACCCTGGACACCCACATCGCGGCGTTGCGGCACAAGCTCGGGCCGGCCGTGCTGATCCGCACGATCCACGGGGTCGGCTATCGGCTCCTGGCCGACCAGCCGGAGCTGATCGGCTGACGTGCCGTGCACCGTCGCCTGCTCGTCGTCCTGGTGCCCCTCGCGGTGCTGCTCGTGGCGGCGCTCGGGGTGCCGCTCAGCGTCACCGTGGCCGAGCGGGAGATGCAGGAGACGTACGTCGACCGGCTGGGCGACGTCGGCCGGTTCGCGTCGCTCGCCGAGACCGCGCTGGCGACCGGGCGGACCGAGGCGCTCAACCAGGCGCTGGTGCGCTACCACGAGCTGTACGGCATCCCGGTCGCGCTGATCGACACGTCCGGCACGGTGCTGCTCGGACCAGGCCGTGCGTACCAGGAGGCGGCGCGGGCCGAGCCGGAGTTGCCCCGGATCGTGACGGCGGCGCTGGCCGGGTCGAGGTCCGAACCGTCCGGGGAATGGGCGCCGTGGGACGACTCGGCCCTCGTGGTCGCGGAGCCCGTGGGCCGGGACAGCGAGGTCGTCGGCGCCGTCGTGACGGTCTCCGACCTGTCGAGGACGCGCGACCGCATCCTCGTGCGCTGGGCCCAGCTCGCCGGGCTCGGGCTGCTGCCGCTGATCGCGCTGGTGGCCGTCGCGTGGCCGGTGTCGGCGTGGGTGCTGCGACCCGTGCGGGAGCTGGACGCGGCGAGCTCGCGGATCTCGCGGGGCGACCTGACGATCCGGGCGGACGCCGAGGCCGGCCCGGTCGAGCTGCGGCGGCTGGCGGAGTCGTTCAACACCATGATGGACGCGGTCGAGAACGCCGTGCAGCGGCAGCGGGCGTTCGTGTCCGACGCGTCGCACCAGTTGCGCAATCCGCTGACCAGCCTCCGGCTCGCGGTGGAGAGTCTGGAACCGCACCTGCGTCCGGCCGGTGCCGGGCGGCAGGTGTACGACGTCGCCGTCGACGAGCTGAAGGCGATGCAGCGGATGCTGAACTCGCTACAGGCCAGCGCGCGGATGGAGAGCATGCGGACGGCGTCGCCGGTGGACCTCGACGCGGTACTGGCGACCCGGGTGGACCGGTGGCGGGCGTTGACGGCGGCAGCGGGGCAGACACTGGCGGTCGACGTGCCGCCGGGGCTGCGGCTGCTGGAGCCGCCGGGCGGGCTGGGCAGCGTCCTGGACGAGCTGGTCAGCAACGCGTTGCGGCTGTCCGACGCTCAGCTGGTGGAGGTGAACGCCCGGGTCGTCCCCGGCGCGGCGGACGCCGGACGCGGCAACGGCCCGACGGCCGGAGGCATGGTCACCATCGCCGTCCGTGACGACGGCCAGGGCCTCGACGTCTCCGAGCGGGCCCAGGCGCTCGGACGGTTCTGGCGGTCACCGCGGCACCAGAACGTGCCCGGCACCGGGCTGGGACTGGCGATCTGCGCCGACCTGGTCGGGGCTGCCGGGGGCGCGCTGCGGCTGGAGGAGGGCCTGGCGCGTCCGGACGGGTCCGGGCACGGATTCGCCGCCGTGATCACGTTGCCGGTCGTTCCCCGGGTGGCGTCGCCGGCCGCCCCGGCTCCGACCCCGGGCTGAGCGGGCCCGGCCGCGCCGCTCCCCCACGTCAGCGCTTACGGTCGCGGAACCAGGCGGCCGCGCCCGGATGGAGCGGGACCGATCCCGTGGAGATCCCGGTGCGCACGTTGATCTGCCACGCTTCCGGAACGGCCTCGGCGTCGTCCCGGCTCGCGGAGGTGATCGTGCGGGTGTGCGTGAAGATCGTGTCGGTGATGGCGTGGACCAGGTCGTCGGGCAGGTCGTCACGCACCAGGAGCACGTTCGGCACGGCGACGGTGCGGGTGGCCGGGACGCCGGCGTAGGCGGTCGCGGGGATCACCGCCGGAGCGTACGGACCCGGGTACGCCGTGAAGAGCGCGTCCGCCTGCGGGTCCAACGGGATCAGCCGGACCGGGTGCCGCTGCGCCAGCTCCGTGACGGCGGGGGTCGGGACGCCGGTCAGGGAGAACATCGCGTCGATCTCGCCGTCGCGCAGGGCCGCCGCCGATTCGGCCTGGCTGAGGTACCGACCGTCGGCGCTCACCGGGCCGAGCTCCAGGACCCGCAGCGACGTGAACTCGGTCCCCGAGTCGCGCGCACCGAGGGAGACTCTCCTGCCCTGCAGGTCCCGGAACGTGTCGATCGCCGAACCGGCCAGCACCACGAGGTGCAGGTGACTGTCGTAGAGCCGGCAGATCGCCGAGAGCCCCTCGGGTGCGCTGCCGTCGGTCCTGATCAGCGCGTCCAGGCTCGTCAGCCCGAGGTGCACCTCGCCGGCCAGCAGCATCCGGATGTTGTCGGTGGACGCCCCGCTCGGCACGGTGGTCACCGTGACCCCGGGCACCTGCTCGGCGATGTGGTCGGCCAGCGCACCACCGATGCGCCGGTAGACCGCCCCCGCCGGCCCGGTGGCCAGTCGCAGGTGGACCTCGTCGACGTCGGGCCGCCGGGAGCACCCGGCGAGCAGCCCTCCGGCGGCCACCAGCACCACCCGCCGGCTGAACCGGACCTCCAGGTTCAGCGCCATGCCGAGATGATACGGACGGGGGTCGATCGAGGCCGCCGCGCGCCTCAGGCGGCGTAGCGGGCAGCCAGGTCCACCGTCCGCCGGGCGGCGGCCACCATCGCGCGGTCGGCGAACCGGCCGTCCGGCAGCACCACCGTTCCCGAGTCCCGGGTCTGCGCCTCGGCCACGGCGGCCAGCAGTTCCTCGGCCCGGGCCACGTCCCGCTCGGCGGGGCGGAACGCCTCGGCGATCACCGGCAGTTGGCGGGGATGGATGGCGGCCCGGCCCAGGAGGCCGAGGCGCCGGCCGACCGCGCAGGAGGCGGCCAGTCCGTCGGTGTCCGCCACGTTCGCGTACACCGACATGGCCGGCGGGGCGAGGGCGGCCGCGCGGGCGGCGACCACCACCCGCGAGCGCGCCCAGGCCAACCCGGCCTCGTCGTCGACACGCAGGTCCGACCGGAGGTCGGCCTCACCGAGCCCGACCGAGGCGACCGCCGGGTGGGCGGTGGCGATGGCGTACGCCGCCTCCAGGCCGAGCGCCGACTCGATCAGCGGGTGCAGCGGGGTGTTCACCCGGGCGGCCAGCGCGGCCACGCTCGCCGGTGACTCGACCTTCGGCAGCCGCAACCCGGCCAGCCCGGGGCGGCCGGCGACCGCGGCCAGGTCGGCGTCGAGCTCCGGGCCGGTCAGTTCGTTGACCCGTACCTGCACCGGCAGCGGGTGCGGCTCGGCGAGGAACTCGGCGACCGCGTCCCGGGCGTACGACTTGCGGCCGGCGGCCACCGCGTCCTCCAGGTCGAGGATGACCGCGTCGGCGCCGGCGGCGACCGCCTTGGCGAACCGGTCCGGCCGGTCGCCGGGAACGTAGAGCCAGGTGAGCAGCACTCAGATCACCCCCTGGTCACGCAACGCGGCCAGCTCGGCGTCGTCGAGGCCGAGGGCCCGGAACACGGCGTCGGTGTCCCGGCCGTGCCGGCGCCCGGCGTGCCGGATCGCTCCGGGGGTGTCGGCGAGCCGGAACGGCACGTTCTGCATCCGCACCTCGCCCAGCTCCTCGTCCGGCACGGTGCGGACGGTGCCGAGCGCGGCGTACTGCGGGTCGGCGAGGACGTCCCGCACGTCGTAGACCGGCGCGACCGCCGCCTCGGCGGCCTCGAACGCGGCCACCACCTCGTCCCGGCCGCGCCGGGCGACCCAGGCGCTCACCGCGGCGTCCAGTTCGTCGGCGTGCGCGGCGCGACCGCTGCCGGTGGCGAACCACGGCTCGTCGACCAGTTCGGGGCGGCCGACCAGCCGCATCACCCGCTCGGCGATGCTCTGCGCGCTGGTCGACACGGCCACCCACCGCCCGTCCGCGCACCGGTAGGTGTTGCGCGGGGCGTTGTTGTTGGACCGGTTGCCCAGCCGTGGCTGGAGGTAGCCGAGCTGGTCGTACCAGGTGATCTGCGGACCGAGCATCGCCATGATCGGCTCGATGATGGCGAGGTCCACCACCTGCCCGGCACCGGTGAGGTCGCGGGCCCGCAGCGCCAGCATGGCCGCGTACGCGGCGGCCAGCGCGGTCACCGAATCGGCCAGCCCGAACGGGGGCAGGGTCGGCGGGCCGTCGGGTTCCCCGGTGGCGGCGGCGAAACCGCTCATCGCCTCGGCCAGGGTGCCGAAGCCGGGCCGCCGGGCGTACGGGCCGACCTGCCCGAAACCGCTGATCCGGACGATCACCAGCCGGGGGTTGACCGCGTGCAGCTCGGCCGGGCCGAGCCCCCACCGCTCCAGCGTGCCGGGGCGGAAGTTCTCCACCAGCACGTCGGCCTCGGCGAGCAGCCGGCGCAGCAGGTCGGCACCGGCCGGGTCGGACAGGTTGCAGGTGACGGTGCGCTTGTTGCGCCCGAGCACCTTCCACCAGAGGCCGACGCCGTCCTTGGCCGGTCCGTGCCCGCGCGACGGATCCGGCTTGGCCGGGTGCTCCACCTTGACCACGTCGGCGCCGAAGTCGCCGAGGAACGCCGCGGCGAGCGGCCCGGCGAACAGGGTGGCCAGGTCGACCACCGTCACCCCGTCCAGCGGCGCGGTCACCGGGTCGCCTCCGTCGCGTCCCCGCCGCCCGGCACCGCAGCAACCAGGTCGGCCGCGCAGCGGAAGCCGACCTGGTCGGAGCGGGTCATCCCGGCGCCGAGCAGCAGCAGCTTCACCGAGACGTCCGGCGGCTGGGGGCCGCCGTCGACGTACCAGTCGGACCCCTCGGCCCGGTACGCGGCACCGCCCTTCACGATGGCGAACCGGGTCCGGCCGTCGGAGTGCTCGCTCTCGGTGAGGTTCCACACCAGCGGCTCCCCACGAACCAGCAGTCCCGCCTCGGCGGCCACCTGCCACTCGTCCTCGGTCGGCAGCCGCAGCCCGGCCCACGCCGCGTACGCGCGGGCGTCGGCCAGTTCCACGCCGGTGACCGGGGCGTCGCCCGGCCCCTGACCGGCGGTGAACCGCTCCGGGCGCACCGGCCGGTAGCCGGTGGCGCGCAGGAACTCGGCGTACTGACCGTGGGTCACCTCGTGGGTGGCGATGGCGAACCGGCCGAGGTGGACGCTGCGACGCAGCGTCCCGGTGTGGTGCAGCCGGGGCGGCAGCGGCTTCCACTCGTCCAGGTAGGGGGTCTCGCCGTAGAGCCCGGTCTCCCGGACCCGGTGGCGGACCACCAGCTCGCGCCGGCCGCCGTCGACGGCGACCATGCCCGTCGGCACCCCGGTGCGCGGCGCCCACGGGGTCCGGACCCGCACCGCGGCGCGGGCCGGGAACGACGGGTCACCGACCGGGGCGGCGTGCGCCGGACCGGCGTCGTCGGCGGTGGCGACCACGGCGGCGATCGCCCCGGCCGGCAGCGGCCCGCCCACCGCCACCCGACCGTCGGCGGTCGGGGTGGCGGCCAGCTCCACGCCGGTGACCAGGTCGACGTAGCGTCGGCCGGGGCGCGGCTCGGTGACCAGCCAGGGGCCGTCGTGGTCGCCGCCGGTGTTCGCCACCGTCCACAGCGGCTCGCCGTCGTGCGTCCAGCGGGACGCGTACACCCGACCGGTGCCGGGGTGGTCGGCGAGCGGGACCCAGTCCTCGGCGCGCAACCACGCGGCGTGGCTGGCCTGCACGCGGCGCATCGCCCGCAGCACCGCCCGGTCCCGGTCGTTCCAGCCGACCCAGACCCCGAAGACGCTCTCCCAGACCAGCACCCCGACACCGTTGAGCCAGGCCGAGTGCAGCTCGTCGAGGTGGCTGCGGTGCCAGCGGCGGGTGTGGTGCAGCACGTGCCGGCGTTCGAACCACTTGGCCCGCAGCACGCCCGGCACCTCGGAGTCGGCGAACCACTGCGCCCAGCTCATCGCGTGGTCGGCGACGCGGGCCAGCGGCACCCGGCTCTCCCCCTCCAGCACCAGGCCGGGGCGGACGGCGTCCAGCTCGCGACGCAGCTCGCCGGCGCCCTCCTTGAGGGTGTCCAGGAAGACGCCGTCCACGCCGAGCGTGCCGGCCAGCGCGGCGACCTCCCGGGCGTCGGTGCCGGCCTCGCGTCGGGTGCCGGTGTCCCACGGGTTGTAGTCGACGAACACCCGCACCCCGCGCCGCTGGAAGGCGCGCACCACCTCGGGCAGCTCCGGCACGTCCCGGTAGAAGTCGAACTGGTTGCGGTCGTCCAGGCCGATCACCGGGTACGCGTGCCAGAGCACCACCCCGTCGAAGCCGCCGAAGTCGCGCTCGGCGGTGTCGAGGAACTCGTCGACGGTGAAGACACCGCGCTCGTGGTCGTAGAGCGTCTCGTCCCACAGCCAGGCGAGGCAGACGCTGAAGCAGTCGCCGGGGATCTCGGCGTAGTGGGAGCCGGTGTACCCGATCCGCGCCCGGGCGTCGGCCCGCCAGCGGGTGAGCTGCTCCCGCCAGGCCGGCCAGTCCGCCGGGTCGGCCGGGGCGGCGAAGATCTTCGCCTCGTCCAGCGTGCTGAGGTCGGCGTCCGCGCCGAGCGGCACCTCCGTGGGCCGGTCGATCGGGCGGGGCACGTACGGGTTGAAGCTCACTCGGTACCTCGGTAGGTCGCGGTGTACAGGGCGTCGATGGCGGCCCGCTCGGGCAGCGCGGTCGACGCGCCGGGGCGCTGCGCGCAGGCGGCGCCGGCGGCGCACGCCCAGCGCACGACGTCGGTGACGGCGTCGGCGTCCGGCGCGCCGCCGCGCTCGGCCCAGCCGACCGCGAGCGCGCCGGTGAACGCGTCACCGGCGGCGGTGGTGTCCACGGCGTCGATCAGCGGGGCCGGGACGGTGCGGCGCGCCCCGTGGCGGTCGGCGTAGGCGGCACCGCGCGCGCCGAGGGTGAGCACCACCCGGGGCACCAGCGTCAGCAGCGCGTCGAGCAGCACCGCCGGGTCGTCGGAGAACACCCCGGCGACGACGGCCGCCTCGTGCTCGTTGACCACCAGCACGTCGACCAGGTCGAGCAGCTCCGCCGGCAGCGGGACGGCCGGGGCGGCGTTGACCACCACGACGGTGCCCGCGGCGCGGGCGAGGTCGGCGGCGCGGACGACGGTGGGCAGCGGCACCTCCAACTGGAGCAGCAGCACGTCGGCCGCGCCGATCACCGCCGCGTCGTCGGCGTCGAGTTCGGTCAGCGCGGCGTTGGCGCCGGGGGCGACCACGATGAAGTTCTCCGCCGCCTGGTCGACGGCGATCAGCGCGACCCCGGACGGGCCGGGCACGGTCCGCAGGCCGCGCAGGCCGACCCCGGCGCCGGCGAGACTGTCGCGTAGCTGCCGGCCGAACGCGTCGTCGCCGACCGCGCCGACGAACTCGCAGCCGGCGCCCGCGCGGGCGGCGGCGACCGCCTGGTTGGCGCCCTTGCCGCCGGGAACGGTGCGGAAGTCGCCGCCGAGCACCGTCTCACCGGGGCGGGGCAGCTGCGGCGTGCTGACCACCAGGTCCAGGTTGGCGCTGCCGACCACGACCACCCGCGCGCTCATCGCGTGCCCGCCGGGGTGCTTGCGGCCGGCGCGCCGGTCCCGGCCAGAGCGGCGGTACGGGCCGCCAACTCGTCGAAGCCGATCCCGTCGAAGCCGGCGATGCTGCTGGCCAGCCGGTTGTGCAGCGGCGCGACCCAGCGGTCCGGCAGCCCGGAGGCGCCGGTCAGGGCCCCGGTGACCGCCCCGACGGTGGCGCCGGTGGAGTCGGTGTCCCATCCCCCGCTGACCACCGCGCAGATCGACCGTTCCAGGTCGCCCCGCCCGTACGCGAGCGCGGCGGCGATCAACGCGGCGTTGTTGCGCACGTGCACCCAGTGCAGGTGGCCGTGCCGGGCGTACAGCTCGTCCACGACGGCCTCCCAGTCGTCGGTGCCGGACCCGAGGGCGCGCGCCTCGCGGACGGTGGCGGCGAACCGGCTGCGCGGCGGCAGCACCGCCTCGCCCGCGTCGAGCACCTCGTCCACGTCGCCGGCGACGGTGGCGGCCGCGGCCATCGCCGCCACCCAGATCGCCCCGTACGCCCCCGCGCGGACGTGGCTCACGCTGGCGTCCCGCCAGGCCAGCTCGGCGGCCCGGTCCGGGCGGCCCGGGTTGACCCAGCCGTGGACATCGGTGCGGATCTGGGCGCCGATCCACTCCCGGAACGGGTTGTGCCGCCGCGCGGTGGCCGGCGGGGCCAGCCCGAGCAGCAGGTTGCGGTAGGCCACCCGCTCGGCGGTGAAGACCCGCCCGCCGGGCAGCCAGTCCAGCCACGCCTGGGCCACGTCGGCGCTGGTGAAGCCCGGCCCGTGCGTCTCCAGCACGCGCAGCGCCAGGAGCGCGAAGTTGAGGTCGTCGTCCTCGGGCATCCCGGCGATGTTCTCGGCCAGGCTGGTCGGGGCGCTGCGCCGGTTCCACGGCCAGCGGGCCGCCACGTCGGCGGGCAGCCCGCGCGCGGTGAACCAGTCCCGCAGCGGCCAGCGACCGGTCGCGACGAGAATCTCCCGGATGCCCTGCCGGGGGATCTTCTCCACCGGCTTGCCGAGCAGGCAGCCGACCGCCCGGCCGAGCCAGGCCCCGTGCAGCCGGTCGTCCACCGCCGGGCCGGCCGGCAGCGACCAGGTCGCCGGCCAGGTGGCCCGGACGGCGTCCAGGTCCTCCGGTTCGTCGGCGGACGCGGCGGCCGGCAGCGCGTCGGCCGCGTCGAGCAGCTCGGTGGCGAGGGACCGCAGCTCCGGCGTGGCCGCGCTCACCGAGGCCCCGCTGACCGGCGGGGTCAGCTCCCCACCGGCGGCGGCCCACCGCCGGGCGATCGCCTCCACGTCGCGACCCTCGTCCCGGCTGGCCGCGATCTCGTGCGGCAGCAGGTCCTCCGGCTGCACCCAGGTGATCCTCACGCCGACTCCCCCACCTGCCCGTCGCCGAGGCCGGCGAAGCGCTCGGCGCGGCGGGCGAAGCGGGCCCGGTCGCGGTCGAAGACCTCGGTGGCCACCGCGGCGAGGGTGCGGGCCGGCTCCACCAGGTCGGTACGCGAGGCGGTGGCGACCGCCTCGGACCACTCGGCGGGCACCGCCGACGCGCCGCCCAGCGCCCCGGCGATCGCCCCGGCCATGGTGGCGGTGGAGTCGGCGTCCCGGCCGTAGTTGACCGCGCCGAGCACCGCCGCGCGGTAGTCGCCCCGGGCTACGACGAGCATGCCGATGGCGACCGGCAGTTCCTCGATGGCGTGCAGCCGGCTGGGTCGCCGGGCCCCGAGGCCGGGGTTGCGGTACTCCTCGCCCACCGTGTCGTAGCGGGACACCGCGGCGCGCAGCGGCGCGATGGCGGCCCGCCAGTCGTCGTACGCCCGAGCCTCCTTGACCACCGCGTCGATGGCCGCCCGGGTGCCGTCGCGGGCCAGGTCCAGGGTGGCGGCGACGACGTCCTCGACGCCCGCGCCGGGGGCCGCGGCGGCGGCGACCGCGGCGGCGAAGACCGCCGCGGCCTCCCGCCCGTAGCTGTGCTGGTGCGCCCCGGCGACCTCCACCGCCTCGGCGTACGCCCCGGCCGGGTCGCCAGCGTTGACGATGCCGACCGGGGCCATGTACATGGCCGCGCCACAGTTGACGATGTTGCCCACGCCCGCCTCGCGGGGGTCGACGTGCGCGTGGTGCAGGCGGGTGACCAGCCACCGCTCGGCGGCCGCGAGCCGGTGGAAGGTCACCCCCTCGCGCTCCAGGTCCGGGATGTACACCACCCGCTCGATCAGGTCGGGGACCAGCAGCTCCACCACGTCGTACGCGTCCAGGTGGTCACGCTTGGCCGCGTACGCCCGCACCAGCGCGTGGGTCATCAACGTGTCGTCGGTGATGTGCCCGTCGCCCTTGTGGTACGGCGCGAGTGGCCGCGCGGTGGCCCACTCGGCGTGGAACGGGGGCACGATGCCCTCCACCCAGCCGCCGAAGCGGTGCCGGATCTGCTCCGGGAGTGCCGTCTCCGTGGCCCCGCCGAGGGCATCGCCCACGGCGGCGCCGACGAGACATCCGACCGACTTGTCGAGCAAGAGTGACATCGTTACCTCAGAACCTGCTTGCCACCGTCGACCAGCTGCGTGCCGAGCTGGTCCAGGGTGATCTTGTTGGCGAAGTACTGCTGCAGGGCCGGAGTGGCGTACTTGGTCTTCCACTCCGGGTACCCGTCGGCGAGCTGGAACGGCGCGACGGTCAGGTCGGCCGCGCTGTCCGCGGCGACGTCCCAGCCCTGCTTGCCGCCGGTCAGCTTGACCAGTTCCTCGTTGGCCTGCTTGCCGGTGGGCACCAGCCAGTCACCCTTGGCGAGCGCGGCCATGTTGGCCGGGTTGAGGAAGTACTCCAGGAACTGCGCGGCCTGCTTCTTGCTCTTGGAGTCCTCGGCGATGGACAGCGTCTGCGGGTTCGCCGCCTGCTTGCTGGACAGCCCCTTGACCGGGGGCAGCGTCACCCACTCGAAGCCGGCCGGCGCCTGCTCGACCATCTGCTGGCGCAGCGACACCGAGCCGGGCAGCATGGCGTACTTGCCGCCGAAGAAGCCGGGCAGGGTGTCCGCGCCGCTCATCCCGAGCGCCTCCGGGGACGCCGACTTCGTCGTGTAGATCATGTCGTGGATGCGCCGCGGGACCTCCTTCTCCGGGTCGCCGACCTTCACCTCGGTCCGGCCACCGTCGGTGTAGAAGAACTTTCCGTCGAAGTTGAGCGCCAGGTTGAGCACCCGGTTGGTCGGCGACTTCAGCGCCCAGGCCACGCCGTACTGGCCGGGCTTGGTGAGCTTCTGCGCGTTGGCCTGGAACTCGTCCCAGGTCCAGCCGCCGTCGGCCGGCGGCACCGCGACGCCGGCGGCGTCGAGCAGCTTCTTGTTGGCGATGACGACCTGCGACTCCAGGAGGAACGGCACGCCGGTGACCTTGCCGTCGTAGGTGACCGTGTCCCAGACGCCCTGGTCGATCTGGCCCTTCAGGTCGCCGGGCACCAGGCCGGACAGGTCGGCCAGGTAACCCTGCTTGCTGAACTCCCCGATCGCGGACGCCTCGTAGTGGACGATGTCCGGTGCGTCGCCGCCCTCGAACGAGGTGACCAACTGGTCGTGGATCGAGTTCCAGTCACCCTGGACGTACTCGACCCGGATGTCCGGGTGCTCGGCGTTCCACTTGGTGACCAGGTCCTTGTTGGCCTGGAGCGACTCCTTCTGCCAGGCCAGGCTGAGGAAGCGCAGCTTCACCGGGCCGGACGTGGACTCGTCGTCGCCGCCGTCGCCGCACGCGGTGAGCGCGCCGAGGCCGACGACCGCTACCGCGGCGGCCGCGGCGAGTCGACGGAATCTTCTGCGGAGCATGGGGGGAACCTCCTCGGTGGTGGGGTGTGCGATCAGCCCTTGACCGCGCCGGCGAGCGACCCGGACGAGAGCCGGCGTTGCATGAACGCGAAGAAGATCAGGCTGGGCAGGGTGGCCAGCAGCGAACCGGCCGCGAGCGGGCCCAGGCGGGCGGTGCCCTCGATGCCGACGAACCGCGCCAACGCCACCGGCAGGGTGGCCAGTTCGGGCGTCTTGACCAGCACCAGGGCGAAGAAGAACTCGTTCCAGGCCGAGATGAACGAGAACAGCGCGGTGGCGACGACGCCGGGCGCGAGCAGCGGGAAGACCACCCGGCGTAGCACCTGCAGCCGGCTGGCGCCGTCCACGCTGGCGGCCTCCTCCAACTCGCGCGGGATGTTGCGGACGAAGCCCTGCAGCATCCACAGCGCGAACGGCAGCGCCCAGACCACGTAGATCACCACCAGCCCGGCGTGGGTGTTGGCCAGGCCGACCTGCCTCAGCACCAGGAAGATCGGGATGATCAGCAGCACGAACGGGAAGAGCTGCGAGAGCAGCACCCAGCCCAGGGCCACGGTGCCGAGCTTGGAGCGGAACCGGGCCAGCGCGTACGACGCGGGCAGCGCCACCAGCACGGTGAGCACGGCCGAGGCGAGCGAGACCTGGAGGCTGTTCAGCGCGGCCCGGCCCAGCTCCTGCTCGGTGAAGGCCTGCACGAAGTTCTGCACCGTCGGGTTGGACGGCACCAGCGTCGGGTGCAGCTGCACCAGCTCCCGGGGCGGCTTGAACGCCGTCGAGACCAGCCAGACCAGCGGGAACCCGAGGAAGATCAGGTAACCGGCCAGCGCCACGTACTGCAACGTCCGCCCGGTACGGCTCGGCCTTCCGATCACGTCAGTTCGCCTCCCTCAGCCGGCGACGCAGGTAGACGGCGAGCAGCGCCACGATGATCACGACCATCACGTTGCCGAGCGCGGCGGCGTAGCCGTAGTTGCCGTAGCGGAACGCCTCCTCGTACGCGAACAGCATCGGCAGCATCGTCTTGCCGCCCGGACCGCCGGCGGTGAGCACGTAGACCAGCCCGAACGAGTTGAAGTTCCAGATGAAGTCCAGTGCGGTGATCGCGACGATCACCGGCGCGATCGCGGGGAGCGTGACGTGCCGGAAGCGGTGCCAGGTGCTGGCCCCGTCCACCGCGGCCGCCTCGTGCAACTCCCGCGCCACGCCCTGCAGGCCGGCCAGGAGGACGACCGTGGTCTGCGGCATGCCCGCCCAGACCCCGACGATGATCACCGCCGGCAGGGCGGTGCTGAAGTCGCCGAGCCAGTTGGTCCGCAGCCCGTCGGCCCCGACGCGGTGGAAGAACTCGTTCAGCAGACCGGCGTCCGGGTGGTAGACGAGTTTCCAGAGGATGCCGATCACCACCGGGGGCATCGCCCAGGGCACCACGGCCAGCACCCGCGCCACACCCCGGAAGCGCAACTGCTGGTTCAGCAGCAGCGCCAGGCCGAGGGCGAGCAGGAACTGCAGGACGGTCACCCCGAAGGCCCAGAGCAGACCGATCTTGAACGAGTTCCAGAACAGGTCGTCACCGAGCAGCTCGCGGTAGTTCTCCAGGCCGGTGAAGCTCACGTCGACGTTGCGGCCGGCGCGGGCGTCGGTGAAGCCCAGGTACATGCCGCGCAGGAGCGGGAAGACCGACAGCAACAGGATGGGCACCAGCGACGGAAGCAGCAGCAGGTAGATGGCGGTCCGGTCGGAGCGGGACCGGGCGGAGCCGCGCGGCTTCCCGCGCCGCGCGACATCCGGCCGCTCGGCCACGGCGGTCATGAGGGCAGCTCCTCGGTGGACGGGCGGGGCCCCGGCACGGCGACCCGGCTGGAGGCGCGTACGGCGAGGCTGGGCGGCACCTGCTCCCGACGGGGTGGCAGGCTCGGGTCGGCGATCCGGGTGAGCAGCAGCTCGGCGGCGCGCCGCCCGCGCTCGGCCGAGCCCAGGGAGACGCTGGACAGCTGCGGGAACATCATCTGGGCCAGCTCGGTGTCGTCCATGCCGACCACGGCCACGTCCTCGGGCACCCGGTGCCCGGCGGCGAGCAGCGCGTGCAGCGCCCCGACCGCGATCAGGTCGTTGGCGCAGACCAGCGCGTCCGGCCGGGCCCGGGCCAGCAACCGCTCGGCGGCGGCGCGGCCGGCCGCGTACTGGAAGTCGCCGACCTCGACCAGGTCCTCGTCGAGCCCGATGCCGTGCCGGTCGAGGGCGGCACGGAAGCCCGCGTCGCGGGCGGCGCCGGGAACGGTGTCGAGCGGGCCGTTGACGAACCCGATCCGTCGCCGTCCGGTGCCGACGAGGTGGTCCACGGCCAGGGCGACGCCGTGCCGCGAGTCGGTGCGTACGTTGTCGACCGGCGCGTCGGCACCGAGCTGGCCGACCACGACCACCGGGACCGGGCTCTGCACCAGCGCGGCCAGGTGGTCGTCGGTGACCCGGATCGGGGACAGGATCATGCCGTCGACGTAGCGGTTCGCCAGCCGGCGCAGCAGGCTGGTCTCGTTCGCGATCTGCCCGCCGGTCGCGTGCACCAGCAGCTGGCGTCCGGAGGCGGCCACCACCGCCTCGATCGCCCGCATCATCGACACGTAGACCGGGTTGCCGATGTCCTCGACGGCGAGCGCGACCAGTCCGGTGCGCTGGGACTGCAGCGAGCGGGCGATGGCGTTGGGCACGTACCCGACCTCGGCCGCGGCCGCGCGGACCTTGCGGATGGTCTCCTCGCTGCCGCCGACGCCGTTGAGGACGCGGGAGGCGGAGGCGATGGAGACGCCGGCGCGGGCGGCCACGGTGTGCACGGTGGGCCGACCGTCGGCGGAGTCCTGTAAACGTTTACGAACCACGACCCGGCACCTCCGTCTCATCCTGTAAACGTTTCCGGGAGTGTCCGCCGCGTCCACCAGGCAGGTCAAGAGCTCGTTACGAAAACGTTTCCAACAGCCGACGTGCCTGGTAGGCCGAGCCTTGATCTGGTCCACGACCGCAGGGGCCCGGGGCTGGCCCCGCGTTCGTCGTGCGGCTACCCGCGAGCGCCCGTCGGCCCGCAGCCGCGTTCGGTCCCGACCCGTCCCCGTTGCCCCGGCGCCGCCATCACCGGCCTGCACCCCTGGCCCTCTGAGCAGAATGGGGAGTTGGAGTGGGAGGTGGGATAGCGATTCCGCTTCGGTGACCAGATCACCTGTCGACGGGAGCGCCGTCCTGAGCGATGTCGCCGGCCGACGGGCGATCGAGCCCCGGGAACGCCGCCCGGCACGCGGTGGCCACGGTGCGGAAGGCCGGGCCGTGCGCGTACATGGCGGCGGCCAGCGCGTCGACGGCGGCAGCCAACGGATCGCCGTTGGTGGCCTGGGTGACGGTGGGAAACGCCAGGTCACCAGCCCGGATGGCGACCCGGGCCAGGCTGTACCGGGCTTTCACCCGCCCGCCGGGTCACCGGCCGCCCGGGCCCGCTCGATCTCGGCCTCGCTCATCCGCACCACGGCGTCGGTGTCACCGCGCCGGAAGGCCGAGCGTACGTTCTCACTGAAGTTCACTGTCACTTCCGACGTGTGGGTCATCAGGCGGTGTGCGTACGCACCCAGTCGAGGACGGGCTGGGCGACCTCGCGCCAACCGCTGTCGAAGACCAGGGAGTGGCCGCGATCGTCGAACGTGCGGTACTCGGTGTTGCCGCCCGGGCGGTAGAGCTCGTCGGCCTGCCGCGCCACCACCTCGGGGATGGTGTGGTCCCGGCCACCGCCGATGATCAGTAGCGGTCCCCGGTTGCGGTCGTCGAGGTCCACCGCGACGGGCGACGGCGTTGCCGAAGCGGTACCGGAACTGGCGGCGGCTCAGCATCACCGCCCGGTCGCGGTTGGCCTTGCGACGCAGCACCGGCAGCGCCGACCAGACCTGCGCGAACGGAAGTGCTCGGACGCCCTTGATCGGGGCCGGGTCGATCGCCACGGCGGCCCGGGCGACGCCCGCGGCGAGCAGCTTCTGGGCGATGAGCCCGCCGAACGAGTGCCCGATCACGATCGGCGGTTCGCCGAGCCGCGCGATCCGCGTGAAGTGGTCGGCCAGCCCGGTGCCTCCGCCTCGAACCCGGCCGAGCGGAAGAGGTCGAGCCATGGATCCCAGGCGCGGGCGTGGATCCAGAGGCCGTGCACGAAGAGAACGCGAGTCGCCACGGAATACTCCTATGAACGGGCCGAAAGAAAGAACGGTCGTTCTTCTACGACAACGGCATCAACGGCGTCGGGGTCGACCGCGTCCTCAAGGAGGCCGGCGAGTTCCCCGACCCCGAGAGCCCGGTGCGCCGGGTGATCGACAAGCACCGCGCCTGGTTCCACGCCGAGTTGCGACGCCTGCTCACCGAGGCCGGCCGCGACGACGTCGACGCCAAGGCCGAGACCCTCGCCATGCTGCGCGACGCCCTCATGATCGGCTGCTTCCTCGACGACCCCGACGTCACCCGCCGCACGTTCGTCCGCAATGCGCGCTGGGTGGCGGGCCTGCGCTGAGCGGAACCCGACCGGTGCACGGCCGGCGGGGTTCACCTCCACGGAAAGCGCCGGCCACCCGGAAACGGCCCCCCGGACGGGTGCTTCTCGGGTGATCGCACCCGTCCACGGCCCTCCCACGCTGCTAGCGTTCGGCGGTGTCCGCAGGCCCCGAGGAGGTCCAGCCGAAAGGTCCCGCTCACCAGCCGGCCGACGTCGGTCGGCTCGCGGCGTTCAGCGACGGTGTCTTCGCCATCGTCATCACCCTGCTGGTGCTCGAATTGCGGGTACCCGAATACCACCAGGGTGAGCTGCTCGCGTCGCTCGGCAAAGAGGCCCCGTCCCTCCTGGCGTTCGTGGTGTCGTTCATCTACATCGGCGTCCTCTGGCTCAACCACCACGCACTGCTGCGGCTGGTCCGCGGCACGACCCTCGCGCTCAGTTGGATCAATCTCGCCATCCTCTTCGGCGCGGTCATCATCCCGTTCCCGACCGCGGTTCTCGCGTCGGCGCTCGTCGACGGCGACACCGACGACCTGCGGGTGGCGGTCGTCATGTACGCGCTGGCCGCGGCGCTGATGTCGGCGCCCTGGTTGGCCTTCTTCGCCTACCTGCACCGCCATCCGACGCTGCGCGCGGAGAACGTCGGTCCGGACCAGGTCCGCGCGCAGGAGGCGCGCCCCATCACCGGTCTCGTTCTCTACGGACTGGCCGGGCTGGTCGGCTGGGTCGTGAGCCCGCTACTGGGGCTCCTCGGCATCATCGTGATGATCATCTACCACGGCGTCACCAGTGAAGGCCTCCGCACCGGACCGCTCCAGTGGGTTCGCCGCCGAGGTTGACCCGCGGCGTAGGTGCCCTCCATGGAGCACTGGGACCGCGCGACCAAAGTGATCCTTCAGGTCACTGAACCGGACGCAGGTGGGTGTGCCGGCGCTTGCGCCCCGCCTCGTACGCGGCCCGGGCGGCCCGCCCCTGCTCGGTGGTGGAGACCTCGGCGACCGGAACGTCCCACCAGGCGCCGGCGTCCGGACCCGCCTGGAACCGGTCCGTCCGCACGTGCACCACGCTGGTCCGGGTCGCCGCCGTCGCCGTCGCCAGAGCCGCCCGGAGCTGCCCCATGGTCGACACCCGGATCAGGTCGGCGCCGAGGCTCGCCGCGTTGGCGCCGAGGTCGATCGGCAGCGGCGCACCGGCCCGGTCGACGTAGGCGGTGCCGAGCCGGTGCGCGCCGACGCTCTCCGACAGCCGGCCGATCGAGGCGAAACCCGAGTTGTCGACCAGCACCACGACCAGCTTGACGCCCAAGGCGACAGCGGTGGCCAGCTCGCTCGGCAGCATCAGGTAGGACCCGTCGCCGACCAGCACGAACACCTCGCGCTCCGGCGCGGCGAGCTTCACCCCGATGCCGCCGGCGATCTCGTAGCCCATGCAGGAGTAGCCGTACTCGACGTGGTAGCTCTTCGGGTCCCGGCTGCGCCACAGCCGATGCAGGTCGCCGGGCATCGACCCGGCCGCGCACACCACCACGCCGCCTGCGCCGGCAGCGTCGTTGACCGCCCCGATCAGCGCGGTCTGGGTCGGCCGCGCGTCGGGTGCGGCCTGCCGGGCGCTGTCCGCCACGGCCGACCAGCGCTCGCGCAACCGCGCCACCGACGCGCGGTACGCCGGCCCGGTGGCCCAGCCGGCGCAGGTCTCGTCGAGGGTGGCGAGGCTCTCCCGGGCGTCGCCGACGACCTGGGTGCCGGACAGTTTCGCCGCGTCGAAGCTCGTGACGTTCAGGTTGACGAACCGGACGTCGTCGCCGAAGAGGGTGCCGGAGGCGGTGGTGAAGTCGCTGTACCGGGTGCCCACCCCGATCACCACGTCCGCGCCGGCCGCGACCTCGTTGGCCGCGGTGGTCCCGGTGACGCCGACCGCGCCGAGGGCGAGCGGGTGGTCGTACGGCATCGCGCCGGTGCCGGCCTGGGTCTCCGCCACCGGCACCCCGTGCTCCTCGGCGAACCGGCGCAGCACCTCGGTCGCCCCGCTGTAGATCACCCCACCGCCGGCAACCACCAGCGGCCGGCGGGCCGCTCGCACGACCCCGGTCGCCCGGTCGATCGCCGCCTCGTCGGCGCGGGGGCGCGGCACGTGCCAGACCCGTTCGGCGAACAGATCGTCCGGCCAGTCGTACGCTTCGGCCTGGACGTCCTGCGGCAGGGCGAGGGTGACCGCGCCGGTCTCCGCCGGGTCGGTCAGCACCCGCATGGCGGCCAGCAGCGCGGCCGGCAGCTGTTCCGGCCGGTTGATCCGGTCCCAGTAGCGGGAGACCGGCCGCAGCGCGTCGGTGACGCTGACGTCGTAGGAGCGCGGGTCCTCCAGTTCCTGGAGCACCGGGTTGGCCACCCTCGTCGCGAAGATGTCGCCCGGTAGCAGCAGCACCGGCAGCCGGTTGACGGTCGCGCCGGCGGCGCCGGTGACCAGGTTGGTCGCGCCGGGGCCGATCGACGTGGTGCAGGCCAGGGTGCTGAGCCGGTCGGTCATCCGGGCGTACGCCGCGGCGGTGTGCACCATGCCCTGCTCGGTGCGGCACAGGTGATAGGGCAGGTCCGAGCCGGCGGTGGCCAGGGCTTCACCGATGCCGGCGACGTTGCCGTGGCCGAAGATGCCGAAGCACGCCGGGACCAGCCGTTGCCGTCGCCCGTCGCGTTCGGACCACTGCCGGGCCAGGAACCTCACCACCGCCTGCGCCACCGTCAACCGGCCCATCACGTCTCCTTCGTTCCGGGCCGGGTCAGCGGCAGCCGCGGGTCGACCGGCTGGCCGGCCCAGCTGCCCCGGATCCAGCCGTGCCGCGGATCGTCCACACAGGCCATGGTGCGCTCCGCGCCGGGCCCGGCCAGCACGTTGAGGTAGTACAGGTCGTAGCCGGGCGCGGCCATCGACGGCCCGTGGTAGCCGTACGGGACGAGCACCACGTCACCGGTACGCACCTCGGCCAGCACGTCGATCGGCCGGCCGGCCGTGCCGTAGACCCGCTGGTAGCCCACCGGACCCGCGCCGGGCGTGCCACCGGCCACCTCGAAGTAGTAGACCTCTTCGAGCGCCGCCTCCACCCGTCCGTCGTCGTGGGTCCGGTCCTCCTCGTGCTTGTGCGGCGGGTACGACGACCAGTTCCCGCCGGGGGTGAGCACCTCCACGGCGACCAGCCGGTCGCAGTCGAAGGCGTCCGGCGCGCAGAAGTTGTTGACCTGCCGGCTGGCCGGCCCGGCGCCGCGCAGTTCCACCGGCACGTCCCGGGCGGCACCGTAGCGGGGCGAGAGCCGGCGGGTGGCCCGGGCCGACGGCAGCGCGAGACGGCCCTCGCCGCGGATCGTCGCGACGGCGTCCCGGGGCAGGTAGGCGAAGTCGGTGACCGCGGCGAACACCGACTCGCGCCCGGTCAGGTCGAGCCGCAGCCCGTCACAGCGCACGGTGGCGGCGCCGGCCAGCGGCAGGACGAGCATCTCCTCGTCGCCGGTGGCGAAGCTGACCTCGCCGCCCGCCGGCAGAGTGAGTACCCGTAGGCCCGCGTACCGCCATCCGGCCCGCTCCGGAGTGACCTCCAGCGCCCATGGCGAGCGGGCCGTGCCGCCCCACGGCAGGTACGCCTCGCCGGTCCTCACGCGTCCTGCCCCGTGGGCAGCAGCGACCCGGCGAGGTCCACCGCGGCGGCCACGTCGTCGTCGGGCGGGTAGAGCAGCGCCCGGCCGACCACCAGGCCGCGCACGCCGGGCAGCCGCAGCGCCCGCTGCCACCGCGCGTACACCACGTCCGGCGCCTCCACCGGGTCTCCGCCGAGCAGCAGGACCGGCAGGGTCGTGGCGGCCACCACCCGCTCCATCTCGTCGATGGCCGGCAGCTTCAACCAGGTGTACGCGCTGGTCGCCCCGAGCGCCTGCCCGACGCTGACGCCCTTGATGACCGATTCCGGGCGCAGGTCGGCGTCGACCCGGGCACCGTTGCGGACCACCCACAGCGGTTCGACCAGGGCCACGGTGCGGTGGGCCGCGAGCGCGGTGACCGCCCGGGCACAGGCCTGGAGGGTCGAGGCGGTGCCGGGGTCGTCCGGGTCGATCCGGCAGAGCATCTTTCCGCCGTCGTAGCGCATCGTCGCGATGCTGTCGGCGTCGTAGGCGGTGAACCGGTCGTCGAGTTCGAAGGTGGCGCCGGAGAGGCCGCCGCGGTTCATCGAGCCGATGGCCAGGCGGTTCTCCAGCGCGCCGAGCAGCAGCAGGTCCTCCAGGATGTCCGGGGTGCCGAGCACGCCGTCCACGCCGGGCCGGGACAGCGCCAGACGCAGCCGGTCCAGCAGGTCGGCGCGGCCGGCCATGGCCATCGGTCGGTCCCGTACACCGAGGGCGCCGCGGGCCGGATGGTCGGCGGCGATGACGAACAGCGGCCGGCCAGGGTCGGGCCAGGGCCGGCGGGTACGGCGGGCGGCGGCTTCGGCGATCGCCTGTGGCCGGTGGGCGCGGGTGCGGGTCAGCGCGTCGTACTCGGTGCTCACCGGTCTTCTCCTCCCGGGGCGGCGGTCGACGGTGCCGGTCGCGGCACGGCGGACCGGGCCAGCGCGGCGGTCTCGGCGTAGTCGGGCATAGCAGCGGAGCAGGCCAACCGGGACGCGACGATCGCGCCGGCGGCGTTGGCGAAGCGCAGGGTGTGCTCCAGCGGCCAGTCGCGCAGCAGCCCGAGGCAGAGCGCGCCGCCGAAGGCGTCGCCCGCGCCGAGCCCGTTGACCACCTCGACCGGCACCGGCGGCACCCGTACGGTCTGCGCGTCGGTGCGGGCGAGGACCCCCGCCGGGCCGAGCTTCACCACCGCGAGGCGCGGCCCCCGGTCGAGCAGGAGCCGGGCGGCGTGTTCGGCGTCCCGGGTGCCGACCGCGATCTCCACCTCGTCGAGGTTGCCGACGGCGACGGTGACCTGTGGCAGTGCCTCCGCGATCGCCGCCGTGGCCGCCGCCGGGTCCGACCAGAACGTCGGACGGTAGTCCAGGTCGAGCACGGTGTGTGGGCGCCGGTCGCGGGCGGCCAGCGCGGCGGCGTGGGCGTCGCGGCTCGGCTGCTGGCACAGGCCGGTGCCGGTGAGCCAGAAGACCCGCGCGGAGGCGACCGCGTCGAGGTCGAGTTCCTCGGGCCGGATCTGAAGGTCGGGCGCGGTGGGGGTGCGGTAGAACCAGAGCGGGAAGTCGTCCGGCGGGAAGATCTCACAGAAGGTGATCGGGGTGGGCAGGCCGTCCACCGGGCGGACGTGGCTGTCGTCCACGCCGAACTCGCGAAGTGCCTTGTGCACGTACCCGCCGAAGGCGTCCGCCCCGGTACGGGTGATCACGCCGGCGCGCAGCCCCTGGCGGCTGGCCGCGACGGCCACGTTGGTGGGACTGCCGCCGAGGAACCTGCCGAAGGTCTCGACCTCGGCCAGCGGCGTGGCGACCTGCAGCGGATAGATGTCCACCCCGACCCGGCCGATGGTGAGCACATCGAGCATGCGGCGCCCTTCGTCCCGGCCGGCGACGGCGCGCCCGCCAGCCCGCTTTCGTCCCTGACAGGTAACAGTGCTCCGCGAGTTGTGTCAATGTGTTGTCATGACATCCGTCCTCTGCGCGCAGTGACCGCTTCGGTACAGTGACGCCCGTCCCCCGAGATCCCCGCGCGTCGCACAGCGAGGAGGTGCCGTGAGCGGCCCCGAGATCGCGGTCGACCGGAGCAGCCCGGTCCCGCTCTACTTCCAGGTGGCGGAGCAGTTCGCCGCGGCGATCCAACGCGGCGACCTGGCGCCCGGTGACCGCCTGGACAGCGAGTTGCAGCTGGCGGACCGGCTCGGGTTGTCCCGCCCGACCGTCCGCCAGGCCATCCAGCACCTGGTCGACAAGGGACTGATCGTGCGCCGTCGCGGGGTCGGCACCCAGGTGGTGCGGGGCGAGGTGCGACGGTCGGTCGAGCTGACCAGCCTGCACGACGACCTGCTGCGCGCCGGCCAGCGACCGTCCACATCGGTGCTGGAGTTGGCGACCGTGCCGTGCCCGGCGGAGGTCGCGGCCGCTCTCGGGGTCCCGCCCGGCAGCGAGGTGCAGCACCTGCGCCGGCTTCGGTTCGCCGACGGTGAACCCCTCGCCGTGATGGAGAACTGGCTCCCGCTCGACCGGGTGCGGCTCACCATCGACGCACTGCAGGGCAACGGCCTGTACGGGATCCTGCGCGCCGGTGGCATCCGCATCCGCGGCGCCCAGCAGCGCATCGGCGCCCGGGCGGCGACCGGGGCCGAGGCGCAGATGCTCGGCGAGCGACGCGGCGCGCCGCTGCTCACCATGACCCGTACCGCGTACGACGACCAGGGGCACTACGTCGAGCACGGCGCACACATCTACCGGGCCAGCCGCTACTCCCTCGAGGTCACCGTCGCCGAGCGGTGACGGTGGATGTTTCTGGTTCATTTCAGTGACAGGTATTTACGTCGTCAAGCTGTCATGACATTGTGGCCGCAAGCACCGCCGGCGGCGGACGTGCGGCCGGCGGGCGACCCCGCGAGTCTCTTCGAAGTCTCTCCTTGCGAAGGGAAACAGCCCATGTCAGCCAAGCCGAGACACGCAGCGGGCGTGCTCGCCGCGTTCACCGCCGTCGCCCTCGCCGTCACCGCCTGCGGCGACTCGTCCGAGCCCGCCGGCAAGGACGCCAAGAACATCACCCTCACCATCTCCGCCAACGCGATCGCCGGAGGCAAGAACGCCGCCGGTGCGGAGTGGATCGAGAAGTGGGTCATTCCCCGGTTCGTCGAGGCGCAGCAGGCCAAGGGCGTCACCGCCAAGGTGACGTTCGTGCCGAGCGGCGTCGACGACGAGCAGTACAAGACCAAGCTGGCCCTGGACCTGCGCTCCAAGGGCGGCGCCGACGTGATCGCCGTGGACGGCATCTGGGTGGGCGAGTTCGTCCAGGCCGGATACCTGAAGCCGCTGTCGGAGGTGGCCGGCGACCAGGTCGACTCCTGGGAGGGCTGGTCGCAGATCCCGGAGAGCGTGCAGGGCCTCGGCAGCTTCGAGGACAAGCGCTACGGCATCCCGCTCGGCACCGACGGCCGGGTCCTCTACTACAACAAGAAGCTGTTCGCCCAGGCCGGCCTGCCCGCCGACTGGCAGCCGAAGAGCTGGCAGGAGATCCTCGACGCCGGCGCCAAGCTGAAGGCGCTGCCCGGGGTGACCCCGATCCAGATCAACGCCGGCACCGCGATGGGCGAGGCCACCTCGATGCAGGGCGCGCTGCCGCTGCTGGTCGGCGCCGGCGGCGAGATCTACGCCGACGGCAAGTGGGCCGGCGCCAGCCAGCCGGTCAAGGACGTGCTCGACTTCTACACCAAGGTCTACGGTGGCGGCCTGGGCGACCCGAAGCTCCAGCAGGAGGCGAAGGGACGGGACAAGTCGTTCACGGAATTCGCCGCCGGCAAGATCGGCATCCTGGCCGAGGGCGACTACTTCTGGCGCAGCGTGGTGAACCCCAGGGACGGCATCGCCAAGATGGCCGACCGGGACACCACCGTCGGCTACGCGATGATCCCCGCCAAGCAGCCCGGCGCGGGCATCCGCGGCCAGGACTTCGTCAGCATGTCCGGCGGCGGCGTGCGGGTGCTCAACCCCAACTCGAAGTTCCCGTCGCAGGCGTGGGAGCTGCTGTCGTTCATGCACTCGGCGGAGGCGGTCAAGGCCGAACTGGCCGGCGCCACCCGGATCACCGCCCGCACCGACGTGAACAAGGAGGTGCTCGCGGCCGACCCGATGCTCAACTTCGTCGCCGAGAAGGTGCTGCCGATCACCGCGTACCGGCCGCCGCTGGCGGTCTACCCGCAGGTCTCGGTGGCGTTGCAGGAGGCCACCGCCGACGCGACGGCGGGCAGGAGCGTGGACGAAGCGGCCAGCGCGTACCAGAAGAAGGTCGAAGGGATCGTCGGTGGCGCAGGCAACGTCACCTCCTGACGAGATGGTCGAGGGAGCGCGCCCGGTCACGGGCGCCTCCCCCGCCCCCGACGCCGCCGGGCTCGGGCGGGCCCGGGCCACCGGGTTCCTCGTCCCCGCCATGGTGCTGATCCTGGTCTTCCTGGTGGTGCCGGCCGTCTGGACGATCTACCTGGGCGTCACCAACTACCGGCTGACCGGCCTCGCCGCGGCCAACCCGGAGATCGTCGGCCTCGACAACTACACCGAGGCGCTGGGCGACGATCGGTTCCGCACCTCGCTGCTGCTGACCCTGCAGTTCGTCCTCGGCTCGGCCGTCATCGGCCAGGCCGGGCTCGGCTTCGCCATCGCCTTCGCGCTGCGCGACCGCCGCGGCCCGCTGCGCCGCGTGGTCGAGGGTTTCGTCCTGCTCTCCTGGATCCTGCCCAGCTCGGTGGTCGCCTTCCTGTGGATCGCGCTGCTCGACCGGGACGCCGGCACGCTCAACGCGCTGCTCGGCATCCCCGGAATGGCCTGGCTGCTCGACTACCCCATGCTGTCGATCATCATCTTCAACACCTGGCGCGGCACCGCGTTCTCGATGATGCTCTACGCCGCCGCGCTGGAGAACGTCCCCCGCTCGCACCTGGAGACCGCCCGGCTGGCCGGCGCGTCGACCTGGCAGCAGCTGCGCGACGTGGTGTTCCCCCGCATCCGCGGGCACGTGCTGACCAACCTGCTGCTGATCAGCCTCTGGACGTTCAACGACTTCGCGCCGTTCCTGATCACCGCCGGCGGCCCCGAACAACGTTCGGAGATCCTGCCGGTCTACGTCTACAAGGTGGCGCTCTCCGGCGGCGAACTCGGCTTCGGCGCCGCGATCTCGTTCATCATGCTGCTGATCAACCTGGTCATCGCCCTGGTCTACCTGCGGCTGCTGGGCCGGCGGAAGGAGTCGGCGTGACCGTCACCACCGCGAGGCCCACGCCCGCCACCGATCCGACCGGCGAGCGGCCCACCGTCGCGGTTCGCCACGTGCTCGCCCGGATCGGCCGCTACACGTTCCTCTGCGCCGTCCTCGGCTTCTTCGCACTGCCGCTGCTCTGGCTGGCCACCGCCCCGTTCGACGACACCCCGACCGTCACCGCCTCGCTCCCGCAGTTCACCCTGGACAACTTCCGCACCCTGCTGGACAACCCGTACGCGCTCAGCTCGCTGCTCAACTCCGTCTACCTGGCCGGCGGCACCGCCGCGCTGGTGGTGACGTTCGCCGCGCTCGCGGCGTACGCGCTGAGCCGGGTCCGGGTGCCCGGCCGCGACGCGCTGCTCTACGGGCTGCTGCTGCTGTCGTCGATCGTCACCGGCACCGCGACCATGGTGCCGCTGTTCGAGCTGGCCTTCCGGCTCAACCTGATCGACTCCCGGCTCGGCGTGATCCTGATCCTCAGCGGCGGGCTGCTACCCGCGGCCATCTTCATCCTCAAGGACTTCATGGACTCCACCCCGACGTCCTACGAGGAGTCCGCCCGGGTCTTCGGCGCCAGCCCGTTGCAGATCATGCGGCACATCGTGGTGCCGGTCGTCCGCCCCGGCCTGGCCACCGTCGGGGTGTGGGCGGTCGCCAACGTCTGGGGCAACTTCCTGGTGCCGTTCCTGCTGCTGCGCGGCCCGGACAAGGCCCCCGCCGCGGTGATCATGTACACCCTCTACACCGAGGGCGGCCAGGCCGACCTGCGGCTGCTCTCCACCTTCTCGCTGCTCTACTCGCTGCCGGTGGCGCTCATGTTCGTCTTCGTCAGCAGCCGGTACGGCTTCCGCTTCCACGGAGGGATCAAGCGCTGATGTCCGCCATCACCATGCGCGAGCTGACCAAGGTCTACCCCGGCGGGGTACGCGCCCTGGACGCCCTCGACCTGGAGATCGCCGACGGCGAGTTCTTCGCCCTGCTCGGCCCCTCCGGCTGCGGCAAGACCACGCTGCTGCGTACCATCGCCGGGCTGGAGGTCGCCTCCGGCGGCAGCGTGCGCATCGGCGACCGCAACGTCACCAACCTGCCGCCGGGAAAGCGGGACGTGGCCATGGTCTTCCAGGACTACGCGCTCTTCCCGCACATGACCGTCCAGGACAACATCGCCTACCCGCTGCGGATCAAGAAGGTCGACCGGCGTGAGCGCGCCGGCAAGGCCGCCGAGACCGCCGCCGAACTCGGCCTGTCCACGCTGTTGCAACGCCGCCCGGGGCAGCTCTCCGGCGGCCAGCAGCAACGCGTGGCGCTCGCCCGGGCGATGGCCTGCCACCCGCAGGTGTTCCTGCTCGACGAGCCGCTGTCCAACCTCGACGCCCGGCTCCGGTTGGAGGCGCGGACCTTCCTCAAGCGGCTGCAACGGGAACTCGGCGTCACCACCGTCTTCGTCACCCACGACCAGGCCGAGGCGCTCGCCCTGGCCGACCGGATCGCGGTCATGGAGGGCGGCCGGATCCGCCAGGTGGGCACCCCGACCGAGGTGTTCCGCCGTCCCGCCAACACCTTCGTCGCGGGGTTCATCGGCTCCACCCCGATGAACCTCCTCGACGCCCGGGTCCAGGGCGACGAACTGGCCCTGGGCCCGGCCCGGCTGCCGCTGCCCGACGACGCCCACGGCCAGGTCACCGATGGGGAACGGCTGGTCTACGGGGTCCGCCCGGAATACCTCGACTACTCCCCCACCCCGGTCCCCGGCGCGCTCACCGGGCGGGTGGTGGTCGTCGAGAACCTGGGCAGCGTCTCCCTGGTCTCCCTGGACGTACCCAGCGACGACACCGCCGGCGACGACGGCGGCCCGGCCGACGCGGACGACGCCGCGAGCGGCACCGGCAGCGCCGGCGCCAGCGTGCAGGTCGTCGTCGCGGAGGGCCGCGAACCCGAACCGGGCGACACCGGCTGGGTGGTGCCCCGACCCGGCCGGTCCCTGCTCTACCGCGACGGCAACCTGGTCACCGACGCCGAACCGGCGAGCGTGCCGGCGCCCCGGGCCGGCGCTACCGTGCAGGGCTGACCATGGTCGCGCACCGGGGCAGGTGGACCCTGCAGGACCGCGCCGACGGCGTGATGCGGGCCCTGCCGGTCACCGTCGCGCTCGGCACCGCCGCGCTCACCGTCCGGCTGGACTACCCGCGTGCGGCCGGGGTGCTCGATCTCGGCTGCGTCGGCCCGGGCGGCTTCCGCGGCTGGTCGGGTGGCGCCCGGGACGGCTACACCATCGCCGCCGACTGGGCCACCCCCGGCTACCTGCCCGGTGAACTGGAACCCGGCGAGTGGCAGGTGCTGCTGCGGCTGCACCGCATCCCGCCCGACGGGTTGGACTACGAGGTCGTCGCCGACACCAGCGGCACACCGCCGCCGGCACCCGAGCCGCCGGCCGCGCCGCCGCGCCCCGACCGGCCGCCGCGCCGGGACCTGCCCGGCGTCGACGGCCGCCGCTGGCTGGCCGGTGACCTCCACGCGCACACGGTGCACAGCGACGGGGTGCACTCCGTCGACGAGCTCGCCGCGCTCGCCGCCTCCCGCGGCCTGGACTTCCTCGCCGTCACCGACCACAACACCGTCAGCCACCACCCGTGGCTGCCGGCCGCCTCGGCGCGCTACGGCCTCACCCTGCTGCCCGGCCAGGAGGTGACCACCGACCGGGGGCACGCCAACGTCTTCGGCCCGGTGAGCTGGGTCGACTTCCGCCGACCGCCCGACGAGTGGCTCGCCGCCGCCCGCCGCGACGGCGGGCTCATGTCGGTCAACCACCCGCTCGGCGGCGACTGCGCCTGGCGCCAGCCGCTGGCCGACCGCACCCCGCTGGTCGAGGTGTGGCACTCCGGCTGGTGGGACCGCACCTGGGGGGCCCCGCTGGCCTGGGCGCGGGCGTGGGCGGCGGACGTCGTACCCGTCGGGGGCAGCGACTTCCACCGGCCCGGCGCCGACGCGTTGCCCGGCTCCCCGACCACCTGGCTGCTCGCCGATCGCGACCTCCCACCCGGGGACGCGGTGCTCGACGCCCTGCGCGGCGGCCGTACCGCCATCTCCGCCGACCCCGACGGGCCGCTGCTGCTGCGGCTCGGCGACGAGCTGCTGGCGCTCGGCGCCGACGGCGCGCTGCTGGCCTACCCGGACGGCCGACACCGGCTGGTCCGCGGCGACCGGTGCCTGCTACCGGCCGGCGACGGGCTGCACGTCCTGGAGTCCCACCGCATGGAGGTGATCGCACTGTGCCGCTGACCGGACGCACACGGGTGGCCGGCGCCCCCGTCAACTACGGCATCTACCAGCCCACCGGCGCACCCGTCGGCCCCGACGACCTGCTCGCGGCGCTGGCCGACGACGGATACACCGGGGTGGACTCCGGCCCGATCGGCTACCTCGGCACCGGCGAGACCCTCACCCGCCGGCTGGATACGGCCGGCATCGGGCTGGCCGGCGGCTGGGTGGACCTGCGCTTCGCCGACGCGGCCGGCTTCGCCGAGGACCTGGCCCAGCTCGACGCCGCGCTCGACGTGTTCGCCGCCGCGCCGGCCGGCGACCCGCGTTTCGTACCCCGGCCGACGCTGGCCTGCCCCGGCAACCCGGCCCGGATGGCCCGCCCCGGCACCCCGACCGACCTGGCGTCGGCGCTGCCCGCCGCGGCCTGGCCGGACTTCGCCGCCCGGGTGCGGCAGGCCGCCGGCCGGTGCCGCGACCGCGGCCTGGAACCGGTGTTCCACTACCACCTCGGCACCGACGTGGAGACCGAGGCGGAGGCCGACCGGTTGCTCGAACTCACCGACATCGCCATCTGCCTGGACACCGGGCACCTGGCGCTGGCCGGTGGCGACCCGGTCGCCGCGGTACGCCGCTGGGCCGGGCGGATCGGCCAGGTGCACCTGAAGGACGCCGACCTCACCGTCCACGCCCGGGTCCGGGCGGCCGGCGGCGGCCTGCCGGACGTGGTCGCCGCCGGCGGCTTCTGCGCCCTGGGCCGCGGCGACGTCGACCTCGCCGGGGTGCTCGCCGGCCTCGACGACGTCGGCTACACCGGCTGGCTGGTGATCGAGCAGGACAGCCCCGAGGAGGGCCGGGACCTGGACCGGATCCGCGCCGACCAGCACGCCAACCTCCGGTGGCTGGAGGGGGCGCTGCGATGACCGAGCCGGGCAAGCGGATCCGGATCGCGGTGGCCGGGCTGGGCATCATCGCCCGGACCGTGCACCTGCCGCTGCTGCAACGCCGTGACGACCTGTTCGAGATCGTGGCGCTGGCCGACCTGTCCCCGTCGCGGGTGACCGAGCTGGGCCAGCGGTACGGCGTCGAGCCGGCCCGCCGCCACACCGACGCGGCCCGGATGGTGACCGACGGCGGCTGCGACGCGGTGCTGCTGGCCACCTCCGGCTCGCACGGCGAGCTGGCGGCGCTGGCGCTGCGCGCCGGGCTGCCCGTGCTCTGCGAGAAGCCGCTGGCCTACACGATCGCCGAGACGGCCCGGCTGGCCGAGCTGGCCGCCGGAACCCCGGCGCTGATGGTCGGCTACATGAAGCAGTACGACCCGGCGGTGGCCGAGGCCGCGCGGCTGCTCGCGCACCTCGGCGGCGCGGAGCGGGTGCACGCGGTCGAGGTGACCGTGCTGCACGCCGGCGGCGACCGGCAGCTGCGCTTCGCGAACCTGCCCCCGGCCGCCGGCGACGTGCCGGCCGAGGAGGCGGCCCGGCTCTCCGCCGCCGACCGGGAACTGCTCGCCGCCGCCGTCGGCGCCGACCCGGGCGCCCGCACCCTCTACCAGATCCTGATCAACAGCATCTCGCACGACCTGTCCCTGCTGCGGCTGTTCACCGGCGCACCGGCCACCGTCGAGCACGTGGCCACCTGGCCGCTCACCTCCGACGGCCCGGCCGAGCCGTCGGTGGAGATCAGCGGGCGGCTGCCCGGCGGCGCCCGCTACGGCGTCCGGTGGCTCAACCTGCCGGACTACCCCGCCTACCGGGAGACGGTCACCGTGCACCACGCCCGCGGCTCGCTGGAGCTCGTGTTCCCGTCGCCGTACCTGCTCAACGCGCCGACCACGCTGACGGTCGTCGACGACCACGGCGACGGCGAGCGACGGGCCGCGTTCCGGTCGGTGACCGAGGCGTTCGAGCAGGAACTGGTCGCGTTCCACGCGATGGTCACCGCGGCCGCCGCGCCGCTGACCGGCATCGCCGAGGGCGCGGCCGACGTACGGACCAGCCAACAGGTGGTACGCCGCTACGGTGAGCTGACCGGGGCGGCGATCGGCGGAGAGGCGGCGAGCCGATGACGCGACCGACCGAGATCATCGTGGTGCCACACACCCACTGGGACCGGGAGTGGTACGAGCCGTTCCAGCGGTTCCGGCTGCGGCTGGTGGCGCTGCTCGACGAGGTGTTCGACCGGATGGAGCGGGACCCGCGGCAGCGGTTCACCCTGGACGGGCAACTCGCCGCGGTCGACGACTACCTGGAGGTCCGCCCGGAACGGCGGGAGCAGGTGATCTCCCTGGTGCGCGCCGGGCGACTGGCGGTGGGCCCGTGGCAGATCCTGCTCGACGAGTTCCTCTGCTCGGGCGAGAACATCGTCCGGAACCTGGAACGCGGGCTGAGCCGCAGCGCGGAGCTGGGCGGAGCCATGCCGGTCGGCTACCTGCCCGACATGTTCGGCCACATCGCCCAGATGCCGCAGATCCTGGTCGGTGCCGGGCTGGCCCACGCCTGCGTGTTCCGCGGCGTACCGGAGCGGATGCGCCGTCACGCCTTCGCCTGGCAGGCACCCGACGGCACCACCCTCCGGACGGAGTATCTGCCCGGCGGCTACGGCAACGCCGCCGGCCTGATGGACGACACCGCGCAGGTCACCCGCCGGGCCGACGACCTCGCGACGAAGCTGGCCGGGTGGCGGTTCGAGGGTGCGGACACCCCCGCGCTGGCCATGTACGGCACCGACCACGCGGCACCGGCACCGGACGCCCCCGACCTGCTCGCCGCCGCCGATCTCGCCGACACGCGGCTGCGGCTGGGCACCCTCACCGAGTACTTCGCCACCCAGCCGGCCACCGTCGACGGCCTGCCGGTCGTCCGCGGCGAGCTGCGCTCGCACGCCCGGGCCAACATCCTGCCCGGCGTGATCTCCGTCCGCGGCCACCTCAAGCAGGCGATGAACCGCGCCGAGCGGCGCGTCGAACGGTACGCCGAACCGCTCGCCGCGCTGACCCACGACGCGTCCGTGCAGCGCTTCCTCGACATGGCCTGGACCCGGCTGATCGACGCGAGCTGCCACGACTCGGTGACCGGCTGCGGCTGCGACGAGACCGCCGAACAGGTCGCCGCCCGCCTCGCCGAGGCCGACCAGCTCGGCCGGGCGGTCTGC
This sequence comes from Micromonospora sp. NPDC047707, assembly GCF_040704235.1. Lineage (NCBI taxonomy): Bacteria > Bacillati > Actinomycetota > Actinomycetes > Micromonosporales > Micromonosporaceae > Micromonospora > Micromonospora sp. NPDC047707. The sequence continues at coordinate 143,729 of NZ_JBEYSU010000008.1, forward strand.
GACCTGGTCGGCGCGCGGCTGGCCGCGGCCGTGCCCCGGGACGGTCACCTGGTGTTCAACCCCAGCCCGACGGCCCGCACCGCGCTGGTGCACCTGAACGTGGCGGCACCGGCCGACAGCACGGTGGCCCTGGCCGACGCGGCCGGCCGCAGCGTCGCGGCCCAGGTCCTCGACCGGAGCCGTACGCTGCTCGCCGACGACGTGGTGCCGGCGGCCGACCTGCCGGCCGTGCTCACCCGGGTGCACGGCCGGGAACTCTACGGCCAGGAGGTCGCCGCCTGGTCCGTGTCGCCCGAGGACGCCACCCTCACCTTCCACGTGGCCCGGCACGGCGACCCCGCCTTCGACGTGGAGGACGTCCGCTCGGCGCTCACCGCCGCCGGGCCGCGCGACAGGTGGCGGGTGCGGATCCTCGCCCAACCTCGGGCCACCGTCGCCGCTCTCGTCGAGGTGCCGCCGTTGGGCCGCGCCGCGGTCCGGCCGGTGCCCCTGCCCGCCACCGGGGAGCCGGCGGCGGCCCCGGTGACGGTGGCCGGGCGCGCCCTCGACAACGGCCTGCTCCGCGTCGATGTCGCCGAGGACGGCACCCTGACGCTGACCACCCCGGACGGCGTCACGGTGGACGGAGTGGGCCGGATCGTGGACGGCGGTGACGTGGGCGACAGCTACAACTACGCCCCGCCGGCCGCCGACGAACTCGTCGACAAGCCACGGGCGGTGCGCACCTCCGTGCGCCACGACGGGCCGCTGGTGGCCGTCGTGGACGTGGTGCGGGAGTACCGGTGGCCGGTGGCCGCGGACGTCGACGCCGGCTCCCGCGCCGTGGACCGCGAGCCGATCACCGTCACCACCCGGGTCGAGCTGCGCTGCGGCGAGCGGTTCGTCCGGCTGCGCGTCGAGTTCGACAACCGCTGCGACGACCACCGGGTCCGGCTGCACCTGCCGCTGCCGTCGCCGGCCGACAGCTCCTACGCCGAGGGCCAGTTCGCGGTGGTCGAGCGGGGCCTGACCGCGGAGGGCGGCGGTGGTGAGGTGCCGCTGCCCACCTTCCCCGCCAGCGGGTTCGTCGCCGCCGGCGCACCGGACGGGGCGCTGGCGGTGCTGCTGACCCAGCCCACCGAGTACGAGCTGACCGACTCCGGCCACGAACTGGCGGTCACGTTGCTGCGCGCGATCGGGATGCTGTCCCGCAACCGGCACGCCCTGCGCGACGAGCCGGCCGGTCCGCAGCTGCCCACCCCCGAGGCGCAGTGCCGCGGCGCCCGCACCGTCGAGCTGGCGGTGCTGCCGTACCGGGGTGCCTGGCACGGGGCCGGGGTGCTGGCGGCGGCCGAGGCGTACCGGCACGAGCTGCTGGCCTTCGCCGGCGCGGCCGACCCGGGCACCGCCCTGCCGGCAGCGACGAGCGGGTTGTCCGTCGACGGTCCCGGCGTCGCGCTGACCAGCGTGCGGGACCGCGCCGGCCGCACCGAGGTGCGGCTGGTGGCCCAGACTCCGGTGGACACCACCGCCGTGCTCGGCGGCGCGACCATCCGCGCGGCGTGGCGGGCGGACCTGCTCGGCCGGGCCGGCGAACCGGTTACCGTGGACGGTGACGGCCTGGTCCGGCTGCCGCTGCGGGCCTGGGAGATCGCCACGGTGCAACTCGACCTGACCTGACGGCTCGAATTGGGCGGTTCATGTTTGACGTGATCATTGCCGGGGGCGGACCGACCGGCCTCATGCTCGCCACCGAGCTGCGGCTGCACGGCGTGCCCGCGCTCGTGCTGGAGAAGGACGCGGAGCCGACCAGGGTGGTGCGGGCGCTCGGCCTGCACGCACGCAGCATCGAGGTGATGGCCCAACGCGGTCTGCTGGACCGGTTCCTCGCGCACGGTCAGCAGTACCCGGTCGGTGGCTTCTTCGCCGGCATCAACAAGCCGCAGCCGGACCGGCTGGACACCGCGCATCCGTACGTCCTGGCCATCCCGCAGACCATCACCGATCGCCTGCTGGCCGAGCGGGCCACCGAGCTCGGCGTCGAGATCCGCCGCGGCTGCGAACTGGTCGGGCTGAGCCAGGACGAACACGGGGTGACCGTCGAGCTGGCCGACGGCACCCGGTTGCGCTCGCGCTACCTCGTCGGCTGCGACGGCGGCCGCAGCACGGTGCGCAAGCTGCTCGGCGTCGCCTTCCCCGGCGAGCCCGCCCGGGTCGAGACGCTGCTGGGTGAGATGGCGGTGGCCGCGGCGCCGGAGACGGTGGCCGCCGTGGTGGCCGAGGTCCGCAGGACCCAGCTGCGGTTCGGCGCCATACCTCTCGGGGAAGGGATGTACCGCGTCGTCGTGCCCGCCTCGGGGGTGGCCGAGGACCGCACGGTCCCGCCGACTCTGGACGAGTTCAAGCAGCAGCTGCGGGCCACCGCCGGCACCGACTTCGGCGTGCACTCGCCGCGCTGGCTGTCCCGGTTCGGTGATGCCACCCGGCTGGCCGAGCGCTACCGGGTCGGCCGGGTGCTGCTGGCCGGCGACGCGGCGCACATCCACCCGCCGGCCGGCGGACAGGGCCTCAACCTCGGCCTGCAGGACTCGTTCAACCTCGGTTGGAAACTGGCCGCCGAGGTCAACGGCTGGGCCCCGGAGGGGCTGCTGGACAGCTACCACACCGAACGGCGCCCGGTGGCGGCCGACGTCCTCGACAACACCCGCGCGCAGATGCACCTGATGTCCACCGAGCCGGGTCCCCAGGCGGTGCGCCGGCTGGTGTCGGAGCTGATGGACTTCGAGGAGGTGCACCGGCACCTGATCGAGAAGATCATCGCAATCGGGGTCCGCTACGACTTCGGTGCGGGACATGACCTCCTCGGCCGGCGGCTGCGCGACGTGCGCCTGCAGCGGGGCCACCTCTACGCGCTGATGCACACCGGTCGCGGCCTGCTGCTCGACCAGACCGGCCGGCTCTCGGTGGACGGCTGGGCAGACCGGGTCGACCACGTCGTCGACGTCAGTGCGGACCTGGACGTGCCCGCGGTGCTGCTGCGGCCGGACGGCCACGTGGCGTGGGTCGGCGCCGATCAGCCGGACCTGCTCGGCCAGTTGCCTCGGTGGTTCGGCGGTGCCGGCTGAGCAGGGCTACCGGTCGTGCTCGGTCGGACGGGCCATGGTGGACAGGGCGTCCTGGGGCGCCGCCGCGCGGAGGTAGTCGCGGCGCATCGTGCGCCGTTCGCGGCGGCACCGTCGGCACGCCCACGGCAGTGGCCACCACCGGCCGCAAATCCAACATTTCACGTCGATCCCCCCTGGGGACACCGTACGCGGATCGGTGGCCTCATCGGTTGCGTCCACGTTTCGGCCACCGCCCGACCTGCCGGCCCCGACGCCGCGCCCCGGCGGGACGGCCTGGACGGAACGGGCCGCCACAGCGCCGTGGCGGCCCGTACCCGATCGCTCCGCCGGCCGACGACCGACGGTCGTGGTCAGGACGTCGGAATGGCGTCGGCCGGTGGTGTGACCGGCGGCTCGGGGAACTCCCTGACCTGCTCCTCGCCGTCGTCGGTGAGGTAGGTCGGACCGAAGTAGGCCTGCACTCCGTTCTGCACCCTGGTCAGCCGGACGCCGCTGTAGCCGGCGTGGACGAACCTGGTGTACCGGAAGGGGGTCACGCCGGGCCCCCGGAACCCGCCCTTCTGCACCGCCTCGACCAGCTTCTCGCGCGTGAGGTCCGGGCCGGCGGTGAGCAGCGCCTGCACGAAGGTGTACGCCATCGAGTAGCCGTAGATCGCGTTGCCGTCGAGCGGGTTGGCGGCGTTGTAGTGCTCGTGGATCTTCCGGAACGCCCGGATCCAGGGATCGTTCGCGTCGCCGGCCATCGGCAGGTAGTTGTCGGCGATCATGCCCTCCAGGATCGCCTTCTTGTCGCCGAGCTGCGTCGAGAGCGTGGTGTAGTCGGCGCCCACGTTGGACACGATCCACTGGGCCTTGAAGCCCTGGGCGGCGGCCTGACCCATGGCGAGCGCGGTGAAGCCGGGAATGGTAGCGGCGACGACCACCTCGCAGCCGGCTGCCTTCAGGGCGCCGATCGCCGGCCCGACCTGCTGGTTCGTGGTGGTGTAGGTCTGCTTGGCCGCCACCGGGCCGAGGATCTTCTCGACACCGGCGAGGGAGTCGCGCCCGAAGTCGTCGTTCTGCCCGAAGTGGCACACCTTCCGGCTTGGGAACTCCTTCTTCACGAACGTGGCGAGGATCTTGCCCTCCACCGTGTAGTCCGGCTGCCAGCCGAAGGTGGTCGGGTACCTGTCGGGCTGGTTCCAGGTGCGGCTGCCGGAGGAGACGAAGAGGTCCGGCACCTTCTGGGCCTTCACGAACTCCAGCACGTTGGTGTGGGTGGGGGTGCCCAGGCCGCCGAGGAGCGCGAAGACCTTGTCGTCGAGGACGAGCTTTCGGACGACGTTCTCGGTGTTGGCGGGGTTGTAGCCGTCGTCCATCACCTTGTAGACGATCTTCCGGCCGTTCACCCCGCCCTTGCTGTTGACGTGCTCGAAGTACGCCTTGGTGGCGGCGGAGATTCGGGAGTACCCGGGAGCGGCCGGGCCGGTGAGGGGTTGGTGGGTGCCGATCAGGATCTCGGTGTCGGTGACGCCCGGGACGTTGTCGGCCGCCCGTTGGGCGTCGTCGGCGCAGGCCGAGGCGCCGGCCAGCAGCGCGAGGCCGGTGGCGGCCGCGAGGCAGCGACGTGCGATGGGATACATCGTTCTCCTGTCCTGTGCGAGGTGGTGGGGTGGGTACGACCGGTGGCTCAGCGGCTCGGGACGCGTCGCCGGAGCCGCGCGACCAGCGAGCGGGCGGCGCCCTGCAGGCCGGCCGGGGCGACGATCATGACGACGATGAGGATCAGCCCGAACACGGCGAGGGCGAGGTTGCCCTCCAATCGCTGGGCGAGGCCCGCGGGCAGGGCGAAGGTCTCGGTGATCCGGCTCGGCAGGTCCTGCAGCGCCACCAGCAGGATCGCGCCCCAGACCGCGCCGGTGAGGCTGCCGAGGCCGCCGATCACGATGGCCATCAGCAGGAACAGCGAGAGGTCCAGCGCGAACTTGCCCGGGGCGACGGTCGCGGTGAGCACGGCGTACACGCCGCCGCCGAGGCCGGCGCAGGCGGCGCTCACCACGAAGGCGAGCACCTGGGTACGGGCGACGTGGACGCCGGCGAGCCGGGCGGCCACCTCGTCGTCGCGGACGGCCCGTAGCGAGCGACCGAAGCGGCTGGCCACCAGGTTCGCCATGAGCAGCATCGTCAGTAACGCGGCGACCAGCGCGATCCAGGCCAGCCAGCGCTCGGGCTGGAAGTACGCGCCGAGGAACGCCGGCGGCGTCTCGGTCGGGAAGCGCAACCCCTGTTCCCCGTTGAAGACCTCGGTGAAGATCGTCGTGACGGCCGGGACCAGCGTCGCGACGGCGAGCGTGACACCGGCCAGGTACGGCCCGCGCAGCCGGGCGGCGGCCAGCCCGATGACGAGTCCCACCACCGCGGTCACCGCGACGGCGAGCAGCAGCGACAGCGGCAGGACCCACCGGCCCTGCACCGCCCGTTCGTCGAAGGCCTGCCGGGTCAGGGCCACGGTGTACGCGCCGGTCGCCATCAGCGCCCCGTGTCCGAGGGAGAGCTGGCCGTTGAGCCCGACCAGCACGGTGTAGCCGGCGGTCACGCAGAGGAACGCGCAGACCCGGGCCACCTGGAGGTTCTGGTACGGCTCGAGCTGGTTGGTCACGAGCACGACGGCGGTGCCGGCGAGCACGGCCAGGGTCAGGTGCCGCAGCAGGGTGGAGCCGCCCGTGACGGGGTTGCCCGGCGGGCCGGGCAGCAACCGGCGCAGCGGCGACGGCCGGGCGGGCCGCGGGTCTGCTGTGGACACGTCGGTCCGGGTGGCGGTCACACGTGTCTCGCTTTCACGCTGGAGAAGAGGCCACCGGGGCGGACCAGGAGGACCGCCAGCAGCAGGACGAGGACGGCCAGCGGTGTGGTGTCGGGGCCGAGGTAGCCGGTGACGTAGGACAGGATCAGGCCGACCAGCAGCCCGCCGACCACGGCTCCGGCGGGACTGTCCAGGCCGCCGACCACGGCGGCGGTGAACGCGACGACGAAGACCAGGTCCATCGCGTGCGGGTGGAGTCCCAGCCCGGTGGGGATGACCAGCATCCCGGCGAGGGCGCCGACCGCGGCGGCCAGGGCCCAGCCCACCGTGAGCATGCGACCGACGTCGACGCCGAGCAGTCGGGACACCTCGGGCGCGAAGGCGGACGCCCGCATCCGCAGGCCGATCGACGTCCGGGTGAACAGCAGCGCGAGCAGCACCACGACCACCATGACCGCGCCGAACACCCACAGGTCGTACGGGGAGACGGCGGCGATCCCGCCGATCGACAGGGCGTCGGTGTCGAACGGTACGGTCGCCGGCCGGTACTCGTTGCCGAAGACCATCCCGAGCACCGCCTGGATCAGCAGCACCAGGCCGAGGGCGACGATGACGTCGCCCAGCGGGTTGGCGTGCCCGACGAAGCGCATCAGCACCCGTTCCACGAGCGCGCCCAGGGCCAGGCCGGCCAGCACGGCCACGCCCAGGCCCAGCCAGTAGGAGCCGGTCGCGGAGGCGACGGCGTAGCCGACGTAGGCCGTCGCGACCGCCATCGCGCCCTGCGCGAAGTTGACCAGGCGTGCCGCCCGCCAGATGAGCACCAGGGCGAGGGCGAACGCCGCGTAGACGGCGCCGGTGGACAGGCCGTCGAAGGTGAGGAACAAGAACCGGTCCAACCGCGGGATCCTTCCTGAGGAGGGGCTTGTCAGAACCCGAGGTACGCGTGGCGGAGCTGCTCGTCGTCCCGCAACTGCGCCGCCCCGGTGGCCATGACCACCCGGCCCAGGGACATGACGACCCCCTGGTCGGCGACGGAGAGGGCGCTGCGCACGTTCTGCTCGACGAGCAGGACGGTCAGCCCGTTGCTGTCGCAGAGCCGGCGCAGCAGCGCCATGATCTGCGCGGTGACCCGGGGGGCGAGCCCGAGCGACGGCTCGTCGAGCAGCAGCAGCTTCGGGCGCCCGACCAGCGCCCGCCCGAGGGCGAGCAGCTGCCGCTCCCCGCCGGAGAGCTGGTGCCCGGCGTGCCGGCGCCGCCGGGCCAGCGGCTCGAACAGCTCGTACACCTCGTCCTGCGCCCGCCGGGCGTCGGCGCGGTCCCGCCGCCACAGCCCACCGAGGCGCAGGTTCTCGTCGACGGTCAGTTCCGCGACGATGCCGCGCCCCTCGGGCACGTGTGCCAGGCCACGCCGCACGAGGCCCTCGACGCGGACGCCGCGCAGGTCGGCGCCGTCGAAGAGGACCCGGCCGCCGGTGGGCCGGAGCAGGCCGGAGAGCGTACGCAGCAGGGTGGTCTTGCCGGCGCCGTTGGCCCCGAGCACGGCGGTGACCGTCCCGGCCGGCACGCTGAGCGTGACCTCCCGCAGTACCGGCACCGGGCCGTAGCCGGCGCTGAGCCCGTCGACCTGGAGGATGGGGTCGGCGCTCACGACCCGGCCCCCCGGCCCGGCGCGGCCCCGGTCACCTCGGTCGGGACGTCGGCGCCGAGGTAGGCCTCGGTCACCGTCGGGTCGTCGCGTACCTGTTCGGGTGGCCCGGCGGCGATGACCCTGCCGAAGTCGAGCACCACGATCTCGTCGCAGACGGACATGACCAGGTCCATGTGGTGCTCGACGAGCATGATCGAGCACGCGCCGGCCACCCGGCCGGGCAGCGCGGTGATGAGCTCACCGAGTTCGGCGATGTCGTCGGCGCCCAGCCCACCGGCCGGTTCGTCGAGCAGGAGCAGGCGGGGTCCGGCGATCAGGGCACGGGCCAGGGCGACGCGTTTGCGCACGGCGTACGGCAGGGTGGCGGGGGCCGCGGCGGCGTGCCGCGCGACGCCCAGCTCGGTCAGCAGGTCCAGGGCCCGTTCCCGCAGCCGCCGTTCGTCGCGGTCACTTCTCGGAAGGCCGAACAGGGCCGCGGCGAAACCGGCGCGGGCGGCGTGGCTCGCGCCGGCCATCACGTTCTCCAGGACGGTGAGGCCCGGGAACAGGCCGACGCCCTGGAGCGTGCGGGCGATGCCGAGACGGGTCAACCCGTGCGGGCGCGGCCGGAACGGTCGGCCGTCGAGGGTGAGCGATCCGCTGGTCGGCGCGACGAAGCCGCAGACCACGTTGAACAACGTCGTCTTTCCGGCTCCGTTGGGTCCGATGACGCCGACGATCCGGCCGGCGGGTATCCGCAGAGAGACGTCGTCGAGTGCGACGACCCCGCCGAAGCGGACGCCGACGCGGTGCAGCGCCAGGTCGATGCCAGCGGGGGTGCCGGATGGTGGGTGGCTCATCGTCACCTCGGGCTTTCCACGTTCGCTCGGTCACGTTCGCCGGACGCCGTACCGACCAGTCGGTATGTTCTGCGTCCGGCGACGGTAGCGAGCCGCCGGCATGTGCGTCAATGGGTAGACAGGTGGGACCTCGAACGGACGCCCGAGGTGTGGAGTACCTGCATCCACCGGGGCTCCCGCGACAGCGCGGCGGACGACGCCGACGCCGTACGCCTGGCCCGGCTGGTGCTGGGCTACGCGGACGGGCGACCGGCGCACGGGAGCCACGAGGACCAGCGCCGGCCGCGCCGCGCCATGCCGGAGAACCGGCGCCGGGCCTACGACGTACGCGACGTCATGCGGCTGCTGTTCGACGTGGATTCGGTTCTCGAACTCCGGGAGCGGCACGGCCGGTCCCTGGTGACCGCGTCCGCCCGCCTCGGCGGGCGTCCGGTCGGCGCGATCGCCAACAACCCGCTGCACCGTGCCGGCGCGATCGACGCCACCGCCGCCGGCAAGGCGTCCCGCTTCCTGCGGAGGGGGCGGTCCGGCTCGCGCACCGCCGGGAACTGGCGGCCATCACCGACGACGCCGAGCGCCGGCGCCGCTACGACGAACTGGTGGCGCTCGCCTACGCCCGCGGCAAGGCGCTCTCCGCCGCCGCGAGCCCTCGAACTCGACGACGTGGTCGACCCCGCGGACACCCGGTCGAGGCTCCTCGCCGCGCTCTTCTGACCGGCGGTGACGCCGCCGGCTGTCACCTGGCGACCACGGTCAGCGGGCTGCCTCGGGCCGCAGTGAGGCCAGGAGCAGATCGGCGAAGTGGTCGCCGACCTGCTCCGCGGTGAGCCGGCCGCCGCTGCGGAACCACGCGCCGAGATGGTGCACCGCGCCGAAGAAGTAGTCGACCACCAGGTCGGCCGGCACGTCGGCACGGAAGGTTCCGGCGCGCTGCCCCTCCTCGACCAGCGAGCGGAAGCGCTCGTGGTACTCGCGGCGGGCCGCCCGCACCGCGCGCCGGCGGTCGGCGGACAGCAGGTGCATCGACTGCAGGAAGATGGTGGCGTCGTCGAGGTTGGCGATCGCGGTGACGACCACGTCGGCGGCGGCGGCGTGCAGGCGCTCCGCCACCGGCTGCGGGCCGGCCATGATGGTCTCCAGGCGCTCGCGCTGCATACGCAGCAGCCGCTGGTAGATCTCCTGGAGCAGGTCGTCCTTGGCGGCGAAGTAGTGGTACATCGCGCCCTTGGTGACTCCGGCCGCCTCGACGATCTCCTGCACCGAGGTCTTCTCGAAGCCTTTCTCCGCGAACAGCCGGGTCGCGACCGCCAGCAGCCGCTGGGGCAGTGCCTCGCCGCCGACCGTACGCCCCACGTCGCCTTCCCTTCCGGGCCGCCGGCCCCCCGGTGGGCCAGCGTACGCGGCTCAGGCGGGCTCGACACGCACCGGGATGCCGTTGAGCACGACGTTGCCCGACAGCGGATCGACGGCCGCCTCGTCGGTGAGTACGTTGCTGTTGACGCCGGCGTGGGCGCGGGCCACCGACTGGCGCGTGCCCGGGAGGTCGTGTCCCCAGCCGTGCGGCATGCTGACCACGCCGGGCATCGTGTCGGCGGTCAGCTCGACGGGCACGACGACCGACCCGACCCGGGAGGAGACCCGCGCGGCGTCCCCGGCGTCGAGCCCGAGTCGGGTCGCGTCCTCCGGGTGCACCTGCAGCGTGCAGCGGTCGCGCCCCTTCACCAGCGCGGGCACGTTGTGCATCCAGCTGTTGTTCGACCGCAGGTGCCGGCGCCCGACGAGGACGAATCCGTCCGGTGGCGCGTCGCGCGCCGCACGGAGCCGGGCCACGTCGGCGGCGATCGGCGACGGGCAGAGCTCGACGGTCCCACTCGCCGTGCGCAGCACCTCCGGCAACCGCGGTCGCAGCGGCCCGAGGTCGACGCCGTGCGGGTGGTCGAGGAGCCGGGCCAGGGACAGGCCGTCCGGTCGCGCTCCGAACTGGTCGCCGTAGGCGCCGAGCCGCAGCCGCGCGTCGAGCAGGCGCTCGGCCGGCCGGTCCCCGGTGACCAGGGCACGCAGCTGGGCCGCCGGCCGGCCCGACGTCTCGGCCGCGTCGGCGAGCGTCTGGCCGAGCAGGTGCTCGTGCAGCTCCGCCGGGTCGGCGTCGGCGCCCCGGCCGGCGGCGATCAGGGTGAGCCGGGCGAGGATGTCGCACTCGTCGAGGCTGTCCGCTTCCGGCGGCAGGGCGGGGGGCGAGTAGCTGGCGACGTTGCGGACGGCCAGGGTGAGGAACGCGAAGTCGTAGTGGCCGGTGCGGGCGGCATCGGGCGGCGGCAGGACCACGTCGGCGTGCCGGGTGGTCTCGTTCAGGTACGGGTCGACGCTGACCATGAAGTCGAGCGAGGCGAGGGCGCGGTCCAGCCTCCGGCTGTTGGCGGTGGAGAGAACGGGGTTACCGGCGATGGTGATGAGCGCCCGGACCTGGCCTTCCCCCGGTGTCTCGATCTCGTCGGCGAGCGTGGCGACGGGGAGTTCGCCCTTGACCTCCGGCAGGCGGCGTACCCGGCTGGTCCAGCGTCCGGTGCGGAAGCCCCGGCCGGGCCCGGCGGCGCGGGGGCGCTGGTGGGCGGCGAGGGGGAACATCGCCCCGCCCGGCCGGTCCAGGTTGCCGGTGAGCACGTTGACCACGTCGACCAGCCAGCTGGTCAACGTGCCGAACGCGACGGTGCAGGTGCCGATGCGGCCGTAGACGGCCGCCGCGGGAGCGGCGGCGAGCTCGCGGGCGAGCTGGCGGATGCGCGGCGCGGGCACCGCGCACCGGTCGGCCACCCGTTCGGCCGCGAACGCCCCGGCCAGGTCCCGGACGGCGTCGACGCCGGTCACGTGCTCCGCCAGCCGCCCCAACCGTACGAGGTCCTCGTCGAAGAGGGTGTGCACGACGGCGAAGAGCAGCAGCGCGTCCGTGCCGGGCCGGATGGGCAGGTGCTCGTCGGCGGCGGCGGCCGTGCGGGTGCGCCGGGGGTCGACGACGAGGAACCGGCCGCCGCGGGCCTGCAGCGCCCTGAGCCGGCCGGGGAAGTCGGGGGCGGTGCAGAGGCTGCCGTTGGACTCGAAGGGATTGGCGCCGAGCAGCACGAGCAGGTCGGTGCGGTCGAGGTCGGGCACCGGGATGGCGTTCGGGTCGCCGTAGAGATAGCCCGAGGAGACGTGCTTGGGCATCTGGTCGACGGTGCTGGCGGAGTAGACGTTGCGGGTGCCGAGGGCCCGTACGAGGGGACCGACATGCAGCCCGCCGGCCATGGTGTGCACGTTGGGGTTGCCGAGGTAGACGGCGACGGCGTCCCGGCCGCCCGACCGGGCGGCGGCGAGTCCGGCCGCGACGGCGGCGAACGCCTGCTCCCAGCCGACCTCGCGCAGCGTGCCGTCGACGCGCAGCAGCGGCCGGCGCAGGCGGTCCGGGTCGGCGAGGAGCTGCGGGAACGCGGCTCCCTTCGGGCAGACGAAGCCGTGGCTGAACACGTGGTCGTGGTCGCCCCGCGCGTGGGTGACCCGATCGCCGGTGATGGTAAGGGCCAGGCCGCAGGTGGCCTCGCAGAGCGGACAGGTGCGGTACGCGGTGCGCGTCGCGGTCGTCTCCGCCATCGCGGGCCCCTTCCGGTCGGTCGGTTCGACGGCTGGCATCCCCTACTCCTCCGCGACCTGGAGCACCAGCTTGCCGAGGTTCTCACCGCGGAACAGCCGGAGCAACGTCTCGGGAAACGCGGTCACCCCACCGGAAACAACGTCCTCCATCGAGCGCAGTTGGCCGGCCGCCAACCACTCGGCCAGCTTCGCGACGGCCTCGGAGTACCGGTCGGCGTAGTCGAAGACGACCATTCCCGTCATGGAGGCGCGGTTCACGAGCAGCGACAGGTAGTTGCTCGGTCCCTTGACCGGCTCGGTGTTGTTGTACTGGGAGATGGCGCCGCAGATGACGATGCGGGCACCTCGAGCCAGCCGGGTCAGCACCGCGTCGAGGATGTCGCCGCCGACGTTGTCGAAGAACACGTCCACCCCGTCCGGGGCGTGCTTGCGTAGCGCCTTCTGCACATCCTCGGACCGGTAGTCGATCGCCGCGTCGAACCCGAACTCGTCGACCACCAGTCGGCACTTCTGCTCGCCGCCGGCGATGCCGATGACCCGGCAGCCCAGGAGCTTGGCGATCTGGCCGACCACACTGCCGACCGCGCCGGCCGCCGCGGAGACCACGACGGTCTGCCCGGGCTGCGGGCGGCCGACGTCGAGCAGGCCGAAGTAGGCCGTGATACCGGTCATGCCGAGGGTGCCGAGATAGACCGGAAGCGGTGCGAGCGCGGGGTCCACGATGGTGACGTCGCGCCCGTCCGACACGCAGTACTCCTGGACGCCGAAGGCGCCGGACACGTGGTCGCCGACCGCGAAGCCGGGGTGCCGCGAGGAGACGACCCGGCCCACCGCGCCGGCGCGCATCACCTCGCCGATCTCGACCGGCCGGATGTACGACCTGGCCGCGTTCATCCAGCCCCGCATCGCCGGATCGAGCGAGAGGTACCGCACCTGCACGAGGAACTCACCCTCGCCCGGCTCCCCGACCGGCACCTCGGTCAGCTTCCAGTCGGTCGGCCGGGGCAGCCCGACGGGACGCGCAGCCAGGAGCAGTTGACGGTTGATGCGCTTCATCTCGGCGGTCCCTCGATTCTCGCGGCTGACGGATGGCTGAACGTGCACGGCGACAGGCTCGGGCCGCAGCTCGACACGGCCACCACCGGCTGGGCGTACCGACCGGTCGGTTTGTAGTCAAGCTACGTTCACGCCGCAACGGAAGCAACTGCGTGACACATCGTGAAATGTTGATTACAAGGGGTGTCGCCTGCCGAGGGCGGGTGGCTACGGTGGCCGCGGCATCGGTTCATGCGCCTAGATCAATCGATCAGGAGTGACGATGACGACGACCCCCGCAGTGGATCTTCCGTTCCTCGACATCACCGCGCCGGGCTTCCGGTTCGACTCCCCCGCGGTCGCCGCGGCACGTCAGGCCAGCTGGTGTGCTACGACGCCGATGGGACTCATCGTGCTGCGCCACGCCGAGATGCATCAACTGCTCCGCGACCCGCGGCTGGCGCAGAGCGGCGAGCGCTACCTGGAGCTGATGGGCATCTCCGACGGACCACTGCACGACTGGTTCGTACCGATGATCCTGCACCAGCGCGGCGCCGACCATCTACGCCTGCGGCGCCTGGTCAGCAAGGCGTTCTCGCCCCGGATGATCGACGGCCTGCGGCCGTTCATGCGGGACACCGCCACGAGGCTGACCGCGGCGATCGCCGAGCGGGGCGAGTGCGAGTTCATGGCCGACTTCGCCGACCCGATGCCGGTGCGGGTGATGTGCGCGCTGCTCGGTGTCCCAGCAACCGACTACGGGTTGTTCCGCCGCTGGTCGACAGAGGTCGGACTGGTCTACAGCTTCACCCTGCCGCAGCTGCGTACGCGGGTGGAGGAGGCCGTCGTGGGGCTGCGGGCGTACGTCGACTCACTGATCGAACAGCGCCGCGCGGAGCCGCGGGACGACCTCCTGTCGGCGCTCATCGCCGCCGAGGAGAGCGGGGACCGGCTCAGCACCGAAGAACTGCGCAACCTCGCCCTGACCCTCGTGTTCGCCGCGCACGACACGACCCGCAACCAACTCGGTCAGGCGCTGGCGACGTTCAGCGAGTATCCCGACCAGTGGCGGCTGCTCGCGAAGCGTCCGGAGTTCGCGCCACAGGCCGTGGAGGAGGTGATGCGGTGGGCGCCGGCGGTACCGACGATCTTCCGGTTCCCCGTCGAGGACCTCGACCTGCACGGTGTCCACGTCCCGGCGGGCACCTTCCTGCTGCTCGGCACGCACGCCGCCAGCCGCGACCCGCGCGTTGTCGGCGACAGCGACCGTTTCGACATCACGATCCACCGGCCGGTACCCCACCTGACCTTCGGCGGTGGACCGCACTACTGCATCGGCGCGCCGGCCGCCCGCGTCGAACTGGCCGAGTCGCTGATCGCCCTCAGCAGCCACCTGCCGCCGCCGTCGATTGCCGGCCCCGTGACCTGGCGACCGCCCACCGCGATCCACGGACCGGAGAGCCTGCCGCTCCGGTTCGGGCGGCGTTGAGCGTGCGCCGCGCCCGGATCCCCGGCGGCACGGCCGTCGCGCTGCTCGGCGCCGCGACCATCGCGGCGGCGCGGGCGGCGGTCGCCAGGATCGAACGCAACCCCGACCCCTTCCCGTACGACCGGCTCGCCCGGGAGCCGCAGGGCGAGGAGGTGCTCGTTCCGCGTCCGGACGGAACGGTGCTGCGCGCGATCGTCGCCGGAGACGGCCCGCCGGTCGTGCTCGCGCACGGATACGGGGTCTCGCTGCTGGAGTGGAACGTGGTGTGGGACAGCCTGCTCGCCCGCGGTCACCGGGTCATCGCCTTCGACCAGCGCGGCCACGAACGTTCGACGCTCGGCTCCGACGGTGTCGGCTCGGAACCCATGGCGGCCGACTACGCCGCCGTCCTGGATCGCTTCGACGTGCGTGACGGCGTACTGGTCGGCCACTCCATGGGCGGGTTCGTCGCCATCCGTGCCGTGCTCGACCACCCCGAACTGGCCGCGCGGCTGCGCGGCCTGGTGCTCTTCGCCACCTGGGCGGGCCGCATCCTCGACCGGGCACCACAGAACCGGCTGCAGATCCCGCTGCTGGAGACCGGTGTCCTGCAGCGGATCGCGCGTACCCGTACCGGGGGTGTGCTGTTCGGAGCCGCGCAGTGCGGCACCCGGCCGTCACCGGCCATGATCTCCGTGTTCCGCGAGGTCTTCGTCCGGCAGAACCACCAGCCGCTCATCCCGATCGTGCGGGCCTTCAGCCGGGAGGACCACTATCCCCGGCTGGGCGAGATCACCGTACCGACCGTCGTCGTGGTGGGCTCGGCGGACCGATCGACGCCCCCGAGCCACTCGCACCGGCTCGCCGCCGGGGTGCCCGGAGCGCGGCTGGTGACCGTGCCCGACGCCGGACACATGCTGAACTGGGAGGCACCGGACGTTCTCGTGGAGACCATCGCGTCACTTCAGCCGTGACACCCGCACGGCCGAGCGGTCGACGACCGAGGGTGCCGGGACGGTCAGAAGTCGTCCGGCGTGCGCATCCGCTCGCGCACCCAACTGCCGGCCGGCTTGAGCCGGCCCGTACCGCTGAACTGCCCGCTACCGCACGTGCCGCCGGTGAAGACCGCGCCGGAGCGGAAGTCGTCGGAGTAGTTCCAGTTCACCCAACTGATCTTCCTGCTCGCCAGCAGGTCGAGGTAGCGCTGGGTCGTCGTGAAGTTGTTCGGACCGTCGCCGGAGGCCTCCTGGCTGCCGAACTCGGTCACGAAGATCGGGAGCCGGTCCGCCGCGCGCGCCAACGTGTCGTAGTACCGGTCGCCGTGCGAGGCGGCGTAGAAGTGGAAGACGTACATGATGTTGGTCGCGGCCACCGGGTTGGCGGCGATGGTGTCGACGCCACCACCGGTCCCGGAGACACCGAGCGACGACCAGTCGGGGGTTCCGACGAGCACCACGGCCTCCGGATCCCGCTGGCGGATGACGGGGACGACCTGGTCGGCGTAGCTCTTGACGGCGCTCCAGCTGACGCCGTTCGGCTCGTTGGCGATCTCGTAGAGGACGTTCGTCTTGTCGCGGTGGCGGTCGGCGATCTCGGCGAAGAAGGTACGGGCCCGGGACAGGTTGTGGTTCGGGTCCCCCGGGGTGAGCATGTGCCAGTCGACGATCGCGTAGAGGCCGCGGGCGGTGGCCAGCTCGATGTAGTGATGGACCAGGTCGGTGAAGCGGCGCGGATCGGTCTCGTAGCCGCCCTCCTGGACGTACATCGAGATCCGCAGGACGTCCGCCCGCCACTCCTGCGCGAGGACGTCGAGGGAGGCGGGGGTGACGCAGTTGGCGTACCACTGGAGGCCGTGGGTGCTCATCCCCCGCAGTTGGATCGGCTTGCCGGTCCGGTTGCACAGATGCCGTCCGCAGACCTGGAGCTGTCCGTTCGCCGCCACCGGCGTGCCGGCGGGAGGCGCGGTGGTCGGTGGAGGCGGTGGTGGGCTGGTCGTCGGCGGTGGGGTCGCGTCACACGGCTGACCGTTGAGCCGGCAACCGGTGGGGCTGCCGGACCCGTTGCCGAGAAGGCCGAACGTCACCGAGGTGCCGGGAGTGAGCGTGCCGTTCCAGGACCGGTTGGTGAAGCTGTAGTGCTGCCCGTCCCGGGTCATCAACGCGTCCCAGTACGAGCCCACGCTGGTACCCGCCGGCAGGTCGAACTCGACGCGCCAGGAGTCGAGGGTGCTGCCGCCCCGGTTGGTGATGGTGTACCGGCCCTCCCAACCAGATCCCCAGTCGGAGGTCTTGACGAAGGTCGCGGTCGGTGTGGCCGCCGCGGCCGCGGTGGCGCCGACGGCCACGGGGACCGCCGCCATGACCGCGACGACGCCCGCCAGGACGAGATTCCTGACGTTCAGCTTCACAGGTCCTCCGGTGGAGACGTCGCCCGAACAGCTCGCGCGGTCGACGCCGGGACGGCGCCTCGGCCTACCGCAATCGAACTATAAACATACTTAAATGTTCTGGCAACGGGCGGTTGAGGTCGCCCTCGTCCACCGGCGGTCCGTGATGGCGGGCGAGCGCCAGCAGGGCCACGCGCAACTGCGGTAAGGAACGCGGAGAGCCGCTCCCCCCACCGTGTCACCGGCCGGTGTCCCGGGGGAGCAACCACGAGCCGCGATGTCCCGGGCGGCCGTAGCGTCAGTTCCCGGCTCGGCCGGAAGCGTCGACGGTCGACACGGGGGTGCCGAGTTCGACGGTACGGGAGACGGTGCAGAGCCGGTCGTGCGACTGCTGCAGCGACCGGGGCAGCGCCGCACGCGCCTTGTCGCCGTCTTCGTCCATCGGGAATTCCACGGTGAACTCGACCGTGAGGTTCCGCATCCGGTTCCCTCCGGTCTCGTCCCGGACCTTGTCGCCGCTGACCTTGACGGTGAACCGGGTCGGCTCGGCGCGGCGGCTGGTGATGTGGTCCACGTCGATCGCGGTGCAACCGCCGATGGCCGCCAGAAGCAGCTCCACCGGTGTGAAGCTGGCGTCCTCACCCGCGCCCATCGGCAGCGATCCGCCGCGGACGTTCCGCGCGACGTACCGCCCGACGCTGGTGCGCTCGATCTCGACGGAGCGGAAGGTGTCCTCACTCATGACCGGGACGCTACCCAACCGGGCCGGTGGCCGCCGGGAGAGGTGGATGATCGGGTGAGACGAAGCTGACACGCCGACGCGACATCTAGTGTTGCTTGCTCGACGGTGTCGGCATATATGGTGTTCCCCGCAGCTGGTTCGGCCGTTCCCGCAGGGGCGGTCGAGGCAAGAGGGAACCCGGTGCGAGTCCGGGGCTGCCCCGCAGCGGTGAGTGGGAACGACCGCCGTCATCGAGCACTGGGCCTGATCGGGCCTGGGAAGCGACGGCCAGTAGGCGACCGGCGACCCCGGTCAGGCCCGCGAGTCCGAAGACCTGCCAGCGCGCCGTGCGCCTGTGCGCGCGGCGGTCGGAGGTCGCGCGGGACGACCGACGCCAGCAGCCGGGCCTGCCGTCCGTCGGGTCCGTTGGCGTTCTCCCGCGTCCGAGGGCCATCGGAGACAGCGCGAGGAGAGGTCATGACGGTCGTACAGGAGAGGCTCGCGTCCGGCGCGGGCGCACCGGAGCCGCGCCGGCAGGTGATGCAGGTCCGCAAACGCAACGGCGACGCCGAGCCGGTGGACGTCAACAAGATCGTCAAGGCGGTCGAGCGGTGGGTGGCCGACCTGGACGAGGTGGACCCGTTGCGGGTCGCCACGAAGACGATCAGTGGTCTCTACGACGGGGCGACGACCGCGGAGCTGGACAAGTTGTCGATCCAGACGGCGGCGGAGCTGATCGGCGAGGAGCCGCAGTACTCGAAACTGGCGGCGCGATTGCTGGCCGCGTACGTGGACAAGGAGGTCCGCGGGCAGGGTGTGGCGAGCTTCAGCCAGTCCATCCGGTACGCCCACGGGCTGGGCCTGATCGGTGACGACACCGCCGCGTTCGTGGCCCGCAACGCCCGCAAGCTCGACGACGCCGTGGACCCTGTCGGTGACCTGCGGTTCGAGTACTTCGGGCTGCGCACGGTCGCCGACCGCTACCTGCTGCGCCACCCCGAGTCGCGGCTGGTGGTGGAGACGCCGCAGTACTGGCTGCTACGGGTGGCCTGCGGGCTGTCCGGGACGCCGGGCGAGGCGATCCGCTTCTACCGGCTGATGTCGTCGCTGGCGTACCTGCCGAGTTCACCCACGTTGTTCAACTCGGGCACCCGGCACACGCAGATGTCGTCCTGCTTCCTGGTCGACTCGCCACGGGACGAGCTGGACTCGATCTACGAGCGGTACCACCAGGTGGCGAAGCTGTCGAAGTTCTCCGGCGGCATCGGCATCGCCTGGTCGCGGGTACGCGGCCGGGGCGCGCTGATCCGCGGCACGAACGGCAGGTCGAACGGCATCGTGCCGTTCCTCAAGACCCTCGACGCCGGCGTCGCGGCGGTCAACCAGGGCGGCCGTCGCAAGGGGGCGGCCTGCGTCTACCTGGAGCCGTGGCACCCGGACATCGAGGAGTTCCTGGAGCTGCGGGACAACACCGGGGAGGAGTCCCGGCGTACGCACAACCTGAACCTCGCCAACTGGATCCCGGACGAGTTCATGCGCCGGGTGGAGGCGGACGGCGACTGGTCGCTGATCGACCCCTCCGACGCGCCGGAGCTGCCCGACCTGTACGGCGAGGAGTTCGACGCCGCCTACCGGATCGCCGAGAAGAAGGCGGTCCGGACGGTCAAGGCCCGGGACCTGTACGGGCGGATGATGCGGACGCTGGCGCAGACCGGCAACGGGTGGATGACGTTCAAGGACCCGTCGAACCGGCTGTCCAACCAGACCGGCGTGCCGGGCAACACGATCCACCTGTCCAACCTGTGCACCGAGATCCTCGAGGTGAACAGCGACACCGAGACCGCGGTGTGCAACCTCGGCTCGGTCAACCTCGGCGCGCACGTCACCGGGGACGGGGTCGACTGGGAGAAGCTGCGCTCGACCGTACGCACCGCGGTGGTCTTCCTCGACCGGGTGATCGACATCAACTACTACCCGGCCGACCAGGCCGCGGCATCGAACCCGCGCTGGCGGCCGGTCGGGCTCGGCCTGATGGGCCTGCAGGACGCGTTGTTCACCCTGCGCCTGCCGTTCGACTCGGCCGAGGCGAAGGAGCTGTCCACCCGGGTACAGGAGGAGATCTTCCTGACCGCCCTGGAGACGTCGGCCGGCCTGGCGGAGCGGTTCGGCCCGCATCCCGCGTACGCCGAGACCCGCGCCGCCCGCGGTGAGCTGCACCCTGACCTGTGGGGTGTCGAACCCGCCCAGACCGAGCGGTGGGCGGCGCTGCGTTCGGCGATCGCCGCGCACGGCCTGCGCAACTCGCTGCTGGTCGCGATCGCGCCGACCGCCACGATCGCCTCGATCGCCGGCTGCTACGAGTGCATCGAGCCGCAGGTGTCCAACCTGTTCAAACGCGAGACCATGTCCGGCGAGTTCCTCCAGGTCAACACGTACCTGGTCCGCGAGCTGAAGGCACGGGGACGGTGGACGCCGGAGATCCGCGACCAGATCAAGCGCGCCGAGGGATCGGTGCAGGGGATCACCGACCTGCCCACCGACGTGCGGAAACTGTTCCGCACCGCCTGGGAACTCCCCCAGCGGGCACTCATCGACCTCGCCGCCGCCCGCGCACCGTACGTCGACCAGTCGCAGTCGCTGAACCTGTTCATGGGGGCGCCGACCATCGGCAAGCTGTCGTCGATGTACCTGTACGCCTGGAAGTCCGGGCTGAAGACCACCTACTACCTGCGTTCGCGTCCCGCGACGCGGATCCAGCAGGCCACCGTCGCCGTCGCGCCCACGGCGGTCGCGCCTCCGGTCGTCGCCGCCGACGCCGAGGCGCTGGCCTGCTCCCTGGAGAACCCCGAGAGCTGCGAGGCCTGCCAGTGACCACGACGTCCGAACCCCGTACCGGCACCCGGCACATGCTGCTCGACCCCGGCATGGATCTGACCCTGCGCCCGATGCGCTACCCGCACTTCTTCGACCGGTTCAAGGACGCGATCAGGAACACCTGGACCGTCGAGGAGGTCGACCTGCACTCCGACCTCGCCGATCTGGCCCGGCTCTCCCCCGCCGAGCAGCACCTGGTGTCCCGCCTGGTCGCGTTCTTCGCCACCGGCGACACGATCGTCGCCAACAATCTCGTGCTCAACCTCTACCAGCACGTCAACTCCCCCGAGGGCCGGCTCTACCTGTCCCGGCAGCTGTTCGAGGAAGCCGTGCACGTCCAGTTCTACCTGAACCTGCTCGACACGTACGTCCCCGACGAGAAGGAACGCTTCGCGGCGTTCGCCGCGATCGAGAACATCCCGTCCATCCGACGCAAGGCCGAGTTCTGCTTCCGCTGGATCGACTCCGTCTTCGAGCTGCGCGAGCTGAAGCGCCGCGAGGACCGCAGGGCGTTCCTGCTCAACCTGATCTGCTTCGCCGCGTGCATCGAGGGCCTCTTCTTCTACGGCGCCTTCGCGTACGTCTACTACCTGCGCTCCCGGGGCCTGCTCAACGGCCTCGCCTCCGGCACCAACTGGGTGTTCCGCGACGAGTCGATGCACATGGCGTTCGCCTTCGACGTGGTGGACACCGTACGGCGTGAGGAGCCGGACCTGTTCGACGACGAGTTGGTCCAGCGGGTCCGGGAGATGCTGGCCGAGGCGGTCGAGTGCGAGGTCCAGTTCGCCGAGGACCTGCTCGAACAGGGCGTCTCCGGGCTCTCCCTGGGCGACATGCGGCTGTACCTGCAGCACGTCGCCGACCGCCGGCTCGCCCAGCTCGGCATCGCACCGCTCTACGGCTCGACGAACCCCTTCGCGTTCATGGAACTGCAGGACGTACAGGAACTGTCGAACTTCTTCGAGCGGCGCGTGTCGGCGTACCAGGTGGGCGTCACCGGAAGCGTCAGCTTCGACGACGACTTCTGAGCAACGGCCGGGGGATGAACGGCTGCACCGCGAACCTGACTGAGGCCGTGCTCACCTCGACGGTAGCTGATCCGGATCTCCGTTGATCTTGCGTATCTGATCCGTCACCGCTGCCAGCAGGGTGGTCAGTGCGGGAGCCGGCGGGGTGTCTCGGGTGACGACGACCAGGCGGCGCCGGAGGGTGGCTTCGGCAACGTCACGGATCGCCAGAGCGGGATCGCCGGTCGGTAGGGTCAACGCCGGCATCAACGCGACGGCTGCCGCGACGCGGACGAGTTCGAGTTGCACGTCGGCGTCGCTGGCGCGGTGCCGCAGGTCGGGCTCGTATCCGCCGAGGGACCGGCAGGTCCCGACCACCATGGCGTGGTGGCCGGTCCCCTCGGCGGAGGCGGCCCAGACGTCGGATCGCAGCGCGGCGACCGACACGGGTCCTCCCGTTGTGGCGAGTGGATGCGCTGCCGGTAACACGACCTTCAGCGGTTCCTCGTGCAGGAGCGCGAAGCGTAGCCCTGCCGGCCGGGGCCGGGGGTGGCCGTCGTACTCGTCGCCGATCACCAGGTCGACCGCGCCCAGCCGCAGGCCGGGTAGCGCCTGTTCGAGTTCGAGTTCGAAGATCTCCGCGCGCACCTGCGGGTGGTCGGCCGTCAGGCGGGCCACAGCGGGCACCAGCAGACGGCGAGCCGCCGATTGCAGGCCGCCGGCTCGCACGGTGCCCCGGATGTCGCCGCCCAGGGCCGCCAGGTCCGCCTCCGCCGCCTCCGCCGCCGACAGCAGCACGCGCGCATGCTGGGCCAGCAGTCGCCCGGCGTCGGTGAGCCGGACGCCGCGCCCGGCCTTCTCGAACAGCCGGGCACCGGTCTCCCTCTCCAGGAGGGTCAGTTGCTGGGAGACCGTCGACGGGCTGTAGCCCAGAGCGGCGGCGACGGCCCCGAGGGTGCCCCGCTCCTCGAACTCCCGGAGGAAGCGGAGGCGGCGAAGATCCAACGCGACCATGTAGGAATCCTAATGAGTTGGCTCCATCAATCATCGCTAGACCTGACGGTTTCGGTGGTTGATGCTCGACGCATGGGTCCCGCACTGTGTCTTGTCTCCGCGGCCTGCTTCGGCGCCATGGCGATCTTCGGCAAGTTCGCCTATGACGCCGGCGTCTCACCGGGGGCTCTGCTGCTGGTGCGCTTCAGCCTGGCGGCCGCGCTGCTGGGGGTTCTCCTGCTCCTGCGGCCGGGTCTACGACGAGCGGAACCGGGTGCACACGGTGGCCTACCGGCCGGTCGGGCACCGGCAGGGCACGGCCGGGTGCTGGCTACCGCCATCGGGTTGGGCGCGATCGGGTACGCGACCCAGGCGGGCCTGTTCTTCTCGGCCCTGCAGCTGATGGATGCCTCGCTGTTGTCTCTGATTCTCTACACCTACCCGGTCCTGGTCACCGTGGCCGCGGTCCTGCTCGGCCGGGACCGGCTGACCCCCGGACGGTCCGCCGCGCTGGTGGCCGCGTCGGGCGGAGCGTTGCTGGTCCTGCTCGGCGCCGGCGGGGTGAGTTTCCACCCGCTCGGCGCGCTGCTGGCCTTCGGTTCGGCGATCACCTACACCATCTACATCCTCGTCGCGGACACCGTCGTGCACCGGCTGCCGCCCGTGGTGCTGTCCGCGCTGGTGATGGCCGGGGCTGCCGGCACCCTCGGCGCCCGCGCCGGGTTCACCGGCGGGGTCGACCTCGGCTTCGGGTTGCCGGGATGGTTCTGGCTGGCCTGTATCGCCGGCGTCTCCACCGTGTTGGCGATGCTCACCTTCTTCGCCGGCCTGAAGCGGACCGGTCCGTCGACCGCCGCCATCCTGTCCACCTTCGAACCCGTGGTCACCACCGCACTGGCGGCGCTCACCCTCGGCGAATCCCTGACCCCGGTTCAGCTCGCCGGCGGTGCCCTGGTGCTGTCGTCCGTCGCTGTTCTCCAGGTCCGCCCGACCCGGGGCCGGAAGCAGGATCAGGCCTCACGCCCGGCGGCCGACCAACCCGACCGCACCTGCCACGGGGCGCTGGCGGCCGCGCAGAACAGATCCGGCGAACCGCAGGCGGTGGCGCCATCGGCTGAGCCGGCCGCCCGGTGCGGCTCATCGCAGCGCCCGCGTGCCTGTTGCTAATTCGCTTTCGGCATGGCGCCACCACGGTGTCTGATCAGACCGTGTCGATCGTGTTGAGCGAGCCAGCAGTCGATGGGTTGAGCGAGGCCGTGCGCGTGCTGCGGGAGTGGCAGTACGACGGGGCGCCCATGCAGCTGCACCCAGGGGACCTGGGCTGGCACTGGCGGTTCGGTGCCGAGGCGACGGCCGCGGCGGTCCGGACCTGGAGCCGTGACGGACAGATTCTCGCAATCGGGCTGTTGGACAGCCCCGGCCTGTTACGACTGGCGATCGCGCCGGACGCCCAGGACGACGAGGAGCTTGCCCGACAGATGGTCACCGACGTGACCCGGCCGGAGCGCGGCGTCCTGCCGCAGGGGAACGTCTACATCGAAGCACGATGTGGCGCATTGTTCCAAGGGCTGCTGTTCGATGACGGGTGGGACGCCGACGAGCCGTGGACACCGCTGCGGCGCGACCTCGCGGAGCCGGTGGAGGGCTGCGGCGTGCGGATCGAGGTGATCGGCCCGGCGCGGGCGCACGTGCGGTCCGCCGTCCAGCGAGCGTCGTTCGACAGGTCGACCTTCACGGACGAGCGCTGGCACGCGATGGCCGCCGGAGCACCGTACGCCGACGCCCGGTGCCTGGTCGCGTACGACGACCAGGGCACCGCGGTGGCGACCGCGACGGTGTGGTCCGCCGGTCCGGGGAAGCCCGGGTTGCTGGAACCGGTGGGTGTGCACCGCGACCATCGCGGACACGGCTACGGCAAGGCGGTCGCCGTCGCCGCGGCGGCCGCCCTCCGGGCACTGGGCTCGTCGAGCGCGATCGTGTGCGCCGAGAGCTCCAACGTCGGCGCCGTTGCCACCTACCGGTCGGCCGGCTTCGCACAGCTCCCTGAGGTGCGGGACCTGCACCGGAGCGCCTAGGAAACCGTCCAGACCTTTCCGGGGTGCCGCAGACCGTCATTATATCGATAGACTTACATCTATCGTTCTAGTGCTGGTTCCTGGGAGGAGCGACAATGAGACAGGTCCTGCGTCGCCTACGGACGGCGGCGGTCACGTTCAGTGCGTGCACACTCGGGCTGAGCCTGGTGTCGGTGCCCGCCGCCGAGGCGTACTCGGCTCAACCGCTCGCACCGCGTTCCGAGCGGGCATCGGAATCGGATCAGTTCTCGGCGGAGGGCGTGACCACGGTCGGTGAACTTCGCACCGTGGACGGCTCACTGTCCTACGCCCGCGACGGCCGGCGACAGATCATCCGGCACCCCGGCGCGGCGTACGTCAAGGTGCACTTCAGCTCACTGCGACTGGCTCACGGCGACTACGTCACCGTGTCGAGCCCCGACGGCCGGGAGAGCTACCGGTACGACCGCTACCTGAACCGGGCGACCAGCTCGGACTACACCACCGACGGACAGCCGGGCTTCTGGGCGATGTCGGTGGAGGGCGACACCGCCGTGGTGACGCTGCACAGCAGCCGCCCCGCGCAAGGCAGGGCCGCGACCATCGACCGGTTCTGGCGCGGCTACGACCGGACGGAGATCACGCAGTACAACCTCTCCACGCTCTCCGTCTGCAGCACCGACGCCCGCCGCGACGTGGTCTGCTACCAGAACAGCCACCCCAGCGAGTACGCCCGCAGCAACGCAGTGGCGCGGCTGCTGATCAGCGGCGGTGGGTTGTGCACCACCTGGCGGGTCGGCAACACCAACCGCATGCTGACCAACAAGCACTGCATGTCGACGCAGTCGACTGTCAGCGGCAGCGAGATGCAGTTCAACTACCAGTGCGCCACCTGCGGCGGCGCCAACCCTGGCCCCGGCACCAAGGTGAGCGGCGCCACCCTCTACCGGGTGAGCAGCGGCGGCTCCAGCCAACTCGACTACACCCTGTACTCGGTGAACAACTTCACCAGCATCCAGGGCTTCGGCACGCTGTACCTGGCGACCACCGCCACCAGCACCGGCGCGCAGATGTACATCCCCGGACACGGCGACGGCAGCCCGAAGCGGCTGTCGATCTACGAGAACGCCCAGGGTGGCACGAGGTGCACCGTGCGGAACGCGAACTACAACACCTGGAACATCAGCTACAGCTGTGACACCTCTGGCGGCAACTCGGGCTCGCCGGTGCTGAACGCCAGCCACCGGGTGATCGCCCTGCACCACCTCGGCGGCTGCCCGTCGAACCAGGGCGCCAAGGCACACGTGATCTACAACGAGATCGCCAGCCTGATCGACAACGGCTGACGACGGTGGGCCGTTGCGGCGCTACCGGCGCCCCAACGGCCCCTTCGGGTCCCGGTGGGGCGAGGCGGGCGCGGTCGGCGCCGCCTCGTGGTCAGGCACGGTGGACGGGCCGGGGTCGGTGGCTGTCGGGCGGGCGCGCAGCAGCGCCGCGACCTGCTCGCACCACTCGCGGTTCTCCTGCTCGAACCGACGGCCGCGCAGACACGTCAGGTACGGCCCGATGCGGTCGCCCTCGCGCAGGAACGTCTCCTCGTCCCGCTGGCCACGCAGCCGCCGTAGCATCCGATCGAAGAGGTCGACCTTCGCCGCCGCCATGGCCGCGCGCTCCTCGAGCTGGGCGATGACCGGGGCCGGGTCCAGCCGGTCGACGGCCTGGACCATGACGAGCAGATCCTCCCGGATGGACGACGGCTTCGACGGCGTGGCGGCGAAGGCGGCCAGCTCCGCGAGGCCGGCGTCGGTGACCGTGAACAGTCGCTTGTTGGGCCGGTCCCGCTGGATGACCTGCCGGCCGACGATCAGCCCCTCGCGCTCCAGCTTGGCCAGCTCGGCGTAGAGCTGCTGGGGCACCGCGTACCAGAAGTTCGACAGCGACACGTCGAAGGCTTTGGCCAGTTGGTACCCGCTGTACTCGCCGTCGAGCAGTGCCGCCAGCACGGCGTGACGCAACGCCATCGGTCACACCTCCCACTTCCCTCGTCGCCTAGTCAGTGATATGACTAATCCTATCGTTGACTATAGGGGAGGTCGCGCCGTGACGACCGTCGAGCGGTTCCGTGCCGCAGTCGAGGCCGGGGACCCGGCCGCCTTCGAGGGGCTGTTCAGCCCGGACGTCCGCTTCTTCAGTCCGGTGAAGTTCACCCCGTTCGAGGGGGCGCCGGCCGTCCACGGGCTCCTCGGCGTGCTCCTACGCACGTTCGAGGATTTCCGGTACGTCGGGCAATTGGCCGGCGAGGCCGAGATCGGCACGGCGGGCCGGCCGGTCGAGTCGCACATCCTCATCTTCCGCGCGACCGTGCGCGGCAAGCAGATCCACGGCCTCGACCTGCTCCAGCTCGGCGACGACGGGCTGATCGAGGAGTTCACGGTCATGGTCCGCCCGCTGTCCGCCGTCACCACGTTGAGCGAGGCGGTCGTCGCCGGTCTCGCCGCCGACGGCATCGCCCCGTGACACGGAAGGTCGCGCGATGAAACTCGGGTACACCACCGGCTACTGGTCCTCCGGCCCCCCGGCCGGCGTCACGGAGGCCATCGCGGAGGCCGACCGCCTCGGCTTCGACTCGGTCTGGGCCGCCGAGGCGTACGGATCGGACTGCCTGACCCCGCTCGCCTGGTGGGGCGCCAGCACCTCCCGCGTGCGGCTGGGCACCAACATCATGCAGATGTCGGCCCGCACGCCGACGGCGGCCGCGATGGCGGCGCTCACCCTCGACCACCTGTCCGGTGGCCGGTTCGTCCTCGGGCTCGGCGCCTCCGGCCCGCAGGTCGTTGAGGGCTGGTACGGCCAGCCGTACCCCCGGCCGCTGGCCCGCACCCGGGAGTACATCGAGATCATCCGCGCCGTCCTCGCCCGCACCGGCCCGGTCGAGCACGACGGCGAGTTCTACCAGCTGCCGCACCGCGGCGGCACCGGCCTGGGCAAGCCGCTGAAGTCCACCGTCCACCCGCTGCGCGCCGACATCCCGATCTTCCTCGCCGCCGAAGGGCCGAAGAACGTGGCGCTGGCCGCCGAGATCGCCGACGGCTGGCTGCCGTTGTTCTTCTCCCCCAAGGCGGACGGCTTCTACCGCTCCGCGCTGGCCGAGGGCTTCGCCCGACCGGGCGCCCGGCGCCGCCCGGACACGTTCGAGATCGCCGCGACCGTGCCGATCGTCGTCGACGACGACGTGGAGCGGGCGGCCGATCGCATCCGGCCGTTCGTCGCACTGTACGTCGGTGGCATGGGCGCCAAGTCGGCCAACTTCCACCGGGACGTCATCACCCGCCTCGGATACGAGCGGGAGTGCGACGTCATCACCGGGGCGTACCTGGCTGGCAACAAGCAGGAGGCGATCGCCGCCGTACCGACCGCGCTGGTGGAGGACATCGCGCTGATCGGGCCGACCGCGAAGATCAAGGACGAGCTGCAGCGGTGGCGCGAGACGGTGATCACCACCCTGCTGGTCCAGGGCGGCCCACGGCAGCTGCGCCAGTTCGCCGAGTTGGTCGACTGAGGAGGTCACTGCCGCTACGGCCGGTTCCTCGACCGGCCGTAGCGGCAGTGCCATCGGTGCGGGCCGACCGGTGGCACCTCTCGCCGCCACCTCCAGGCCGGCCTGCTCCAGTCTGACGGCGTCGCCTCGACTCCGACATCCATCGATGGACGACTATTGACGGTGGACTGTTAACAAACTTTACTGAGAGCGACGTCCATCGCTGCGGGCGCCGGTCCCGCCAGGTCAGAAGGAGCGCGCCATGCATCTACCGCGCCGCGCCACCGTCGCGGCCCTCGCTCTGCTGCTCTTGCCCACCGCCGTCATCACAGCCACGCCAGCGGCAGCCGCCGCCGGCCTGACCGCCACCTTCTCCAGCGCCGACCACGGCTCCTGGTGGCAGTCCAGGTACGTCGTCGCGAACCCGACCAGCGCCGCCATCACCGGCTGGACGCTGGAGTTCGACCTACCGTCCGGCGTCACCATGAGCGGCTCCTACAACGGCAAGGCCACCGTGTCCGGCAGTCACGTGACCGTCGTCAACGAGTACTACAACCGATCGGTCCAGCCCGGTGGCAGCACCGAGCCGTACAGCTTCTGGTTCATCGCCTCGGGACCGGGCACCCCGACCAACTGCCGGATCAACGGCAGCAAGTGCGACGGCAGCGCCGACCGGCCACCGTCGCCCCCGACCGGCCTGCGCTCGACCGGCCGCACCACCAGGACCGTGTCGCTGGCCTGGGACGCGGCAGCCGGCGGGGACTTCCCGGTAGCCGGCTACGACGTCTACCGCGGCGGCACCCTCGCCACCAGCGTCACCGGCACGTCGGCTGTGGTCACCGGGTTGTCCCCCGACACGGCGTACACGTTCACCGTGACGTCGAAGGACACTCGTGGGAACCGGTCCGCGGCGAGCACACCGGTCACGGTGACCACGCTCAACCCGTCCGACGACAACACGGCGCCAAGTCCACCGGGCAACCTGCGCTCGACGGGCAGGACGTCCAGCAGCGTGTCGTTGGCCTGGAACGCCTCGACCGACGCCAGCGGGATCGCCGGCTACGACGTCTATCGGGGCGGCACCCTGACCCTGTCCGTCACCGGCACCACCGCGACAGTGACCGGGCTTGCGCCGTCGACGGCCTACACGTTCACGGTGAAGGCCCGCGACCGGTACGACAACGCCTCGGCGGCCAGCAACGCGGCGACCGCGACGACCGATGACGTGGTCGGCGGTGGCGGCCATGCCCGGGTCGGATACTTCGTCCAGTGGGGCATCTACGGCCGGCAGTACTTCGTCAAGAACCTGGACACCACCGGCGCGGCGGCGAAGCTGACCCACATCAACTACGCCTTCACCAACCTCGACCCGGTGAACCTGACCTGCCTCAACGGCGTCACCAAGGGCACCACCCCCGACCCGCAGGACCCGGACCAGGGCACCGGCGCCGGTGACGCCGACGCCGACTACGCCCGACCGATGAGCGCTGCGCAGTCCGTCGACGGGCTCGCCGACACCGGCTGGGAGCCACTGCGGGGAAACTTCAACCAGCTCAAGAAACTCAAGGCCAAGCACCCGCACCTCAAGGTGTTGATCTCGCTCGGCGGCTGGACGTACTCGAAGTTCTTCTCCGACGCGGCGGCCACCGACGCGGCGCGGAAGAAGTTCGTCAAGTCCTGCATCGACATGTACATCAAGGGCGACCTGCCGGCGTACAACGGCGCCGGCGGCGCGGGCGTGGCCGCCGGCATCTTCGACGGTATCGACCTGGACTGGGAATGGCCCGGCGCCGAAGGACACCCGGGCAACCACTGGGGCCCGCAGGACAAGGCGAACAACCTGCTGCTGTTCGCCGAGTTCCGGCGGCAGCTCGATGAGCTGGGCGCGACCACCGGCAAGCGGTACCTGTTGACCGCGTTCACGCCGGCCGACCCCGCGAAGATCGCTGCCGGCTGGGACATCAGCACCTCCGACGGCACCCCGAGCGTGTTCGACTACATGGACTTCGCCAACGTGCAGGGATACGACTTCCACGGCGCGGGCAGCGACAACTCATGGGAGCCGAACCGGACGGGCCACGCCTCCAACCTCTACACCGACGCGCAGGACCCGTACACCGTCCACTTCAGCTATGCCGACGCCATCCAGGCCTACCTGGATGCCGGCGTGAACCCGCGCAAGCTCACCATCGGGCTGCCGTTCTACGGCCGCGGCTGGCAGGGCGTGACCGACGGCGGGGTGCACGGCGAATGGCAGGCCGCCACCGGCGCGGCGCCCGGCCAGTTCCCGGAGGAGGCCGGTACGCGGGGCTACAGCAACCTGATCGCCAGCGTGCCGGGCTGCACCGTCCACCACGACGAGCAGTCGATCTCGACGTACTGCTACACCGGGCCCGGTGGCCAGTGGTGGACGTTCGACGACCCCTGGTCTCTGCAGCGCAAGACCGCTTGGCTGAAGTCCAAGGGCCTGCTCGGCGTGATGATCTGGGAGATGTCCGGCGACACCGGAACACTGATGAGCGCCGTCGACGGCGGACTGAACTGAGCACGTACGCCCGGGTGGCGGAGTTCGGCCGACCCCGCTCCGCCACCCACGTCCGCTGCGGCGATCCGCTCACCGCCCTGGGTGGTCGGTCCGGGACGTGGCGTGGGACAAGGTGAGCGACGCCGGGCCCGCGACGACTACGGTGTCGTCATGGTTGGCGACCAGGTTGACGAGGCGGCGTCCGACGCCCACCGGGCGGCGCCGCGGACCGGCCGCACCGGTGACGACCCCATCCTCGACCGGGGTCCGGGCCGTGCCCGGCCCTCGGGCGACTGCCCGTACGCGGAGGTCGACCCGGCGTGAGGAGATCGGCACGGGGTCTGATCGATCTGGTCATCGAGCCGGGAACCTGGGAGTCGTGGGACGAACCCGTTGCCGACCCAACCCCGCTCGACGCCGACTACGCGGAGGCGCTGGCGGCCGCGCGCCGGGCCACCGGAGTCGACGAGGCGGTCATCACCGGCGCGGGCCGGCTCGGCGGGCGGCGGGTCGCCGTCATCGCCGGCGAGTTCGCATTTCTCGGCGGCTCGATCGGCGTCGCGGCGGCCGAGCGGCTCACCCGGGCCGTCGAGCGGGCGACCGCCGAGCGGATTCCGTTGCTGGCCGCGCCCGCGAGCGGCGGCACCCGGATGCAGGAAGGCTCGATCGCGTTCG
Source organism: Micromonospora sp. NPDC047707 (assembly GCF_040704235.1). Taxonomy (NCBI): domain Bacteria; kingdom Bacillati; phylum Actinomycetota; class Actinomycetes; order Micromonosporales; family Micromonosporaceae; genus Micromonospora; species Micromonospora sp. NPDC047707. The sequence continues at coordinate 175,001 of NZ_JBEYSU010000008.1, forward strand.
TGCAGATGGTGAAGATCAGCCAGGCGATCACCGCGCACAAGGTCGCGGGGCTGCCATACCTGGTCTACCTGCGGCACCCGACAACCGGCGGCGTGTACGCGTCGTGGGGGTCCCTCGGGCACCTGACAGTCGCCGAGCCGGGCGCGCTGATCGGCTTCCTCGGGCCGAAGGTGCACGAGGCGCTGACCGGCTCGCCGTTCCCGGCCGGCGTGCAGGTCGCCGAGAACCTCCACCGACACGGTCTGATCGACGCGGTCGTCGCGCCGGAGCAGGTGGCGCCGCTGGCCGCGCGAGCGCTGGCCACTCTCAGCGCGCCGCGCCGCCTCCCCCGTCCGCCCGTCCCGGCGGAAGACCCGCCCGACGAACGCACCGCCTGGGACGCCGTCCGACGATCCCGGCGAGCAGACCGTCCCGGAATCCGCCGACTGCTGAGACACGCCGGCCGGGATGTCGTGCCGTTGCACGGTACGCAGAGCGGCGAAACCGGAGCCGGTGTGATCGTGGTGCTGGCCCGCTTCGGGGAGGCCCCCGCCGTGGTTGTCGGACACGACCGGCGCGACAGCCCGCCCGACCCCGCTGGCCTTCGGGCCGTCCGGCGGGGGTTCAAGCTCGCCGCGGAGTTGGGCCTGCCCGTCGTCACCGTTGTCGACACGCCGGGCGCCGCCCTGTCACCACAGGCCGAGGAGGGTGGCCTGGCCGGAGAGATCGCCCACTGCCTTGCCGATCTCGTCACCCTGCCGGTGCCGACCCTGTGCGTGTTGTTGGGTCAGGGCAGCGGCGGCGCCGCCTTGGCCCTCCTGCCGGCCGACCGTGTCATCGCCGCAGCGCACGGCTGGCTCTCGCCGCTGCCGCCGGAGGGCGCGTCGGCGATCCTCCATCGCACCGTCGAACGGGCGCCGGAGATCTCCGCCGCGCAGGGCATCCGTGCGCAGGACCTGCGGGCGAGGGGCATCGTGGACCGGATCGTGGCCGAGCGACCCGACGCCGCCGACGAGCCCGCGGCGTTCCTCGACCGGCTGGGGGCGGTACTGGCGCACGAGCTGGCCACCCTGCTCGACGTCGACCCGGCGGACCGCCTCCAGGCCCGCCGGGCCCGCTACCGTCGACTCTGACCGCGAACTCCCGCCGAATGGTCGCGATCGCCAGGTCGCCTGCTCCCGGGCTCGACCTGGTGGGTTGTCGTATAGCGGATTGACCTCGTCACCTGGATCGGTCGAGGCTTGCGGAACAGGACGCCGGATGGCTGTGCCCGCGTCCCGGACCAGGCGCACGGGCCCGGGTGGCTCCTGGCCAGGTGAACACCGGCGGAGGTCAGAAGGAGAATGGCAGTGGAGGAAGCGGCGTGGATCGGGTCGCTGGCGGCGACCGGCGCGGGGGCGCTGGTCGGCGCGGCCGCCAGCGACGCCTGGCAGACAGCCCGCGACGGCGTCGTCGCGCTGTTCCGGCGGAGCGGGCCGCGCCGGGCCGCGCTCGTCGCGGCGCAGCTCGACACCGATGCCGAGATGCTGGAGCAGACCGACCCGGCCGATCGCGACCAACTCCGCCGGCAGCTGCTGCCGGCCTGGCGGACTCGGCTGGCCGATCTGCTCGCCGAGCACGCCGATGAGGTCGGCGCCGACAGCGCCGTGGCCGCCGAGCTACGCACGGTGACCGCCGCCGTCCTGGCCGAGCTGTCCGCACCCCAGCAGACCTGGGTGCAGCGGGTTCACGCGTCCGCGCCCGGCGCGATCGCCCAGGGCGTCCAGGGCGGCGGAAACATCGTCAACCACTACGGCGAGGCGGCGCCGACGCCCGCGAGTGGCGACCCGGCGGGCAGGTGAGCAGCACCGTCGGCTCGCGCTACGTCCAGCATGTCACCGCCACCGCCGGGTTCGCCTACGGCGTGATCGGCGCCGACATCCACGTCCTCGGCGACGGCACTCCCCTGTACGTGCTGGAAGACCACCGCTCCGCCCGGCCGCCCGACTCGGTATGGCTGCTCGACGTGCCCAGCCGCATGCTCGACGCCCGCTACGCCGTCGTCGACTTCACCGGCCGCCGGACCGAACTCGCCCAGCTGCACGCCTGGCGTACCGACGTCGGACGGCGGCTGGCCGCCCGATGGCTGCACGCCCCGGGTGGGCAGGGCAAGACCCGGCTGGCCGACCAGTTCGCCGCCGAAGCGCGCGCCGCCGGCTGGAAGACCGTCACGGCCACCCACGGCCCGGGCGCTGCCATCCCCCAGCCCGGCAGCCAGGATCTACGCCTGGACGGCTCCGCCGGGCTGCTGCTCGTCGTCGACTACGCCGACCGGTGGCCGCCCAGCCACCTGAACTGGCTGCTCAGCAACGCCCTGCTCGGCCAGCCCGGGGTGGCCACCCGCATCCTGCTGCTCGCCCGGATCCCGACCTGCCCACCCGCCCTCGTCAAGACCCTCACCGATCTGCAAGCCGGCGTCTCGCACCAGTGTCTCGGCCCGCTGCTCGCTCCCGCCGGCGACCGGGCCCGCATGTTCACCGCCGCCCGTGACGGGTTCGCCGCCCACTACCCTGCCACCGACATCAGCGGCATCGAACCGCCGGTTCGGCTCGACCATCCGGACCTGGGCCTGACCCTGGCCGTCCACATGGCCGCCCTCGTCGCGGTCGACGCCCACGTCCACGGTCGACGCCCACCCGACGACGCGGCCGGACTGACCTGCTACCTGCTGGAACGCGAACACCAGCACTGGGAACGTCTCTACCAGCACCGCAACCACGACGGCCACCCCACCAACCTGGAGTACGAGAGCCCGCCGAGCGTCATGGCACAGGCGGTGTTCACCGCGGCGCTGACCGGGTCGGTCGACCATCCCACCGGCAAGGCCATTCTCACCGGTCTCGACCTGGAAACCCACCCGCAGCGCATCCTCGCCGACCACGGCAACTGCTATCCACCGGCCGACCCGACCCGGGTGCTGGAGCCGCTGTACCCGGACCGGCTCGCCGAGGACTATCTCGCCCTCACCGTCGCCGGCCACTCCGCCCACCACCGCAGCTTCCCCTGGGCGGCCCCCACCGCGATCGCCCTGCTCAGCCGCGACGCCGACGGAGCAGCCCCGGCGTGGGCGCCCCGCGCGATCACCTTCCTCGCCTCGGCAACGCAACGTTGGCCCCACCTCGGCACGGCCACCGTCCACCCGCTGCTGCGCACGGACCCGAAACTGGCCATCGACGCCGGCAGCGCCGCCCTGATCGCCCTCAGCGACCTCACCCACCTACCACTCGACACACTCAAGGCCATCGAACGACTTCTACCCCGCGACCGGCAGTTCGACCTCGAGCCGGGTGCCGCGGCGATCACCCGTGCGCTCCTCCGCCGCACCGACACCGCCACCACCGACCTCGCCGACCTCGCCGACCTGCGGGACAGGCTCAGCAGGCGACTCGTCCACGCCGGCCACTACGACGAGGCGCTGGTGCCCGCCCAGGATGCCGCCGAGGCGTACCGGCGGCTCGCCGAGGCCGACCGCGCCCACCTGCCGCAACTCGCGGCAGCGCTGGACAGCCTCTCCCAGCGTCTGGCCGAACGCAGCCGCCATCACGAAGCGCTCGCTCCCGGCCGGGAAGCGGTCGACCTGTTCCGACACCTGGCCGACGTCGAGCCGGCCGTGTTCCGGCCCCTGCTCGCGGCGTGCCTGCACAACCTCAACATGCTCCTCGGCGACCTGGGGCGCCTTGAGGAGGCCCTGACGGCGGCCCAGGAAGCGGTCCACCTGGTGCGGGGTCTGATCGAGAGCGACCCGTCCACCGACCCGAAACTGCTCGCCGGGTCGCTGCACAACCTCGCCGTCCACCTGGCGAAGCTGGGGCGGCGGGAAGAGGCACTGGCCGCCGGGCAGGAAGCCGTCGCCATTCAGCGGCGGCTGGCGCAGGACAGTCCGGCGCGCCTGCCCGGCCTCGCGACGATGCTGAACACCCTCGGTCTGGACCTGCGGAACCTGGGCCGCCACGACGAGGCGCTGGCCGTTGCCGAAGAAGCCGCCGACAAGTACCGGCGGCTGGTCGACATCAACCCGGCCGTGCACCGGCCCGGACTCGCGATGACGTCGTACAACCTCAGCCTCCACCTGTCGGCGCTGGGCCGCGACGAGGAGGCGCTCGCCGCCGCGGCGGTCGCCGCCGACCTGTACCGGCGGGTCGCCGAGGCCGACACCGCCGTGTACCTGCCCGCGCTCGGAGCGTCGCTCGACCGCCCCGGCCGGCTCCTGTCGAAGCTGGGCCGGCGACAGGAGGCCCTGGCCGCGCACCAGGAGGCCGTCACCATCCACCGACGGCTCGCCGAGGTCAACCCGACCGCCTACCAGCCCGGCCTGGCCATGGCGCTGACCCGCGCCGGCGCCGAACTGGCGGGGGTCAGCCGGCGGCGAGAAGCCCTGGAGAGCAGCCGAGAAGCAGTAGCGCTCTACCGGCGTATCGCCGAACGCCATCCGACCGCCCACCTGCCCGGCCTGCCCTACGCACTGTACGGATTCGCATGGGTACGTGCCCGGGTGGGACGCGAGCTGCGCCAGGCACTCTCGGCGGTCCGCGAGGCCATCGCGCTGTACCGGCCCCTTGCCGAACAGGAGCCGGACACCTTCGGTCCGGAACTGTGGTCGGCACACCGCACCCAGGCCGATGTGCTCGACAAACTCGGTCGTAAGGCGGAAGCGGCGCAACTACGTCACGCGCTCGCCACGGCGGCAGCCACCGTACCCCGCACCAACTCCGGCGGGCGAGCGCGATCCTCGGCAGCCGATGGTCCGCCTGAGCGGAATGGCGACGCCGGTCACCGTGCCGGGCTGTCCGGTGGGTCGAGGGAGAAGTAGTCCTCCTCTTCCTGCGTCAGGTGCAGGCGGAGCACGGCGTCCAGCCCGTACAGGGTGGCCAGCAGGTCGGGCACCGCGTCGCGGCGCAGTCGACCGTCCGGTTGTTGCGCCAGGTGGCCGCCGATCCGGTCCACCAGCCGGCTGATCTCCACATGTGTCCGGCTCATCGTCGAGGTCGCCTCGTCGCTGCCGAGCGGGCCAGCGAGGGCCGGATAGAGCTGCCGCTCCTCGGCCGCCTCGTGTGGCAGGACCTCGTCGACCAGCCGGCGGTGCACCTCGCGCAGCGCCGGCACGCACTCCGGCGCGTCGGGGCGGGTCGCCACCAGGTCGGCGGTGTCGCGCAGCCGGTCCAGCACGCCCCGCACCGCGACGTGCTCGCCGGCGTACCGGTCGAGCAGTTCCCGGGTCCGCGGCGGGACGTCCCGGCGGCGCACGCCGCCGCCGAGGGCGCGCAGCGCGTTGAGGATGACCAGCACGTCGATGCCCTCCTGGAGGAACGCGCCGGCGACCGGAGGCAGCCTGCCAGCGGCGGCGAACGCCATCGCGACGACGGCCAGGCCCATGCCGACGGTGGCGCTCTGCACCGCGATGCGGCGCGCGTACCGGGCGATCTCGACGGCGTCGGCGAGCCGGTCCAGCCGGTCGACGGTGAGCACCGCGTCGGCCACGTCGGCGGAGGCGGTCGCTCCGGTGGCGCCCATCGCCACGCCGACGTGCGCCTCGGCCAGGGCCGGCGCGTCGTTGACGCCGTCGCCGACCATCACGGTGACCGCCTGCCGGGACTCCGCCCGGACCCGGGCCACCTTCTCCTGCGGCGAGCACTGGGCGATCACATCGTCGACGCCGACGGTCTGCGCCACCTGCCGGGCGGTACGCGGCCGGTCGCCGGTGACCATGATCAGCCGGCGGAGCCCCGCCTCCCGCAGCCGCCGCACGGTCCGCCGGGCGTCGGGGCGTACCGGGTCCTCCAGCAGGATCGCCCCGAGTGGGGCCCGCTCGTCGCTGACCCAGACGGTGGAGTGGCCGGCCAGTTCGGCGCGCTCGCGTACCTGCTGCGCCCACTCGGGCGGATCGCCGACGAGCTGGCCGACCCGGATCATCCGCCCCTCCACCCGGCCGGTCACCCCGCGCCCCGGTTCCTCGGTGACGTCGGTCGGTTCGGCCAGCGGCAGCCCCCGGTCCCGGGCCTGCCGGACCAGAGCCGCGGCCAGCACGTGCGGGGAGAGCTGCTCGACGGAGGCGGCCAGGCGAAGCAGTTCGTCCCGGTCGCCGCCGGGCGCGACGACCGTCTCGGCGGCCCGGGGGTGGCCGGCGGTGAGCGTGCCGGTCTTGTCCATCAGCAGGGTCCGGGCGCGGCCGAGCAGCTCCAGCGAACCGCCGTCGCGGACCAGCACGCCGCGCCGGGCCGCCCGGGACAGCCCGGAGACGATCGCGATCGGCGTGGCCAGCAGCAGCGGGCAGGGGGTGGCCACCACCAGCACCGCCACCGCCCGGAGGAACTGGCCGGTCAGCAGCCAGGCGGCGCCGGCCAGCAGCAGGGTGAACGGCACGAACGCGGCGGCGTACCGGTCGGCGAGCCGGACCATCGGGGCCTTCCGTGCGGTGGCCTCCTCGGCCAGCCGGACGATCCCGGCGTACGTGCTCTCCGCCGCGTTCTTCGTCGCCCGCAGCCCGAACCCGGCGCCAGCGTTGACCACGCCGCTGGCCACCTGCTCGCCGGTGGTGCGAGTGACCAGCTGCGACTCGCCGGTGACCACCGACTCGTCCAGCGTGGCGGGCTCCTCCACGGTCCCGTCCACCGGTACCGCGTCGCCGGGGCCGACCACCAGCCGGTCCCCCACCGCCACCCGGTCCAGCGGCACCACCTCGATCCCGCCGTCCGGGGTACGCCGCCGGGCCTGCCGCGGCGCGCGTTCCAGCAGCGCCCGCAGGTCGCGGGTGGCCCGGCGCTGGGCGTAGTCCTCCAGCGCCTGCCCGGTCGCGACCATCACCGCGATCACCGCGCCGGCCAGGTACTCGCGGACCAGCAGGGTGCCGACCAGCGCCAGCACGGCGACCACGTCGACCCCGAACTGCCGATGCCAGAGCTGTCGCAGCGTCGACCAGACGGCCGGCAGCAGCGCCACCAGGGTCACCGCCGCCCAGATCAGCTGGGCCGCACCCCGCAGCCCGGCGGACCACAACCCGGCACCGACCAGCACGGCCAGGGTGAGCAGGGTCAGCGGGGCCCACTGGCGCCAATCCACCCGGTGCCGCCGCACCGGCCGCTCCGGCACGCATTCACCCGATTCCGCTCCCACCTGCGGATCGTCTCAACGGCGCGCGTCGCCGGACCGGGCAACCGGGGCAATCCGAACGGAGGCGAAGAGCCCGGGCGCGGGGGCCGGGTCCTGCCCGACGGCCGGTTCGTCATCGCCGCGCCGGCAAACCGCCTGTTCGACCGCGAACCTTCGCGATGCAGAGTCACCTACCCCGTCCACGTGACCGACACCGTCACCCCCGGGCAGATGTCGACCCCTGTCGGGATGGTGATCGAAGTCGTTGACCGGGGCGTGTTGACTTGGGTGACGTAGTGGCGAGCTGATCGACCTGGCGAAGGGTGGTTCCCGTGACCGACCGTATCGAGCGATCGGATGCCGCGCCGCCGGCCGTCGACGTCGCGGTCGCCGCCGCCCGGGTCGCGGTCGCCCGCCTCGCTCCCGAGGAACTGGCCGTCTTCGACGAGCTCGCCGCTGAATGGCGGAGACGGCCCGAGCGGGTCCGCTGGTCCGCGCCGGGACGGTCGGTCGGCTTCGGCGTCGAGACGGTCCTCGTCACCGAGGTCGCCCTTCAGGCCGCCGGGCAGGCCGTCGCCGAGGTACTCGTCCTCGGCGGGGCCCTGCTGGGCCGACGTTGGTGGCGGCGCCGGCAGAGCGAGCCACCGGTGGTGGTCGGGGTCGTCGAGCCTGGCGAGGGGGGCAAGCCGCCGCGGTTGGCGCTCACCGCTGAGCAGGCCCGCCGGCTGCGGTACGCGTGCCGTCAGCACGCCACCGCGCTGGGCCTCGACGCCGCGCGGGCGCGGGTCCTCGCCGACGCCGTGGTGGGTGCCCTGCATCTCGACTCCGAAGCCAAGTGACAGCGCCGTCGACGCAGCGATCCGCGCCGGCGCCGCTCACCTGGCTGTACGTGCTCGTCGCCGCGCTGACCGCCAGCTTCGGTGCGATGGTGGGCGACCTGGTGTTCCACGCATACCGGCCGCTGGCCGCCGGGTACGCGGTGGCCCTGACCGGGTGCGATCGGGCCTTCCCCGGCTACCCGTTCACCGGGCCGGACCATGACCTCGCGACGGTGAACGCCTTCCTTGGTTGTATGCGCGAACCGACACAGGTACGCGGCTGGACCATGCTCGCCGGCGCCGCGCTGCTGGTGGCCGGCCTCGCCGTACTCCTGGTGCTGGTGCCGCTGCTCGATGCCACCCGGCTGCGGCGGCACCGGCTCGCGCTGCCGGCCGCGCAGGAGCGTTTCGCCGTGCTCCGCGCCGAGGCCGGGCTGACCGGCCGGCGCGGGCCTCAGCTGATGGTGGCCGGTCCGCCGGTGCGTGAGGCGTTCACCACCGCCCGGCCTGGAGGACGGCCGTTGGTCGTGCTGCCGGCGGCGGTCGCGGCAGCACACGCCGATCCGGCCCGCTTCGACCCGGTCGTCCGGCACGAGCTGGCACACGTCCGGGCGCGTGACGTGGCCTGGGTGTCGACCATGCGTGGGCTGCCATGGGTGGTTCTTCCGGCGGTGCTGGCGGTGGCGGCCCTGCACCCCCGGGACAACTGGCCGGCCGTTACGCCGGCGCTGGTCCGCTCGGCGATCCTGGTCGCGGCGATCGCGCTGCTCGCGGCGGCGCTGCTGCGGCTGCGCGAGCACGCCGCCGACCGGCTCGTCGCCGACGACGGCGGCCCAGGCCCGCTCGCCGCCCTGCTGGCCCAGGCACCGGCCGGCACGGGCCGGGCCGGGCCGCGTCGTCTCCTGCGCCGCGCCCTGGGCCGCCATCCGGATCCCACGGCGCGGATCGCGGCTCTGTCGGCGCCGGCGGCCACGTTCGACGGCGGCTTCACCCACGCCCTCGTCACGGCCGTCGTCACCGTGACCGCGATGGGCGCCGCGAACGGCGTCGCCCACGCCCTGGACGCGACCCGTGACGCATCGGGGCCGCCGGCCGTCGTTGCCGGGCTGCTGTTCGGTCTCGGCCTCACCCCGGCGTTGTTCCGCCGCGCAACCGCCAACCGCGGCGCCGGCGGTGCCGGGGTCTGGTGGCGGCCGGTGGCCGGGGCGGCAGCCGGCTTCGTCGCCGGGGCGTTTCTGCTGCCGGTCACCTCGGGGATCGAGGCGGTCGCCTTCCCCGGAGGCACCACCGACCCCGGGTCCGCGCTGAGCAACGCCGCCGTGACCGCCGTGGCGGGCACTTCGCTCACCGTGCTCTGTGTCCTCGTCGCGCGGCTGCTCGCCGACGCGGCCCCGTCGCCCGACGTGCGCGACCGCACGCGGCGGGCGGTGACTTACCTCGCTGTGGGCGCCGTCGTGGCCCCCGCCGTCTGGGCGGTACCGGTCGCCTCGCAGGCCGTCCGTTCCCCGCGCGGTCACGTCCACGACTGGTTCGTCTTCTTCGCGCCGACGGTGTGGTGGTCGCTGTCGGCGCTCGTGCCGCTGGCCCTCGCCGTGCTGCTCCGTCGCAGGGCGGGGCGGGGGTGGTGGCGGGTGCCCGCACTGACCGCCGCCGGTGCCGCGCTTGCCGCCGCCGCGGTGGCGGCGGTGCACGCCGCCCGGCATCCGACTCGCACCGTCGCCGAGTGGATGGCGGTGCTGCAGGACGGGCAGTGGGCGGCGGCACTGGCCGGCTGGGCGGTCCTCGTGGCCCTCGGTGTCCGGCGCCGACGGCACGCCATCCCGACCGCGATCGTCGCCGCCTGGACGACGACGGCGGCGGTCGGCGTCGCGCTGCACGTCCAGTCATTGGTCGCCGGCTTGCCGCCGAACCTGTGGCGGTTCCGGATGCACGCCGTCGCCCCGCTGGTGTGGCTGCTGTACCTGACAGTGCTCACCGTCCCGGCACTCGCGGCGGTGGCTGCCGTCCGGAGCCGGAAGCCCCCGACCGCGTCCCGGACGCCACCCCCGCCGCCGCCGTCGACGGCGGCGGCGGCGCGGTCGGTGCCGGCGGAGGTCTCTGGCGGAGGTACCGATCCGGTGCACGCCGCACGAAAGTGGGCCGCGCCGCTCGGCGCCTCCGGCGTCGCGCTCGCCCTGGCCCTGCTGGCGAGCGGGCCCGCCGCCGCGCTGTTGCGCGCTCCCGGCACCGCCAGGTACGCCGCCGCAGCCGCCGACACCGGATCGCCGTCCCCGACCGCCCGCCCACCCACACCGCCGCCCCCGCGACCCGGCCACGCCGCCGACCCGGGCCGGTTACTGACGAAGACGGAGGCCGAGACGGCGGCCCGAGCGGTCAAACCGGCCCTGCCGGCTCACTGGCTGTCGAAACCGTGGAGCAAGGCGCCGGAGAACCCCATCACCCCCGACACCTGCCTACCGTTCGTCCGCGACCGGTTCCTGGACCCGCTCACGCCACACGAACGGGTCGACACGACGCTCCGCTACGAGACCCGACCCGGCCCGGTGCCCCTGGCCTCCACCACCCTCGACGTCGGGGTCACCTCGTACGCCGACCGGGTCCCCGCGACGGTGCTCACACAGGCCGAGGCCGAACGCGCCGCGTGCCGCCGCTTCGTCACCCGCGGAGAACCACCCATCACCGTCGACGTGGTGCCCGGGGCCGCGCCCGGCCTGGGCGAACAGTCCTGGCGGGTCGACCTGCGGATGTCCGCCGCCGGTTCCGGGATGACGCTGACCGGGACCTCCGCCTACATCCTGATCCGCATCGGACACAACCTGGTCAGTGTGCAGATGACCGCCGTCATGGAGCCGCTGGACGACAACCTGCTCCGCCAGGCGGTGACCCGCACCGTGGCCGCCCTGTCGGCGCCGCTCACCGCTGCTCCGGCCGGCACGCCGTCCCGACAGCTCCCGGGCCCGTCCGCACCGTCGCGCCTGCCGCGCTGACACGCATCCCGTTGGCTGGCCGGCACAGCAGCGTCGACCTCAGGTCAGCCGGTGCGAACGAGCAACGGGCGCGCCGGCGGGGCCGCGGCCGTTCCCACCCGAGGGGGAAGCCGACGGAAACGCCGGCGGCATCCCGTGGAAGCTGTCTAGGGTCAGGGCGACAGCGGCACCAGCGGCACGGGACACGACCCATGGATGCGTTCCTCGAGGCGGTGTGGGACACCAGCACCGTGACCGGTCGCCTGGTGACCACCCTGGTGATGATCGTGGCGGCGGCGCTGTTCGCGATCATCGCAGGGCGCCTGTCCACCCGCCGGGTGGACGACACGCACACCCGCTACTACCTCCGCAAGGCGGTGCACTACGTCACCGTCGCGGTGCTGCTGATCGGTCTGGCCATTCTCTGGCGGCCCTTCGCCGGTCGGATCGGCGTCGTCGTCGGGCTGATCGCCGCGGGCCTGGCCCTGGCCATGCAGGAGGTCATCGGTGCCTTCGCCGGCTGGATCAGCATCCTCACCGGTCGTCAGTTCCGGGTCGGCGACCGGATCCAGATGTGCGGCGTCCGCGGCGACGTTCTCGACATCACACCGCTGCGTACCCGGATCCTGGAGAGCGGGTCGTCCACCGACCCGGAGTCGTGGATCCGTGGACGGCAGTACACCGGGCGGGTGGTGTCGCTGTCCAACCGGTTCGTGTTCACCGCACCCGTCTACAACAGCAGCACGGTGCTCGACCATCTCTGGGAGGAACTCACCCTGCCCATCCGGTACGACGCCGACTGGCACCTGGCCGAACGGATCCTGCGGGAGGAGGCGGAGTCGATCTCCTCCACGGCGGACGCTCGGCGCGCGATAGCTCAGATGCGACACCGCTACCCGGTCGCCGAGGCCGAGGTCGATGCCCGGGTCTTCATCCGCGCCACACCGAACTGGGTGGAACTGACCGCCCGCTTCGTGGTGCCGGTACGCGCCGCCCGTCAGGTCAAGGATCAGGTCACCCGCCGCGTCCTGGACCGCCTCGCCGAGCACGGTCTGCGCGTGGCCTCGGTCACCCAGGACATCACCGTCCGCACGCCGTCGACGACGGCCGACGCGGCCCTGCGGGCTGAGCGATGACCGCCTCGCCCGGTGGAAGTGTTCCCACCCACGTCCGGCCGACATCCCCTCGCCGACGGCTGGTCCGCGGATGCGGTTCCACCGGACAGAATCGGGTACGCCCGCAGGATGGCAGGAGAACCCAGCCCGGAGCATGTGTACGTCCGGGCCCGGTCGGAGGGCGAGCGCCGGCTGTCGATGAGCGCCCTGGAACAGGCGTCCACGGGGTTCATCGCGGGGGTCACCATCGTGTTCGGGATCGTCGCGCTGGGCGTCGCCCGCGAACTGGCGGCGCCCGATTTCGCCTCCGGGGTGGGGCATCTGGTCGGCGCGCTGGCGTTCGGCATCGGTCTGGTCTTCGTGGTCGTCGGCCGCACCGAACTGTTCACCGAGAACTTCTTCGACCCCGTGGCCGCGGCGGTGGCCCGCCGGCGGATCCCGGCCGTCTGGCAGCTCGCGCGGCTGTGGATCCTGGTGCTCGTCCTCAACTTCGTCGGTGGCGCGGTCATGGCGGCCGTGTTCACCGTCGAGGGAACCCTGCCGTCCCGCGCCCACCACACCCTCGCCCTCGTCGCGGAGGAGATCGCCGCGAAGGGAGGCCTTGGGACCTTCACCCGGGGCATCGCCGCCGGAACCCTGCTGACCCTGCTGTCGTACCTGCTGCACGCCGTCGGCTCCGCCGGTAGCCGCATCGTCCTGGCGTACGTGGTCGGCTTCTTCCTCGCCCTCGGTCCGTTCGACCACGTCGTGGTCTCCGGCCTGCACCTGTTGTTCGGCATCTGGCTCGGCGCCCACGTGTCCTACGCCGACCTGGGGCGCAACGTCGTCCTCTCGGGTGCCGGAAACCTGCTGGGCGGCCTGCTGCTGATGACCCTGACCCACGCTGTGCAGGTCAGGTCCAGCGCCTGAGCCGACCGGCCGGACTGTCCGACCCGGCGACCTCGGCACCTGTGACCCGGGCCGGCTCGGCCTTGCACCGAGCCGGCCCGGGTCAGCCGATCATGGTCGCGGGCTGCGCCGACGCCCGGTCGGCCCTGGGCGCCGTTGCTAGCGTTGCAGCGTCAGCAGACCCGGTCGGTACGGCAGGAGGCCGTAGTCGCCGCCGGAGTTGGGGGAACGACCCTGGTAGAGCAACTGCAGATTGCAGGGATCGACGGTCATGGTCTGATCGGCGTTGGCCCGGATCAGCTCGCCGTGGCTGATGTCGTTGGTCCAGGTGGCGCCACTGTTGGCTCTGCCGGCGAACGGGTTGCTCTCGGTTGCGGCCTGCGGTGTCCACGAACCGCCCAGGCTGGTGGCGGTGAACGAGCGGAAGTAGCGGCCCTGTGCGCCGATCGCCTCGACGAGCATGAGGTATCGGTTCTGGCCCTGGAGCTTGTAGACCTGAACCGCTTCGAACAGGTTGTTCGTGGAGTCGCTCATGATCACCGTCGAGGTGGAGCCGAAACTGCCCGGGAAGTTGCCGATGGGCATACTGGCCCGGTAGATCCTGCCGTTGTCCCCGGCGAAGAACAGGTACATGTTCGTGTCGTCACCGATGATTGCCTGGTCGATGGGTCCGGTCGAGGAGTCGGAGATGCTGCCGGTAAAGAGTGTCTGCGGCGCCGACCAGCTGTTCGCGTTGGTCGGGTCGGTCGACGTGCGGTAGGAGAACGCCGGGCCACCCCACTGGTAGGCCAGCACCCAGACGTTTCTCGGGGCGAAGTGGAACAGGGTCGGCGCGACAGCCGCGAACGGCATGGGGTTCTGGCTCGCCGAGGCCATGTCCGACCAGTTCGTGAAGAGACCGAAGTTCATCGAGCCCCACGTCGTACCCGTGTCATGCGTCGTGGCGTAGACGAGATGCCTGCCGTTGTAGGGGGCGTGGGTGAAGTCCTTGAGCGAGACCCACCCCGGCCTCGGGTTCGCCAGCACACCTGTCGACGTCCAGCGGTACGTCGACGGAAGCGCGCACGTGCCGGGCGGCGGCGTCGTAGGGGTGCCCCCGCCGTCGACGCGGACGAGTTGCCACTGCTGGTTGCCTTGCCGGGCAGCCGCGACCTCAGCCGGTAGTAGCCACCGCCCGAGTCCACGAACTGCCACTGCTGCTGGTTGCCGTTGTTCCGCGCCCACTGCACGATCCGCGCACCGTCATTCGTGGCCAGGTTGTACACGTCCAACGCCTTGCCACTGTTGCGGTTGATCAACACGTACCACGCGGTCGGGTCGACTGTTGCCGCGGCGGCGGGTGTCGACACCACCGCCGCGGCGGCGACACCGACCACGACGGCCGTCACACCGGCGGCGACGACCCGCGGCAGCCAGCCCCGCCGAGACGGCGGCGCGAGTGATGGAGACCTACCAAAGGCAAACATGATCCTCCCTCAGTGCTGAACCCAACGGTTTTCGACGATGGGCGCACCGTGCGGCGCGTAGTGCGCCCGCCCTGACGAGCGTTAGCGCTAACAATGCGTCCGCACACCCTTGGGGTACGCCTGATCCGAACTCTCCGACGAAAGCGGGCTGCCCGTTGAACCGCAGACGTCGTCGCCCTTAACTATCGCCTGTTAGCGATAACACGCTGCTAGTCAAGCTGCCGTCTTCTGGTTTCACCGGGGCGGTGCCGCCTCACCCAGGTCGAGCAGCCCACCGGACTCCAGGACGGGCCGGTGGCCCGGAGACCGGCCCGGCGACCGGCTCAGCGGCGCGGTGGGGCACCGACGCTGCGGCGAGGGATCAGGGTCGGTGCGATGGTGTGCCGCCCGGGGCCGGTGCTGTTCGTCTCGATCTGGGCGAGCAGCAGGTCCAGACTCGCCTGGGCGACCGCGGCGAAGTCGGGTCGCACGGTGGTCAGCGGCGGGATGAAGTACGCCGCCTCCGGCACGTCGTCGAAACCGACCACGCTGATGTCGTCGGGCACCCGCCGACCGTGCTCGTGCAGAGCCCGCAGCACACCGAGCGCCAGGTGGTCGTTGGCCGTGAAGATCGCGGTGACCTCCGGCATCCGGACCAGCATCTGCCCGCACCGGTAGCCGGCCGCCGCGGACCAGTCCGCCGGCACCAGCGGTGGGATCTCGGCACCGGCCGCCTGCAACGCCTCCCGCCATCCCTCGATCCGCCCGGCGCTGTCGAACCAGTCCGGCGGCCCCGACACGTGCCATACCGTGCGGTGCCCGGCGTCGAGTAGGTGCTGGGTGGCCGCGCGGGCGCCGGCCACCTGGTCGACCGTCACCAGCGGCACCGGCCGGCGCGGGTCACCGTCCACCGTGACCAGCGGAACGTCCTTGGGTAGGCGTTCCAGAGCCTCCCCCGCCGACTCGACCGGCGCGATCACCACGATGCCGGCGACCCGGTGAGCCAGGTGCCGCTCCACCGCCGCCGAGATCGACTGATGATCCAGGTCGCGGACGCTGCCCACACTGACGGCGAAGCCGGCCTCCGCGGCCTCCTGCTCAAGGGCGGCCAGCAGGGACGCCGGGCCGTAGAGGGTGGTGTTCTGCGCGACCACGCCGATCACCTGCGACCGGCCGGTCACCAGCGCGCGGGCCGCCCGGTTCGGCCGGTAGCCGAGTTCGGCGATCGCCGCCTGGACCCGTAGCCGGGTCTGCTCGCGTACGTTGGGGTGCCCGTTCAGCACCCGGGACACGGTCTGGTGGGAGACGCCGGCGAGGCGAGCCACGTCCGTCATCGCAGGACCGCGCACGGCCACCTCCCTCTCCCGCCTCGCCCTCGCCGACGGCGCCGCTCGGCCGACGGAAGCCCCCTGGAGGGTACGAATCGTTCGGGCAGCCGCCACCGCGGTGTTTCCGAGCGGCCGGTGCCGGATCGCCGCCAGTCTACGCCAGTTGTCATGACGCCCACGGCGCGGCTGAGCTCCCGGTCGAGTGTTCCCACCGGAATGGCGATGAATTGGCGGACACCATTCTTTTCTGGGGGGGCCGGCGGCACCGCGCAAGCGGCCGCCACCTCTTTCCGGCCTGCGAGCGAGAGGTCCGTTCCCGCGCCGCGGGCGGGAACGGGAACGGCATTGCCGGCCGGTGCGTTCACCCGGGACGAAAGCGCGTCAAATTGTTCTCGCAATCCCGCCTCGGGGAGAATTTCCGGCCGTGACGTCAACCGGTACCAACCACTACGCGAATCCACGAACTGTCACTGCCGCCGGTTCCCGTCGTTACCCGACCACTGGTTCAGAAGCCCTGGGCGAGCCGGTAGTACGCCTGGTTCCACCGCAGTTCGTCAACGAGGCGGCTCGGGACGGTGTCGGCGTCGATGACCACCGCTCGGTACGGGAAATCTCGGCCAGGTCGCGCAGTTCCTCCACACCGACCGCCTGCGAGAGCACCGTGTGGTGGGGAGCGCCGGCGGTGATCCACGCCTCCGCCGAGCCGGGCAGGTGCGGACGGGGCCGCCAGACCGCCCGGGCCACCGGCAGCCGGCGCAGCGGGTGCGGCGGTGGCACGACGTCGACGACGTTGGCCACCAGCCGGAACCGCTCCCCCATGTCCGCCATGCCCAGCACCACGGCCGGACCCGGCGCGGCGTCGAAGACCAGCCGCACCGGGTCTTCCCGGCTTCCGATGCTCAACGGGTGGATCTCCACGTTCGGCACACCGGCGGCGATGCTCGGGCACACCTCGAGCATGTGCGCGCCGAGGACGAGTTCCTGACCCGGGGTGAGGTCGTAGGTGTAGTCCTCCATGAAGGAGGTGCCACCGTCGACGCCGACCGCCATCGCCTTGAGCATCCGGACCAGGACGGAGGTCTTCCAGTCACCCTCGCCGCCGAAGCCGTATCCGTCGGCCCTCAGGCGTACCGCGCGCCGGCACCGTCCACACTGCTCATGGCCCACCTCCGCACAACGACGGGCTTAGTGTTAACGCTCACATCGACGTCGTCAAGACACCTGCCGGCAACAGCTCCGTAACGGGAGGGAACAGCCGGGCCCGCCCCGCCCCGAGGATCACGGCGGATCGACAATCTGGGGGTGGTCACCGGGTTGCGACGTCACCCCGGCAGGCAGGTGTGCGGGCAGCCGGCCGACGGGCGCGTGCCGCCGATGCGAGATCGTCGATTGTTATCAAGAACATCACCGGCTGCGTGGCGACGGTCAGTCCGGGGGCGGCGACGACCGCGCCGCGTACCAGCTGCGGCCCAGCGTGGCCGTCACGCCGTGCGCGACGGTGCTGAACACCACGACGAGGCTGCCAGCGGCCCAGAGCCGCCAGTCCCGGACGCCCTCCTCCCCGCTGTACGTAAGGTAGAACAGTGCTGACACGCCGACCGGCCCGAACCAGCCCAGGAACACCGTGTCCCGCCGCGGCATCTTCAGCGCTGGACGCACCGCCAGCACCAGCGGCAAGCGACGCAACAGCAGCACCGCCACCGCGAACCCGGCCGCCGGCCAGCCCAGGTGATGCCACTCGCGCCACGGCACCTCGACTCCGAGCAGAAAGAACACCGGCAGCACCAGGTACCGGGTCAGCGCGTCGTCCAGTTCCTGCTCCGAGGCCCGCGACTCGTTGCCGATCACCCCGTTGTAGGCCAGCCCGGTGACGAACACCGCGAGGATCCCGTCGGTGTGCAGCAGCCGGGCGACACCCAGGGCCGCCACGCCGAGCACCACCGCGAAGACCAACAGAGAGCCCTCCTCGACCTCCTCCCGGGCTTCGGCCGCGCAGACCGCCCGACCAGCCGCGTAGCCGACGACCAGACCGACCAGCACCGCCCCGAGCACTCCCCACACCGCCTCCCGAACCTGACCGCCCGCCGTGAGGTGTGCCGCGGGGATCAGCGCGAGCACGACGAAGACAAAAGCCAGTCCGTCGTTGGCGCCGGACTCCCCGCTGATCACCTGCCGCAGCCGACCCGGCAGTTGCCGCTCGGCCGGGCCGCCGGAGACGATGCTGGAGGCCAGCACCGGATCGGTCGGGGTCAGGCAGGCTCCGAGCAGCACGGCCAGAACCAGCGGCAGGCCGAGGACCAGCCACGCCAGGGTGGCGGTGACCACCGCCATCCCCGCCATGACCACGGTCAACAGCACACCGACCTGACGAACCACCGACCGGTACTCCGACAGGGGAAACCGCAGCGCCACCGCCATCAGCGAGATGGCCAGCAGGATCCTGCTGGCCTCCAGCATCAGGCCGGACGCCAGCTGATGGGGCAGGTCGATCAGCCCGAGAGCCGGGCCCGCCAGGACGCCCAGGGCGAGAGCGAGCAGCGGCTCGCTGAACGGTGCCCGACGGATGGCGCTGGACAGGAAGGCCAGCAACACCGCCAGCACACCGACCAGGGCATAGCTGAGATGGAGCGACTCCACCCCGCGGCGCTACCCCGATCGCCGTGGCTCCACTCCCCGCTCGCAGGGACATTTCGACACCACGGCCGGGTAGCGTCGCCGACCAGCGGCTGTTCGGCCCCGACGTCCGGAAACATCCCCGTCGTCCCGGCCCGAGTTCGACCTCCCACCGCGCGCGCCTGACAGACTCGACTCATGGACCGACCTGTCGTTGCCGAGTTCCACGACGGTCCGCTCGACGGCACCCGCCGTGTGCAGCGTGAACTGTCGCCCGTACATGTGGAAGAGGTTCCCGGTCCGGCCGCGCCTGGCTGGTCGATGACCAAGGCCGAGTCGGCGGGACGCTCGATGGTGTACGTGCTGCGGGTCGACAACACCACCGGGCGGCCGGCCCCGGACGGGGACGGCCGCTACCGGTACGACTTTCACGGCTACCAATCAACGTAGGGGTAGCTCGGGTAGCCGTAGCCGGCTCCCCGTGCGGCCGCGGACGTCCCCGGCGGGGTCGACGAGGATCTGGTCGCTGTCGCTGAGTCCGCGAGCGGCCGGCTGCCCCGCGTGCGACGTCGCGTCCGGGCCCTGACCAGCGCCACCGTGCTCACCGCCGGCTCACTCGCACCGCTGCCGGGAGCTGTCGGATTTCCAACTCGGACGGCAGCCTCGCCCGGGCGCCCGCAACCATGGGACGGACACGGTGCGTAAGTTGCGGTACGACGAGTATGGAGGTTGGTACTTGCCGTGATGCCCGAGACCGCAGGCGAGGTTTCCCGGACGATCGACCGACGTATGGCACTGGCCCGGGAATGGGATGAGCTTGTCGAGGAGGTCCGCAAGCTCGACGACTTCAAGGATTTCTTGAAGCCCCCCCGGCTGGAGATGCTGTTGCCGGCCGCGGCGGACGGTCCCGTCGTGATCGTCAACGTCAGCCGGTGGCGCTGTGACGCCCTGGTGGTACGAACGAGCGGCGTCGAGGTCGTGAACCTTCCGAGCCTGACACTTCGTGCGGTGGTCGGTCAGACGAACGAGTATCTGCGGGTACTGCAGGAGGTGGATCAGGCTACCTACATCCTCCATCAGGCGCGGCGGCGCTACGACGACGGCGACCGGTCGCTGGACTCCATCCGTCGGTACACCGCCGCCAAGCAGTCGTGGCAGCGCGCCGCCGGCGAGCGTGACAGGACGCTCACCACCACCCTGCGATGGTTGTGGGATCAGATCGCCGAACCGGTGCTGGCGTGCCTGGGTTTCGTGGCGACGCCGGCGGACGGGGCGTGGCCGCGAATGTGGTGGTGCCCGACCGGCCCGCTGACCCTGATGCCGCTGCATGCCGCCGGCTACCACGATCCGACGGACACACCGGCCGGCCGTACCGTCCTGGACCGGGTGGTGTCGTCCTACACACCGACCCTGCGGGCATTGCTGGAGGCGCGGCGTCCGCTCGGTTCACCGCCGGCGGAGGCCCGAATGCTCGTGGTCGCGCTCGCCGACACCCCCGACGAGGTGCCGCTGGCGGCGGTGGAGCGTGAACGGGACGTGCTCGTCTCACACTTCTCCCCGCGGACCACGCTGTTGGAAGGTGCGATGGCCACCGCGGCGGTGCGGGACGAGCTCGCCCGGCACCGGTGGGCGCACTTCAGCTGCCACGGAAGCCAGAACATGGCCGACCCGTCCCAAGGCGGCCTGCGGCTGCATGACGGGAGCACGTTGAGCATCGCCGAGATCAGCGCCCGGCAGCACGACGGGGAGTTCGCCTTTCTGTCCGCCTGCATGACCGCGGTGGGCGGGGTGGACCTTCCCGACGAGGTCATCACGCTGACCGCCGCCCTGCACTACACCGGTTACCGCCAGGTCATCGGCACGTTGTGGTCGGTGTACGACGACACCGCAGCCGATGTCGCCGAACTGGTCTACGACGATCTCATGTCGGACGGCACCTTCGCTCCGGCCCGCTCGGCCCACGCCCTGCACGGCGCGATCCGCCATCTCCGCGACGTCAGAGGGCTGCCCGCCAGCGCGTGGAGTCCGTTCACCCACACCGGGCCCTGATGTGACAGTGCCCGCCACCTCTTCCCGGAGTGGTCCCGTTGACCGACCATGACGATTCCGCGCCACCGCCGGACAGCGAACCGCTGCCGTACCGTGAGGTGACCGACGAGAAGTACGCCGAGTCAGCCGCCCGCACCTTCACGGTCGACGAACCAGATCCGGGTACGCTCGTCCTCCGCGGCCCGTGCCCGCGCTGCCACGCCCTCATCGATATCGCCGTGGTCGACGGCGTCTTCCGGGCGTCCCGGCTGCTCGGCGCGGGGCCGTGGCGCCGAGGGCGGAGCACGGCCGACCACGAGGAGCCGATGCTGTGCACCTGCCAGGAATCCCACCCTGGCCGGCCGGATGATGCCGTCGGCTGCGGCGCGTACTGGACGCTGGTGCTGTCGAGGCAGGACGGATGACCCCGACCGCGCCGACCGATTCTGCCCAGCCGAGTCCGAGGTACCGGCTCTCCCCCGGTTCTCGCCCGGCCACCATCGTCGAACTGCGGACCGCCCAGGTGCGCGACCGGCTGCTGCGCACCGAACTGGCCCGCGTGCGTACCGCGGCGGCCGCCTGGCGCAACGGCTTGGGGGCGTTGCTCGCCGCGCTCATCGGGTTCAGCCTGATCAAAGGTCGCTCTGATGTCGGCCAGCTCACCACGGCCTGGGCTGCCTGGGTCGGCGTCCTTCTCCTCTTGGCGCTGGTAACGGGCACCGTGGGTGCTCTGCTGTTGATCCGGGCGGCGCACGGCCGCCCGGCGGTCACCGCGACCCGGGCCCTGACCTCGGTCCTGGCAGCCGACCACCTTGACGCGCTCGCCTCCACCGCCGCGCTGCGACGTGGCATCGCTGCCACCCTCGGCTGCACTCTCCTTCTCGTCGCCGCGGTGGGGGCCACCTGGTACGGCCCGGAGCGGGAGAAGCCATCCTTGCAGGTGACCACCTCCGCGGGCGCCGTCTGCGGATCGGTGGTCCGGCTCAACCGTGGCGTTCTCGTGTTGAAGACCACGGCGGGTGAGGTCGCCACCGACCTGACCACGGCTCTGACGATCACCGCGGTGGGCAGGTGCCCGTGACGCCCCGCTAGCTGATCCGCTGCGTGCCCGCTCCCAGCGGCGATCATCCCCGACCGTCGTCAGGAGGTCCGGTGCGAATGTCCGAACCCGAAGCAAGCGGCGACCGGGTGGCACTGGAGCGCGCCGTCACGCTCCTGACCACCCTGGTGGCCGCCACGCCGGCCGGCCACCACGACCACGCCAGGTATCTGTCCTGTCTCGGCAGCGCGCTGCACCTACGGTTCCAGCTCGGCGGGGCCGATCCCGACCTCGACGAGGCGATCCGGCTTGCGCGGCAAGCCGTTGCGGCCACCCCCGCCGAACTCGTCGCCCGCGCGGCGATGCTGTCCAACCTGGGCAACGCGCTACTGGATCGATTCGGGCGAACCGGTGTTGTGGCGGACCTGGACGAGGCCGTTGACGTTGGCCGCCGAGCCGCGGCCGCCTCCATCGGCGACCACCACCATGTCGTCTGCCTGTCCAACCTTGGCGGCGCGCTGCTCACCCGGTTCGGTCACACGGGATCGATCGCGGACCTCGACGAGGCGATCGGCATCGCCCGGCAGGCCGTAGCGACCACCCCCACGCACCACCCCGACCACCCCAGGCGGCTGGCCAACCTCGGCAGTGCTCTGCGGACCCGTTCCGAACGGACCGGCTCCGTCCCGGACCTGGACGAGGCGATCGACGTCGCGCGGCAGGCCGTGGCGACGACTCCGGCGCACCACCCGGACTACGCTGGCCGCCTGGCCAACCTCAGCCGAACGCTGAGAGTCCGATTCGAACGAGATGCCGGGACCGATGCCGACCTCGACGCGGCGATCCGCTTCGCGTGGGAGGCCGTAACAGCCACTCCCGCTCACCACCCGAAGCGCGCCACGCGCCTGTACCACCTGGGCGGCGCCCTGCTCGCCCGGTTCCACCGCACCGGGGCCGCGGCCGACCTGGATGAGGCCATCGGGTTGCTGCAGACGAGGTTCGAGCACACACGATGCCTGTCGGACCTGAACGAGGCGGTGGTCGTAGGTCGGAAAGCGGTGACTGACACCCCCACCGACCACCCCAGCCACGCCCTGTTCCTGTCCAACCTCAGTACTGCGCTCCACCTGAGGTTTCAGCACTCCGGGGCCACGGCAGACGTGGTCGACGCGATGCGCGGGTGGGAGCTGGCAAGCCGGTCGCCGGTCGCGCCGATGCGGGTGCGCCTGAACACCGCGGGCCATCGGGCCCAGCTGCTCGCGGCTCAGCGGAGCCCCGCAGCGGCCGTTGAGGCCTACGCCGCGGCGGTGGAGTTGCTCCCCTTGCTGGCGTGGCGAGGACTCAGCCAGCGCGAGCAGCAGGACCTGCTGCGCCTGAACGCCGGCTCGTTGCCCCGCGACGGCGCCGGCTGCGCAATCGCCGCCCGCCTTCCCGATCGGACCGTCGAGCTGCTCGAGTGCGGCCGCGGCACCTACTGGTCGCAGCTGCTCGACACCCGGACCGATCTGACCTCGCTACGGCAGGTCGCGCCCGATCTGGCCGCACGTCTGCACCGATGCAGCGTCGCCCTCGAACAGCACGCCCGGACGGACGTCGTCGGCTGACGATCGATGAGGAGGTGCGATGCCCGATTACTGGGACTTCCGGGTCGCCGAGGCGGTGGCGGTCATGCGACAGGTGCAAGCAGGTGCGGACCCCGCGGCGCTGGATCACGCCATCGGCCTGCTGCGGCAGACCGTGGCGGCCACCGCACACGGCCATCCGAATCGCGCCATCCACCTACAGAACCTGAGCAGCGCACTGATGTTGCGTTTCACGTTCACGGGTCTGCGAGCCGACATCGACGCCGCGGTCGACGCCGGGCTGGCGACCGTGGCTCAGGCCACGCGTGGCGACCCGCGGTTGGCCCAGTACCGGCATCAGCTCAACCGCATCCAAGTCGAACGCATCAGACTCTTCGGCCTGCCCGACGACCTGGACGCCGCCATCGCCGTCCTGCACGAGGTCGGCGCCGAACCGGACCTTCAACCAGTGCAGCGCTCCATGCTGGCCGAGAGCCTGGGCGCGGCACTACACCGTCGGTTCCTGCGCGACCACGACCCGGGGGACCTGGACGCCGCCATCGCCTTCGGACGGACCGCCGTCGCGCACGCACCCGATCGACTTCAGGCGTTGTGCGAACTGGGCAACACTCTGTGTACCAGGATCCAGGTCCAGGAGTCGCTCGATGACATCAACGAGGCCACCGACCTGATCCGGCAGGCACTCGCGGCGGTTTCGCCGGACGACGCCGCCCGTGCGGCATTGTGGTTCAACCTGAGCTTCGCGCTGCGGACACGGTACGTGCACACCGACGACGCAGCGGACCTCGCCGCAGCGGTCGACGCGGCTCGCGACGCAGTGGCCGCCATCAGCTCCGACCGCGGCGACCGTGGCTCGTACCTGGTCAATCTGGCGGCCCTCCTGCACATGCGGGCAGATCTGTTGGGCGGCGCCACCGACCTCGACGAGGCGATCGCCTTGGGGCGGGAGGCGCTGATCGGGGGTGTCGACGGCCAGGAGTCGCAGACTCACCAGTACCATCTCGCCGCCGCTCTGATCACCCGGTTCGCGGCCCTCGGCCGCTTCGCGGACCTCGACGAGGCGTTGAACCTCCTCGACGGCGCGGCGCAGACCATCAGCCCCGACAAACCCGTGGACCGGGCGGCGGCGGTGTCCGCGCTCAGCATCGGTCTGCGTATCCGGTTCGAGTGCGACGGCACCCTCCAGGATCTGGCTCGCTCGGTCGACCTGGCGCGCGAGGCGGCAGCCTGCCCGCTCCCCCCGGCCCACCGAGGAATGATGCTCGCCAATCTTTGCGCGAACCTGCGGCTCAGCGCGATGCACACCGGCGCACTGACCGAGATCGACGAGGCCGTCACCGCCGGCCGGGAGGCAACGGTGCTCCTGCGGGCACCGTCTTCGAAGGCGGCGAAGGCGATGGCCAACCTCGGCATCGCGCTGCGCACCAGATTCGAGCTGGCCGGGGCGCTGGGTGACCTCGACGACGCACTGGCCAAGCTGCAGGCCGCCCTGTCGGCTGTACCCGCAGGCCATCCTGACCGGACCCGGTGGACGTCACATCTGGCCATCACGTACCAGATCCGGCATGCACGGCTCGGTGAGCTTGCCGACCTGAACCGGGCGATCCGCAACGGCGCCGACGCGATCGCCGCCACACCGGTCCGGCACTACGACCGGCCACCCATGCTCGACCAGGCCGCCACCGCCCTGCTGACCAGATTCGATCTCACCGCGGATCCCGCCGACCTGCACCGGGCGCTGGAGTATCTCACCGAGGCAATCACCACCAGCCCACCGAGCCATCCGCAGCGCGCAAGCTATGTCGGCAACCTCTCCATCGCCCGGCGGCTCCAGTTCGAACACCGCGGGCGGACCTCCGACCTGGACGACGCGATCAAGCTCGGCCGCGAGGCGTGTCGTACAGTCGGGCCACAGCACTCCATCCGGCCGGTCACCCTGATCGATCTCTGTGAGGCGCTCCAGCTGCGGTTCGAGCGCACCGGGCAGGCCGTCGACCTGGACGATGCGGTCCGCACCGGAGAGCAGGCCGTGGCTCAAGCGCCCGCGCACCATCCGGAACGCGCGGCTGCCCTGTACAGCCTGGGCCTGGCCCGGCGACTCCGGTTCAGGCATGCCGCCCGCCGACAGGACGCCGATGCCGCCACGCAGGCATGGCGCGAGGCAGCAGACACCGTGACGGGCGCCGTGGAGATCCGACTCCTCGCCGCCTACCAGCGGGCGCAGCTCGCAGCTTCGTCCCCACACGAGCCGTGGTCGGCCGTCGCGGACGGGTACGCAACGGCGGTGCGGCTGCTGCCGCTGCTGGCCTGGCACGGCACGGCACGCGTCAGCCAACAGCGGACCCTGGCGAACTGGCCGACGCTCGCCAACGACGCCGCCGCCTGTGTGCTGGCCGCCGCTGACCCGGGATGGGCACTGGAGCTGCTGGAGCAGGGACGGACCGTGCTGTGGACGCAACTACTCAACGCCCGGGCGGACCGCGCCGCGCTCGGCGTTGCCGCTCCACAGTTGGCGGCCGCGCTCGAACGCATCCGGGACGAGCTCGACCGGACCACCGGCGTGGTACCGACCCAGGCGAGTGGGTCCTGACTCTCGACCCGCTCGATGCCGCCACCGGCAGGCTGGTGGCCGGTCAACGGGACGTGCGAAGCTGGATTTCGTTCTCAATCCGCTGTGGTCCCGGCCAGCGCGGAGTCGATGAGCGTCGCGGCAGCGGTGCGGGCGTGGCCGGCCGCTTCGCTCGTGCCGGCGATGGCGGCGGTGGTCTGCGCCCCCTCGGCGAGGATGGCCAGTTGGAAGGCGAGTGACGCAGGGCCGCCCGCGTCGGCAATGAGTTCGGCGAGACGGGCCTGGAACTCGGCCTTGTGCTCGCGGACGAGGTCGGCGATCCGTGGCGCGCTGGCACCGAGTTCGCCGAACGTGTTGATGAACACGCAGCCGCGAAAGTCGTCCTCGTCGAACCAGCGGGACAGCATGTCGTAGATGGCGAGCAGCCGATCGCGTGGTGTGTCGCCGGTCGCGACGGCCGCCTCGACGAGCTCGTTCCAATTCTGGCGCCGACGGTGCAGGACCTCCTCCACGAGGCTCTCCTTCGAGGGGAAGAGCTGGTAGAGACGCTTGAGGGAGACGCCGGCCTCGGCTCGTAGGGCATCCATGCCGACCGCCTGGACGCCGCGGCTGTAGTAGAGCCGGTCGGCGACCACCAGCACCTTCTCACGGATCGCCTCGTCGGCCTGTGCCGGCATGGTCTCCCCTCCTGTCCAGGTCCCGGTGACGACGCTCACGGCGGGATACCCGCCGAACGACTAGCGCCGAGAACGAACGTTCTCTAGCCTACTCCACAGAGCGCGAGAACGGTCGTTCTCCGACCAATCCAAGGGAGACCCTCATGCCGTACGTCACCGTCGGAACCGAGAACAGCACCACCATCGACCTCTACTACGAAGACCACGGCCAGGGGCAGCCCGTCGTGCTCATCCACGGCTACCCCCTCGACGGGCACTCCTGGGAGAAGCAGAGCTCGGCCCTGCTCGCCGCCGGCTACCGGGTGATCACCTACGACCGGCGAGGCTTCGGGCAGTCCAGCCAGCCCACCATCGGCTACGACTACGACACCTTCGCGGCCGACCTGCACACCCTCCTGGAGACACTCGACCTGACCAACGTCGTCCTCGTCGGTTTCAGCATGGGTACCGGCGAGGTGGCCCGCTACCTGAGCCGGTACGGCTCCGCCCGCGTCGCGAAGGCCGCCTTCCTGGCCGCGCTGGAGCCGTTCCTGCTGAAGACGGCGGACAACCCCACCGGCGTGCCGCAGGAGGTCTTCGACGGCATCCTCGCCGCCGTCACCGCCGACCGGTACGCCTACTTCACCGACTTCTTCCGCACCTTCTACAACACCGAGGAGCTACTCGGCGGCCGACTGTCGGAGGAAGCCCTGCGGAACAGCTGGAACGTCGCCGCCGGCGCCTCCTGGTACGCCTCCGGCGCCGCCGTACCGACCTGGGTCACCGACTTCCGTGCCGACATCGACAAGATCGACGTGCCGGCGCTGATCGTGCACGGCACCGCCGACAACATCCTGCCGATCGACGCCACCGCCCGCGAGTTCCACAAGCGGCTGCCGCAAGCCGACTACGTCGAGATCGCCGGCGCCCCGCACGGACTCCTCTGGACTCACGCCGGTGAGGTGAACGAAGCCCTGCTGGCCTTCCTGGCCAGGTAACGCCAACCCGCCGAGGAGGGGCCGCCCCGGTGGTGCGGCCCCTCACGGTGGCACTGCCACCGTCGAGGACGGTGCTGCCCGGCGGACTGGTGCCGGTGCGTCCC
The DNA here is from genome assembly GCF_040704235.1 of Micromonospora sp. NPDC047707. Taxonomy (NCBI): domain Bacteria; kingdom Bacillati; phylum Actinomycetota; class Actinomycetes; order Micromonosporales; family Micromonosporaceae; genus Micromonospora; species Micromonospora sp. NPDC047707. Next base: position 202,255 of record NZ_JBEYSU010000008.1, read on the forward strand.
GCCGGCCCCACCGGCGCCCCTCGACCCCGAGGGGGTCGGGGCTGCCGACCAGGGCCTCAGGCGGGCGCGAGCAGCAACTCGAACACCGAGGTGAAGAAGGCGTCGAATGCGGCGGTGGAGCGATCGGCACGCGCCCGGATGAGTGTGCCTTCCCAGGCGTTGACGAGAAAGCCCGCGGTGACCTCGGGGGCGAGGTCGGTGCGGACCGCTCCGGCACGTTGCGCCTCGGTCAGGGTTGCCACGATGAGAGTGGTCCACGTGTCGAGGCTGTCCCGTACGGCGCCTCGGATGGCGTCGCTGTGGTCGGCGATCTCGCTGCCGAAGTTGCCGTACAGGCAGCCGCGGTGGTATCCGTACGCGACAACCTCGTCGCGCAGGAACTCGAAGTGTCTCCGGAGCCGCTCGACCGGGGGGACCGCCTCATCGGTGAGGTCCGCGAGCCGGCGTCCGGCGCCGTACCGCTCGAGCGCCACGATCGCGAGGGCTTCCTTGCTGTCGAAGTGGTTGTAGAACGACCCCTTCGGTACGCCGGCGGCGTCGGTGATGTCCTTCACGCCGGCGGCGTTGTAGCCGCGGGCGTGGAACCGATCGAGCGCGGCCGTCACGATCTCCTCACGCATGCTCTTCCTGCCCATGACGCATCACCTCCGATCCCAATATGACCAGTCGTCTCACCGCTGTCCAGTCCGCCCCGCTGTGATCCAGGGCTCGTTGACGACGATAAGACGACCGGTCATATTTGCTTCCACGCAGCCCGGCGACGCGACGATGGGAGACCTTGCGGTGACCGATCTGATGAACTCCGTTATCGAGGCCCACGGCGGTCTCGACCGCTACCGGCGATTCCGCTCCGCCACGGCCCACTTCCGTTCGGGCGGGGCGCTGTGGGCCGTCAAGAATCAGGAAGGCATCTTCAGCCAGGCCGCTGTGCGAGTCGACCTGCGCCGGCAGCACGCCAGCCACTACCCCTTCACCGCACCCGACCTGCGAACCTCGTTCACCGCCCAGCGCGTGTCCGTGGAGAGCGACACCGGCGAGGTGAAGGCCGAGCGCCTGGACCCGCGTGCCGCCTTCGCCGGCCACGTCCTCGAGACCCCGTGGGACGACCTGCACGTCGCCTACTTCGCCGGCTACGCCATGTGGACGTACCTGACGTCCCCGTTCACCTTCGCGTCGCCTGACTTCGTGGCCGAGGAACTGCCCCCGGTGGCAGAGGACGGGCAGTCCTTGAACCGCCTCAAGGTCACCTTTCCCGACCACATCGCCACCCATTGCCGGGAGCAGACGTTCTACTTCGACCAGGACGGGCTGCTGCGCAGGCACGACTACACGGCCGAGGTCATCAATGCCGGCCCGGCCGCACACTACTGCTCGGACTACCGGGAGTTCGGCGGGATCATGGTTGCCACCCGGCGGCGCGTCTACCCGCTCGGTGCGGACGGAGTAGTGGCTCGTGACCTCGAACTCGTCACGATCGACATCGACAGTGTTCTGTTCGCCTGATTCCGGCGAGCCGCAACCCTCCGGTCCTGACCGATGGACTGACGGTCCGGGCCCTGCCCGCAGCGCGCGGGCAGGCCCCGGCTCCGTTCACGCCTGGAAGTCCGGATTCATCTTGATGATGGAGAAGTGCCCGCCCTGCGGGTCGGTCAGCACCGCGAAGCGCCCCGGCGCGATCTCCGGTGGCGGCACGGGTGCGGCGCCACCGAGCTCGACGGCTCTGGCCGCCGTCTCGTCGGCGTCGCGACCGCGAAGTAGACCATCCAGTGGTTCGGCAGGTCCACCCGGGTCTGACGTCGTCCCGATTCGGCCCTCGGCGGCGAGCTTGCATCGGTTTTCTTACACACCCTCGCCTGCCCGCCGTCGAGCCTGCCAAGATGCCCTCAGAAAGATCGTGAAGCGTCTCTCAGCTCCGGTCGTAGCCCGAGCACCCGTGCTGGTCACGCCACGTGGCCGTGTCCCGGGTGCCCGGCGTTTGGCAGCGACACTGGCGGGAGGGCCGGTGGGGGGTACGTCGACAACTCAGGCCCGGCACGTGCGCGTCGAGGTACTGCACCGCTTCCGCGTGCTGGTCGACGGACGGTTCATCGCGCTGTCCGAGGGCAGTCAACGGTTGATCGGCTGCCTTGCCGTCGCCGATCAACCCCGCCCTCGGACCACCCTGGCCGGCACACTGTGGCCGGAACGCAGCGAGCGCGACGCGCACGCGTCGCTGCGGCAGGCGCTGTGGCGGCTCAACCGGCACGTGTCCGGGTTGCTGGAGCAGGAGAACCAGCACATCGGGCTGGCCCGGGGCACCGAGGTCGACCTGCACGAGATCTACCGGCTCTCCGACGCGGTCTCCGTGAGCGAGCCGAGAGTGAACCGGCAGGCGGTACGCCTGCTGGAGGGCGATCTCCTGCCGGAGTGGTCGTACGACTGGTTGGACGGTCACCGCGAGTCGCTGCGCCAGGTGCGCCTGCACACGCTGGAGGCACTCGCGCGCAACGACCTCAACGCGGGCCGTACCGCCACCGCCCTGGTGGCCGCGCTCGCCGCGGTGGGCCTCGACCAGTTGCGGGAGAGCGCCCAACGGATCGTGATCGCCGCCCACCTCGCCGAAGGCAACACGGCGGAGGCGGTCCGCCAGTACGTCCGCTTCCGCGACCTGTTGTGGGAAGAGCTGCAGCTGCGGCCCAGCCGGCAGCTCCAGGAGATGCTGCCCGAAGGGGCCAGCTGACCCACCCGCACCCGCCCGGCTGATACTTCGGTCCACCACGTGGGCGATCCTTCCTGCCCGTTCGGCCGTCGCCGGCTCCGCGTACCGTCCCGACCCGGGGTGCCGGCTGTCCGTTCGAACCTCGGCGCAGGCGTCAGCGGAGACGCGCCGACAACGCGCGCGCGACGGCTCGACAACGCGGGCGCGACGGCCCGGCCACGATCGGGAGACGGGCCGACGACGATCGACGGCGAGAATCCGCCCATGAGCGTGCAGACGACATACCCCGGCGTGTACGTCCTCGAACGTCCGTCCGGCAGCCACGCGATCACCGGTGTGTCGACGTCGTTGACCGCGTTCGTCGGCGCCGCCCGCAAGGGCCCGGGCGACACCCCCGTGCCGGTGTCCAGCTTCGCCGACTACCTGCGGCGGTTCGGCGACGTGATGGACACCGCGCAGCCGATGGGTCACGCCGTCGGGCAGTTCTTCGTCAACGGCGGCGCCCAGGCCGTCGTGGTCCGGGCGCTCGGGGCGGGCGCGGCCGCGGCGACACTGGCCCTGCCCGCCGTGAACGGGCTGACGGTGACCCTCACGGCCCGCTCGCGCGGGGCGTACGCCAACGGCAGCGGCGCCGGGACGACCGGGCAGACCGGCCTCTTCGCCCAGGTGAAGGCGGCCGACGACTTCCCGTCCGACCGGTTCAACCTGGAGCTCACCGAGTGGACGCCCGGCGTCGGCGGCGGGCCTGCGACGGTGACCGTCAAGGAGGTCTGGCGGGAGCTGTCGATGTCCCCCGCCAGCACCCGTTACCTGGTGTCGGTGCTCAACGCCAGCACCCTGGTCACCGCCCAGGTCACCGGCACGCCGGCGCCCGCGCCCTCGGCCGGGACGTCCACCGGGGCGCTGAGCCCCGCCAACGTCACGGTGACCGGCAAGGCGTTACGACTCTCGGTCGACCAGGGCCCGGCGAACGACCACGTCCTCTTCCCGACCGAGGACCCGCCCGTCTCGCACACCCTCGCGCAGGTCCGTGACCACATCAACGCGCCCGGTTCGATCTGGCCGGTGACCGCCAGCGTGTCCGGCGGCAAGCTCGTGCTGACCAGCAAGACCAGCGACCTGGACAGTGCGGTCGTGGTCGGGCTGAGCGGGCTGAACGACGCGTCGGCCGACCTCGGCCTGGGCGTGGCCCGCGGCGGCGTCGAGGTGAGTGCGAGCGCGCCGTACCGGCCGGCCGCCGCCGCGGCGGCGCCACTGGCCGGCGGCTCCGACGGGGCGACCGTCGGCGCGAACGAGATCGTGTCGGCCACCGCCGGCCAGGGCCTGCTCGCCCTGGACACGTTGGACTTTCCCCGGTTCAACCTGCTCTGCCTGCCGGGCGTGACGACCGCGGACACCGCCTCGATCAACACGGCGCTGGACTACTGCCGCCGGCAGAACGCGTTCCTGGTGATCGACCCGGCGCCGGGGCTGAACCCGGCGCAGCTGAAGACCGCCGCGAACCTGCTGCGGGCGCAGGGCGCCCACGGCGCGGTCTACTGGCCCCGGCTGGTCACCGCCGACGGCGGCGCGGACGGGTGGGGTCCCAGCGGCGCGGTCGCCGGGATCATGGCCCGCACCGACGCGTCGCGCGGGGTGTGGAAGGCCCCGGCGGGGCTGGAGGCCGGCATCGCCGGAGCGGTCGGGCTCACCGCCCCGACCAACGACGACGTCTCCGGCGCGCTGAACCCGCTCGGGCTCAACGTACTGCGCACCTTCCCCGGCGTCGGCATGGTGGTGTGGGGCGCCCGGACCCTCGCCGGCAGCGACGTCCTCTCCAGCGACTCCAAGTACGTCCCGGTCCGCCGGCTGACCGACTACATCTCGGCCAGCCTCTACCTGGGAACGCAGTTCGCCGTCTTCGAGCCGAACGACCCGGACCTCTGGGCGCAGCTGCGCCTGGCGGTCGGGGGCTTCATGCGCGGGCTGTTCCGGCAGGGCGCGTTCCAGCAGTCCGAGAAGCACGCCGAGTCGGACAGCTTCTTCGTCGTCTGCGACTCGTCGGTCAACCCGCAGACCGAGATAGACAACGGCCGGGTCAACGTCGTGGTCGGGTTCGCCCCGCTCAAGCCCGCCGAGTTCGTGATCATCACCATCACCCAGCTGAGCCAGGCGGGAGAGTGACATGGCCGAGTTCAGCGTGAACCCCACGCGCTTCGACCCGTACAAGAGCCACATGTTCCGCGTCCGGTGGGACGGCGTGTACGTGGCGGGGTTGTCGAAGATGTCCCCGCTGAAGCGGTCGACGGCACCGGTCACGCACCGGGTCGGCGGTGACCCCGGCCACGACCGCAAGAGCCCGGGCCTGACCACGTACGACGCGGTCACCCTGGAACGTGGCGTCACGCACGACCTCGCCTTCGAAGCCTGGGCGAACAAGGTCTCCAGCCTGCGCCAGCCGGGCATCTCGTTGCGGGACTTCCGCAAGGATCTCATCGTCGACGTGTTCAACGAGGCGAACCAGAAGGTGCTCAGCTACAAACTGTTCCGCTGCTGGGTCTCCGAGTACCAGGCGCTGCCCGCGCTGGACGCCGCCACGGCAGTGGTCGCCATCCAGAGCATCAAGCTGGAGCTGGAGGGCTGGGAGCGCGACACGTCGGTCACCGAGCCCGCCGAGCAGAGTGTCTGAGGCGGGCCCGGTCATGCCGGCGGCACCCGGTCTGGCGCGGCTGGTCGCCGCGCTCGACGACGGCGACGGCCTCCTCGCGCAGGCCGTCGCCGTGCTGCGCGCCGCCGCACCCGAGCCCGACCCGGCGCACCTGCCGGCCAGCGCCGCCGACCGGCAACTGCTCGCCGTGCACGAGCGCGCGGTGGGCCGCCCGCTCGAACTCACCGTCGCCTGCCCGGGCTGCGGCGCGCTGACCACCCTGCCGCTCGGCCGGGCCGACGTCGGCGAGCACCACCCGCGCAGCGCCTGGTGCTCGCCCGGGGTCGGCGTACGCGAGCCCAGTTACGCGGACCTGCTCGCCGCCCGGGGCGACCCGCACCGGCTGCTCGCGCTGTGCCGGGTCGGCGAGGGTGCCACGCTCGACGACCTGGCCCGCGTCGAGGGGTCGCTGTGCGGACCGCTGCGTTCGTCGTGCTGCGACTGCGGTGGGCCGCTGGAGGTGGACGTCGACGTGGTCGCACTGGTGCTGCGGGCGCTCAGCGGTCTACGGGTCGACATCGACCGGGAGGTGCACCTGCTCGCCTCCCGGTACGGCTGGGACCTCGCGGTGATCGAATCGCTGCCGGACGAGCGTCGTCGCCGCCTGGCCGCCCTGGTCGCGGGGACGACGCCGTGAGCGTGCCGCCGGCCGTCGCGCGGCTGGTCGCCCGCGCTACCCGGCCCCCGGTCACCGTCGACTCGCCGCTCGCCGCCCACCTGGACGACGCCGGGACCGCACTCCCGGCCGTGGCCCCACCGCCGGTCCCCCACCTGTCAACGGCGGCACCGCCGGTCCCCCGCCCGTCCCGCGAGTCTCCGCCGGCCGCGTCCCCGAACGATCACCCGGCCGAGCCGCCGAACGACCACCATCGGGCGGGAACGTCGTCGCCGGCCCGGCCCGCCGTACCGCGTCCGGGCACGCCGGCCCCGGCCCCACCCCTGTCGTCCCCGGCACGCCGGTCTCCGCCGGCTGATCCGGCCGGGTTGCCGGCTCCGGGCGCGACCGACCGGACGGCGCCCCGTCCGGTCGGTGGGCCGCCGACGGCGCCGGCGCCGGTCGTCGACCCCACCGTCGCGGACGTCGAGGGGATCCCGGCCGCGTCGCCCACCGGCGCGCCCGCCCGACCCGATGTCGCCGGCTGGCCGGACCAACCGGAGGGCAGCGCTGCGTCGGCGCCGCCGGCGGCCCGGCCCGCCGCGCTGATCCGCACGCCCGAGGTCGCGGCGGTGCCGACCGACCCCACCGTCCCCACCCCGACCCCGGCGGCACCCGGGCCGGGCACGCCGGCGCCGGAGCGCACGACGCCGGTCGGCGCCCCGGCGCCCCGCGACACGGTGAAACCCGCCCCCGTGCCACCGGTACAGATCGGACGCATCGAGATCCAGGTCGCCCCGCCACCCACCGAGACCGACCCGTTCAGCGGCTGCCGCGCGCTCGAAGAGGGCGTCACCGCCCGACGAGGGGGTGGCTGGTGAGCCTGTTCAGCCCCGGACCGCCCGTGCTGGCCGGCGTGGACGAGGTGCTCCGTGTGCTGACCACCGAGGCACTGAAGGGACTGGCCACTCCGGTCGGGGTCAGCGTCGGGCCGCTCGACCGCCCGGTCGACGGACCCCGGCTCAACTGGTTCCTCTACCGGATCGAGCCGGCGCCCGCGTACGCCAACATGGAGTCGCCGCAGCACGGCTGGCGGACCCGGCGCGGCCGCCCGCCGCTCGCGCTCACGCTGCACTACCTGCTCACCGCCGACGCCGGTGAGCTGACCGAGAGCGGCACCGAGGACGACGTGGTGCACGCCGCCCTCTCCGCGCTCATGTCGGCGCTGCACGAGAACGGGATCTTCGGCGCGGACACTCCGGTCGCGACCGGCCCCGACCGCGCCGTCACCGACGTCGCGGGCGCGTTGGAAGGCATGGTCGAACCCCTGCGGATAACCATCGAGCAGGTGCCGATGGAGACGATCACCGCGCTGTGGAACACCGGCTCGCACGCGCTGCGACTGTCGATCGGCTACCAGGTCAGCCTGGTCACCGTGCCGGCGCTGACGGCGTACACGCCGGGGCCGCCGGTGCGCGCCCGCCGGGTCGGCGTGGCACCGTCGCCGGCGCCGGTCGTCGACGACGTCCGGCCGGCGGTGGCCTGGTTCGACCAGGCTCTCACCGTACGGGCGCACGGCGTGACCGACCAGCGCCAGGTGACGTTGGGCCGGCTACCCGGCGATCCGGACGATCCCACCGACGGGCGTCCCGACCCGGCCACCACGCACAGCACCGGGCCGTGGCGGCTCACCGCCAGTCCGGCACCGGGCGGCCTCACCGTGCACCTGCCCAACGGTGAACTCGTCCCTGGCGCCCGGCCCCTCGTGGTCACCAACCTCGCCGACGGGTTGGCGGCCGGCAGCGGGTCCGCGACGGTGACGGTGGTGCCGGTCGTCGTGTCCGCCGCCGCGCCGCTGGCCTCCGGCGCCACGGCGACGCTGACGGTGCGGCACGTCACCGACGGCGGTCAGGCGTTCTTCGCCGGGCGGGCGGTGCCGTACACGGCACTGTCCGCGACCTCGATCCAGGTCGTCGTGCCCGCCCTGCCGCCCGACGCGCCCGGCGCGACGGTCCCGGTGAGCCTGCGGTGCGGCACGGTCGCCGGGCCGGCGACGGAGCTGGCGGTGGCGCCGTGAGCATCGCGACGGTGGAGGCGCCCGCCCGGGGGACACCCTCGGCGCTGACCGACCCGCGGCTGCTCGCCTGGCGGCACCTCTTCGTCTCCGGCGCCGCCGACGTGCTGCGCCGCTACCGCGAGGCGTGGGCCGACCCGACGCTGGACGACGCGACCCGCGCGGTCGCCGCCGTCGGTGTCGTCGACCCGCACCCCCGCGTCGCGCTCCTGCCGCTGCCGACCGAGGGCGAGTTCGCCGAGCTGGTCCGGGTCACCGGCATCGACGCCGCCGCCGAGGCGGTACTCGCGGTGGCCTGGTGGGCGGCGGTCGAGCCGCAGGTGGCGATCGTCTGCGGCTGCGTGCACGACGACGCCGGCCGCCGCCGGCCGAGCCTCGGCCTGCTCGCGCACGTCCTCGCCGGTGTCGGCGTGACCGTGCCGCTGACCGTGGGCGCCACCCACCCGCTGGTCCGCGGCGGGCTGCTGGACGTCCTGGTCGACCCCGACGCCCCGATCCGGCTGCCCACCACCACCGTCGCCGCGATCGCCGGCCAACGCCCCGCACCACCCGCGCCGGGCGGGGTCGCGCCGCGGGTCGCCGCCGCCGCGACGCGGATCGCCGCGCTGCTCGACGCGGGCGTCCCCGTGCTGGTCCGCTGCGAGGTGCCCGACGATCGTGCGCCGGTGCGCGACGCCGTGGCGGCGCAGCTCGGCATCGCGCCGGCTCCCGGGGTACGGCCGCCGGCGGTCGCCCGGCTGCTGCTGCGCCTCCGGCACGAGCTGCCGGCGGTCCTCCTCGAGCCGGGCGACGCGCCGCCGGACGGGACGGTGCTCGCGCTGGGCGGCGCGGACGATCCGGGCCCGCCCGGGTGGCACGTCGTCGAGCTGGCCGCGCCGCCGCTGGCCGTGGCCGAGCAGGTCTGGCGGCGCGCGCTGCGGCAGGCCGGCGTCGCCGTGAACCCGGACGAGCTGGCCGACCTGGTCGGACGGCTGCCGCTGGCCGAGCCGGCGATAGCCGCCGTGGTGGAGCGGGCCCGCGTGGCGGCGGCCGTGGACGGCCGGGCCGCGACGGCCCGGGACGTGAGCGCCGCACTGCGGTCCCAACCCCGCCACGACCCGGGTGGGCTCGCCCGCCGGCTGCCGCCGACGACCACACTCGACGACCTGGTCCTTCCCCCGGCGACCCTCGCCGCGGTACGCGACGTGGTCGCGCACGCGCGGCACTCCCCCGCCGCGCACGACCGGCTGGGGCTGACCGGCCGGTTGGGCCGGGCCGTCATCGCGCTGTTCCACGGGCCGTCCGGCACCGGCAAGACCGCCGCGGCCGAGGCGGTCGCCGCCGCGATCGACCGTGACCTGTGGGTCGTCGATCTGGCCCGGGTGGTGACCAAGTGGCTGGGCGAGACCCAACGCAATCTCGACAGCGTGCTGCGCGACGCGGCGGTGGCCGGCGCGGTGCTGCTCTTCGACGAGGCGGACGGGCTGTTCGGTAAGCGAGGCGACGTCACCGACGCCCGGGACCGCTACGCCAACCTGGAGATCGACCACCTGTTGCAGCGCATCGAGGTGCACGCCGGCGTGGTCGTGCTGACCAGCAACCGTCCGTCCGCGCTGGACGAGGCGTTCGCCCGCCGGATCCGGCTCGCCGTCCGGTTCGACCTGCCCGACCACGGCGAGCGGGAACGGATCTGGCGCCGCCACCTGCCCGACGTCGACACCGCGGCGGTCGCCCGCGAGGAGCTGTCCGGGGCCACCATCCGGGCCGCCGCGCTGGCCGCCACGGTCAGCGCCATCGCCGCGGGCACGGCGGTGCGGGCCGAGCACCTGCACGCCGCCGTCCGCCGCGAGTTGGAGAAGAGCCGCCGTCCACCCACCGCCCGGAGGCCCCGGTGACCGACATCCACGTGAACGTCGACCAGCCGCCCGAACCGGGTCTGCTTCGCGCCGCCATCGAGGCCGCGTTGGCCGGCCGGGCCTGGCCGGACGGGCCGGAGGCGGCCGTCGCGCGAGCCGTCGCGGACCACGTCACCGGCACCGACCACGGACCGAGGAGCAGGTCATGTTGATGCGCGGGATGCTGCTGTCCTTCTCCGACCCGGTGGCGGGCATGGTGCCGAGCCTGGTGCCGTTCCAGTACAACCCGGCCGAGGTGACCCGGGTACTGCGGGTGCAGCGCGGTGAGTCCGGCGGGTCCGGGCTCCGGGTGGGCGGACCGCCGGTGGAGTCGTACACGTTGAAAATCGAACTCGACGCGCTGGACGCGATCGACAAGCCGATCACCGGGTCGCTCGGCATCGGACCGCTGCTGGCGACCATCGAAGGGCTGCTCGAGCCGGGCGGCGGCGGGTTGGCCGCGCTGGTCGGGGCGATCACCGGCGCACTCGGCGGCGGTGCAGGCCCCGCGCCGGTGCCCGCACCGTCGCTGCCGCTGGTGGTACTCGCCTGGAGCCTGGAGCGGATCGTCCCGGTCCGGGTGGACAGCTGCACGATCCACGAGACCGGCTTCGACGCGATGTTGCAGCCCGTGCAGGCCACCGTGGACCTGTCGCTGACCGTGCTGCGCAGCCGGGACCTCAGCCCGGACCTGAAGCTGGCGAACGTGCTGGCGACGGCCTACCAGGCGGTACGCACCGCCAGCGCCACCGTCGGCATCGCCCAGGGCGTGGAGTTGATGCTGTGACCGGCCGGTACGCGGACCAGCCGCAGCTGGACGTGGCGCAGGACGACGGCACGACGCGGCCGATGTCGACGCCGCGGATCAGCGTCGCGCCGAGGGCCGACGTGGTGTACCCCGTCCGCGCCGGCGACCGGCTCGACCTGCTCGCGGCGGCGGCGTTGAACGACAGCACCCGGTGGTGGGTGATCGCCGACGCCAACCCGGCCGCCGACGCGCTCGCCCTGGAGGAGCCGGGGACGATGCTGGCGGTGCCCGATGCCTGAGACGCGCACCGTGATCACGGTCGACGGAAACCCGCTGACCGCGCACCAGCTGGAGCTGGTGCAGAGCGTCAGCGTCGAGGAGTCGCTCGGCAGCCCGGACAAGGCCAGCGTCACCGTCGCGATGGACACCGACAACAACAGCGCGTGGCACAGTTCGCTGGACGCGCTGGTCGCGCCGGCCACCCCGTTCACCGTGCGGGTGGGCCGGGGCGGGGCCAGCTACGAGATCGACGCCCGCAGCGTGAGCGCGAACTGGAGCTTCACGCCCGGCGGGCGGTCCACGTTGACCGTGGAGGGGATGGACCGCAGCGTCGAGATGGACCGCCGCGACGTGCAGCGGCTGTGGCAGGACACCACCGACTCGACGATCGCGCGGACGCTGTTCACGCAGTACGGCCTGGCCGCGCAGGTCGAGTCCACCCCGGCCGGGACGGACTCGGCCACCTACTCGCCGCAGCAGAGCGCCACCGACTGGGCCTTCCTGCGGGGCCTGGCCGGGCGCAACGGGTTCGACCTGCACGTCGAGTCGATCGGCGGAGTGGTCACCGGGGTGTTCAAGCGGATCGACCCGACGGCGGCGGCGCAGACCACCATCCGGCTGGGCTACGGCGAGCTCGGCGGCCGGGCCACCGCGTCGGTGCAGCTGCTCGCCGGTCAGGAGGTGCACCTGACCCGCACCGTCCCGGGAACCACCGACACCGACGTGGCCAGCGACCCGGGCACCGGGCACGCGATGGGCCCGCGGTCGCTCGGCGGGGCCACCCTGATCCGTACCCACGCCGCGGCCGGCATCAGCGTGCTGGACGCCCGGACGACCGCCACGGCGATGGCCGAGCGCAGCGCGTTCGGCGCGTCGCTGTCCACCACGCTGACCGCCCCCGACATGCCGCTGGTCCGCGCCCGCCGCACCATCACCGTCGCCGGGCTCGGCCCGACGCTGGACGGGCTGTGGCTGGTCAAGTCGGTGCGGCACACGATCACCGCCGGCGGGCACAGCCAGGCGTTGGGCCTGATCCGCAACGCGCTGGGCAGCGGGTCGGCAGGCGCCGGCGGGCTGGCCGCCCTCGCCGCGGGGGCGGCGCTGTGAACGCCGCCCACGTCGGGCTGTTCCCCGGCACGGTGCACGACAACGACGACCCGGAGAAGAAGTGCCGGATCAAGGTGGTCGTCCCGGAGCTGCTGGACGGCCCGACCGGCTGGTGCCTGCCCGCACTGCCGTACGCGGGGGACGGCTGCGGCTTCGCGTTGGTCCCCCCGGTCGGCGCGGCCGTGCTGGTGCAGTGGCCGCGCGGCGACCTGTCCGCGCAGCCGGTCTGGTCGGGCGCGAACTGGAGCGCCGGCAAGGCGGTGGCGGGTGCCGGGCCGAACACGGTCGTGCTGCTCACCCCGGGCGGGCACCGGCTCGAACTGTCCGACGAGGAGGGCGCGCTGACCGTCACCTGCTCGGCGGGCCCGGTCATCACGCTCGATGACGACGGCGTGCGGATCGACAACGGGTCGGGCGCGACCATCGTCATGCAGAACGGGCAGGTCGACATCAACGACGGCGCCCTGGTGGTGAAGTGACGTGCCCGGCTACCTGCTCACCACCGCCACCGTGGCGACCTGCCCGCACGGCGGGTCGGCGAGCTTCACCGCGGGCCAGGACCGGGTGCTGGCCGACGGCGCCCCGGTGCTCGTGCTCTCCGACAGCACGACGATCACCGGCTGCCCGTTCATGGTCGGCAACGTCGCCAGCCCGTGCACGACCGTGCGGTGGCAGTCCCCGGCCGTCCGGGTCACGGCCGGCGACCCGGTGCTGCTCGACACCAGCGTGGGGCTGTGCCTGAGCGCGGCGTCCGCGCCGCAGGGCACGCTCCAGATCAGGACGAACCAGTCGAAGGTGGAGGGCAGATGAAGCGGTTCGCCGCCCAACCCTGGGCCGTCGGCGCCGGCCGCCGGCTGGCCACCCGGTCGGCACTGGAGCACCTGGACGACCTCGTCCGCATGGTTCTGCTCACCGGGCCGAACGAGCGGCTGCACCGGCCGGGTTTCGGCGCCGGACTGGGCCCGTCGACGCTGTTCCAGCCGCTCTCCCCGGACCTGGCCGGCACCGTGCGGGCCCGGGCCCGGGGCAGCCTCACCGACGCGCTCGGCGACCGCCTCGACGTCGTGGACGTGACCGTGACCGTCGCCGACTCGACGGTGTCCGCACAGGTGGTCTACCGCCCCCGGCCGGCAGGCGAGACCCGGACTGTCACCCTCACCCTGCCGGCGGCGGCGCTGTGACCACCTTCGACGCCTACACCGAGCCGGTGCAGCCGCAGGCCAGTCCGCTGCGCCGGCCGGAGGCGCTGTTCACCGGGGGCAGCGTCATCGGGCTGCGCGCGGCCAGCGCGACCGGTTCGGGAAGCACCCGCACCGTCTCGGTCTGGCTCTACGACGACCCGCCGGCCGGGCTGACCGCCGCCGGGCTGTGGACGTTCCAGGGCCGCCCGGCGGTCACCGTCACCGGCCCGGGGACGGTCGTCGCGGCGACCACCGACCCGGACGGGAATCCGGTCCCCGCGCACCTCGACCTGCCCGTGCAGGCGGTGGGCGCGGCGCTGCCCGGCCGCGCGCCGTACCGGCTGGGCGTCGACCCGGCGGGCCTGGCCGGGCTCGGGCTCCAGGTCGATCCGCTGCGCCGGCACCTGCCGGTACGGCTCCGCCCGGAGTGCGGCGACGTGCCGGACTGCGTGCGGATTCCGGAGCAGCCCGCCCCGCTCACCCCGCCCGACTACGACACCCTGGCCCGCGACTACGCCGAGCTGCGGGCGATGCTCCTGGAACGGCTGGACGTCCTCGCGCCGAACTCCGACCACTCCCCCGCCGACGTCACGGTCACCCTGCTCGAACTGATGGCGCACCTCGGTGACCTGCTGCACTACCGCCTGGACCGGATCGCCACCGAGACCTGGCTCGGCACCGCCCGCCGCCGCGCCAGCGTCACCCGGCACGCCCGCCTGGTCGACCACCCGGTGCCCCCCGCGACCAGCGCCGCCACGTTCGTGCAGGTGCGGCGGGCCCACCCGAACGCCGGACCGACCGACAGCAGCTTCGTCGTCCAGCCAGGGGACACCGCGACCGACGCCGTCGGGGACCCGGAACGGTCGCCCGACGCCGCGCACTTCACGCTGGAGACCGACGCCCCGGTCACCGTCTTCGCCTCGCACGCCGAGGTGCCGCTCTACGACTGGACCGAGGCGGACGCGGTGCTGACCGCCGGCGCGACCAGCGCGGTGCTGGTCCGCCCCCGCCCGGCCGACGGCGCACCGCTGGCGACCTGGCTGCCGGTGGGCTCGCTGCTCGCCTTCGAGGTGGTCGCCCCCGGGCCGGCCGGCGCGCAGCAGGACTGGGCGCGGCGGCTCACCAACTGGCCGCCGGACGACGGCGGCGGCGAGCAGATCCGCCTCCCCCTCGCCTCGTACCCGGCGCAGGTGGTCCGGGTGACCCACGCGGTCGAGATGACCGACCCGCTCTCCCCGGGCCTGCCGCTGGTGCGGGTGTCCTGGGACGCCGCCGACGCGCTGACCCGGCCGGTGCCGGTCAGCGTGGACCACTCCGGCGGCACGCCCCGCGTCGGCGTGGCCCGGCTCGGCGTCCTGCCCGCCCACCACGGTCTGCTGGTCGACGGTCCGGCGGCGATCGCGCCGCTCGACCCGCTCACCGGCGGCCGACCCGACCCGGCCCGCCAGCGGGTCGCGGACTACCTGCTCGTCCGCGCCGCAACGGCGGGACTGTCCTGCGCGCCCGGCGGCCGGCCGTGGCGGCTGGACACCCGGGTGGCGCTGCCCAGCGGCATCACCGTCGGGGCGACCCGGGTGACCAGCCTGCTGCGGGCGACGGCGGAGGGGTTCAGCGTCGTGGTCGACCACGACGACGACCACCCGCCCCGGTTGCGGTTCCGCACCGGCGTGCTGGGCGTGGTGCCGCCGGCCCGGTCGGCGGTGACCGTGCGCTACGAGGTCGGCGCCGGCCCGGGCGGGCTGATCGCGGCGAACACGTTGACGCGGCTGGTGCGGAGCACCTCCCCGGCCGGGCAGCCGTGTGTGTGGGCGGAGGCCGACGCGAGGGTCACCGCGCGCAACCTCACGCCGGGGGTGGGTGGCGCCGCCGCCGTGCCGCTCGACGACGTACGCCGGGACGCTCCGCAGGCGTACGCGGCGGTGCCCCGGCGGGCGGTGCTGGTGAGCGACCTGCCGCCGTTCGCGACGCAGGTCCCCGGTGTGGCCCGCGCCGCGGCGCGCCGGTCGTGGTCCGGATCCTGGCCGGTCGGCCTCGTGGCCGTGGAGTTGGCGGGCGACGTGGACGACCCGTCGGTCGGCGCCGCGGTGGCCGAGGTGATGGACGCGGTGCGGATGGTCGGCACGGAGGTGGTCACCCTGCCGGCGACCCCGGTGGGCCTGCTCGTCGCGGTGACGGTGTGCCTGACCCCGGGGACCGATCCCGCGCTGGCCCGGCTGCGGATCCTGGCGGCGCTGCGGCCGGGCCGGCCGGGGGCGGTCTTCACGCCCGCCGCGCACCCGCTCGGCACCTCGGTGTACGTGTCGACGGTCGTCGCGGCCGTCGCCGGGGTGCCCGGGGTGGACGCGGTGCGGGTGACGGAGGCGCGCCGGCTGTCCGAGCCGGCCGGGACGTACCACGAGGTGCTGGTGGTCGGGCCGGACGAGATCGCGGTCTGCGACGACGACGCCGCCGCGCCGGACCGGGGCCGGATCGAGCTGACCGTGGAGGGTGGCCGATGAACGCACCGGAGCCCCGTGAGCTGACGCCCCGGCCCGACCCGCCGCCGGGTCTGCCCCGGCTGCGTCGCCGGCTCGCCGACCGGTACGACTTCCGCGACGGGCTGCTCGCCGGGATCGCCGGGGTGACCGGGGCGGGCGGGGCCGGACCGCTGGGCGCGCGCCTGGACGTGGCGGGCGACCCGGCCGTCGTCACCGCCGCCGAGCTGTGGTCGCGGGTGGCCGACTCGGTGGCCGCGTACACCGAACTCGCCGCCGGCGAGCGGTACCTGGGCACCGCGCAGGACTGGACGGACCTGCGCCGGACCATCGATCTGCTCGGCCACCGGCCGACGCAGCGGACCGCGGCGCACGGCTGGATCCGCTGCACGACGGACTCCGGGGCCGGTCCGCTCGTCCCGGCCGGCACCCGGGTGCAGGCGCCGGGCACGTCCACCCGGGCCGCGCAGACCTTCGAGGTGGTCACCGACACGCAGCTGCGCGCCGACTGGGCCGACCTCACCGTCACCGCCGTGCCGACCCCGCAGCCGCCGCCGGGCCGCGGGCTGCGGCTGCTCACCGATCCGGGCTTCGGCGCCGGCGACCGGGTGGCGCTGGTCGCCGAGAAACCCTCGGGGTACGTGCCGATGCCGTCGACCTGGTGGGGCTGGCTCGGCTGGATGTCGATCGTCTACACCCTGTTCGCCAGCAACCTGACGCTGCGCGCCGTGGTGACGGTGACGAAGAGGTCCGACGACCTGGGCGCCTTCCTGGTCACCACCGACCGGGAGCTCGCCGGGCTGCTGGCGCCGGTCAGCGGCACCACGTACGCCGCCTACCGGGTACGCGCGAAACTGTCGCTGGCGCACCGGCTCAGCAAGTTGTCCTACGTGAACTCCTCCGGCGCCGCCGCCACGGCCGCCGTCAGCTACCCGGGCGAGGCCGCGGCGGTCGGCTCCGGCCACCTGCTGGTGACCGACGCGAGCGCGGCGAGCCCGGGTATGAACATCCTCGTCTCGAACGCGTACGGCGCGTTCGTCACGACGGTCGAGTCGGTCAGCGGCGTGGACTGGTCGGTCGCCCCGGGGACAAAGCACCACGTCGGCCGGATCGAGCTGACCGACCCGCTGCCGCCGGGCCAGCGGAACGACGACATCGAGATCCTGCTCGTCGACCACCGGGTCGTCGCCCAGCACCACGAGCTGCCGCCGCTGGCCCCCGGCGGGACCCGGCTGCGGGTGCATCCCCGGCCCGCCGAGGTGCCCACCCGGATCGCCGTGCAGACCAGCGCCGGCTGGGAGCTGGCGGACTGCTCGCGGGACGCCGGCGACACCACCGACGACGTGGGTGGCATGCTGCTCGTCCTCGGCTCCGGGCTCACCGGGACGGCCGCGAAGGCCCCGGCGACCGCCAACCTCGTCCCGGTCCGGCACGGCGAGACGCGCCGCGGACCGCTGACCGTGGCCGACGGCGGCACCGTCGTCCCCGGCCCGGTCACCGCCGACGTCGACCAGTCGGGCCGGGTCACCGACAGTCTCACCGTCCGGGTCGGCGGGGTGGCCTTCGACGAGGTCGACAGCCTGTACGGGCGGGACCCGACCGCACCGGTGTTCACCACCCGGCTCGCCGCCGACGGCCGCCTCGTGGTCCGCTTCGGCGCCGACGCGGTACGCGGCGAGGTGACGGCGACCTGGCGGGTCGGCGGCGGCCTGGTCGGTGAGCTGGACGCGACGCGGATCGACACGTTGCTCGGCAGCGTGCGGGGCGTCCGCAAGATCGCCGGGGTGGGCCGTACCACCGGGGCCGCCGACCAGGAGGACTCGCTGCAGATGCGGCGGGCCGCCGCGGCCCGGGTCCGCGCGCTGGACCGCGCGGTGTCACTGGACGATCTGGCCGACCTGGCGCTCGGCGTGCCGGGGACGAGCCACAGCGTGGCGTGGCGGGGCGCGGGCCCGGTGGGCTGCCCCTGCGGCGGGAGCGGTCTGCATGTGGCGTCGCTGCGGTTCGGCGACACGGGGGTGCGCGCACCGCTGCCCGCCGAGCTGACCTCGCTCGCCGGCTACCTGGACGCCCGGCGGGACACCTCGGTGGGCCTGTGCGTGTGCGCGGGCGTGCCGAGCGCGCTGACCGCCACGCTGACGGTGACCGCCGACCCGCGCCGGGACCCGGTGACGGTCCGGGAGGCGGTCGGCGCGGCGCTGCTCGACCCGGCCGGCCCGCTCGCGCCCCGACCGCGCGACCTGGGCGTGCCGGTCGACGCGAGCGACGTGCTGGCCGTGGCGCAGGCGGTCACCGGGGTCGTCGGCGTGGTCGCGCTGTCGGTCACCCCGGGCGTCCGCGCGCCGTCCGCCGCCGAGGCCGCGATCGGCCGGACACCGGCTGAACGGTACGAACTGTTGAGCGTGACGGCGGTGCATCTCCAATGAGCGAACGTTTCCTGCGTATGGTGCCGCCGGCCCTGCTGAACACCGGGCCGGCCGGCGCCGACACACCGCCGCTGCTCGCGTTGCTGACGGCGTTGGAGGAGCAGTGGCTGCTGCTCGCGGCGGACGTCGACCGGGTGCTCGACGACGCCTTCCCGGACAGCGCCGCGGACTGGGCGCTGCCGTACCTGGGCGCGCTGCTGGGGCTGCCGCCGGACGCCGACCGGCGCGAAATCGCGTACGCGACCGCGCTACGCCGGCGCAAGGGGACCCCGGCCGCCCTGGAGGACTTCGCCGAGGTCGTCACGGGCTGGTCGGCACGGGTGCGCGAGGGCTGGACGGCGACGGTGTGGTGCCAGCAACTGCGCCACCCGGTCCGGCGTACCGCCTCGCTGGACCTGCGCAACGGCGAGCACCTGCTGGCGGGCACCGGGCTCGACCCCGCGCGACGGTCGGTCACGCCGGGCGGGTCGTTCCACCCGGCGGCGGCGACCGTGCAGGTGTTCCCGTGGCAGGTGCTCGGCTACGAACAGGTCCAGGTGGCGCCGCTGGGGGGCGGCCGGTTCGCGCTGCACCCGCTCGGCGGCAGCGCGCCGCTCTACCTGCGGCCGCGACCGCTGGAGATCGCCAGCGACGCCGAGGACGAGCGACCACCCGGCGAGCCGCCCGCACCGCGTCGTCCGCGCACGCCGGACGAGCTGCCGGTACGCGCCACGTGGCGGCTGATCGACGCGCTCGGCGACGTGAGCTACGGGCCGGTGTGGACGCTCGCGGCCGACCATCCCCTCACCGGTGACGGGCCGGCGCTGCTGGAGCTGACCGTGGACGGCGTGCCGCTGCCCTGGGCGAAGATCGGGCTGACCGCCCTGCCGCCCGCCGGGTCCCCCGCCGCCCCGGCGGGGACGGTGCTCGTCGACCCGTACCGGGGGGTGGTGAAACCCGCCGGGGACGTGCCGGGCACCCTCCGCGCCACGTTCTACCGGGCCGTCCCGGGGCGGCTCGGCGCGGTGGCGAGCACCGCCGAGACCCGCGACGACGCGGGCGTGGTGATCGTCGTCGATCCGGCGTCGGGTCCGCACCCCGCCGGGCAGATCGTCGTGCCCACCCTGACCGCGGCGTTCGCCGCCGCCACCGCGGCGACCAGCAGTTCCAGCGAGCCGGACGCCCCGCAGGTGGAGATCCGCCTGCTCACCAGCGACCGGCTCGCCGCGCCCGCGGCGCCGGTGACCGGCACCCCGACGCTGACCCGGTGGCGGGTCGTCGCCCCGACCGGGTGCACCCCGGTGGTCACCGGGGACCTGTCCCTGCAGCTGACCGACGTGCGGATCGAGCTCTGCGGGTTCCTCCTCGCGGGCGCGCTGCGGATCGGCGCCCAGCTCGCCGGCGTCGACCTGGTCGGGATGACCGGCGACCCGACGTCCGGGCACGGGATCGACGTGGACCCGACCGCGTGGACGGTCCGGCTGGCCGCGACGCGCTGCCTGCTCGGCCCGATCCGCGCCGACCTGTCCGCGTACCCGATCCAGCTGACCGACTGCGTCGTCGACGGGCGGGGCGCGGCGCTGATGCCGTGCGGCGGCGATCCGGGCGGCGACCCGACCCGCGCCGCGATCGCCGCCGCCGACCGGTTCCCGCCCGACCTCGTCGCCACCGGGGTCACCTTCGTCGGGCCGGTCGGAGCCGACGAGGTGTGGGTGACCGACTGCCTGTTCACCGGCGGGCTGCGCACCACCGTCACGTCCACCGGCTGCGTGCGCTACTGCCACCTGGGCGAGCACGACTCGCCACAGGCCCACCCGCCCGCGTACCACTGCCTGACCGGGCCGTTGCCGCGCTTCGGCGGGATCGGCTTCGACTCGGCCGGCTACTACGCGCCGGTGGTGGACGCCCCGTCGGCCCGCCCGTCGCCGGCACTGCTCACCGGCGCGAGCGACGGTGGCGAGATCGGCGCCTACCACCACGCCCGCCGCGGGCCGCTGGCCGCCCGGCTGGCGCAGCGCCTGCCCGAGATGACCCCGCTGACCGTGCATCCGCACCTGAGCGTCGCGCACCCGGAGGAATGACATGACCGGAGACGTCACCAGCGTCCCGTTGCGCGCCACCGACCGGTGGACCGCTGCACTCATGCAGCAGGGCCGGGTGCTGCTCGACACCGACTGGAACCTGGTCGTCGGGGGCTCCGCCCGGGACGCCCGGCAGCTCGCCCACGACGCGATCGGCCCGGCCGGGGTGCCGGTCGGCAGCACCGCCTTCAAGGTGGAGTTCGTGGGCGGGGCGTTGACGGTCCGCGCCGGGACGATGTGGATCGGCGGGCTGCTCGCCCGCAACCCCACCGACCTGGGGTACGCGGCACAGCCGGAGGTCGCCGCGCTGCCCGCGTCCGGCCTGGTGAACGTCTACCTCGACGCGTTCGTCGAGGAGGTGCAGGCGGCGGAGGACCCGAGCCTGCTCGACCCGGCCCTCGCCGGCGTCGACACCACCACCCGCACCCGGGTGGGCTGGCGGGTACGGGCCGTCCCCGCGACGTCCCCCACCTGCTCGGGCGCCGGCCTGCCCGTACCGGTGTCGACCGGCCGGCTGGACGTCTCGCGGACCGCCGCGCCGGTGTCACCGGACCCGTGCGCGCCTCCGGACGACCCGCGCAGCAAGCTGCCCGACGGGCTGCTGCGCATCGAGGTGCTCGACGCGGGCACGGAGAAGACGGCCCGGTTCGCCTGGTCGTATGCGAACGGCAGCGACGCGGTGGCGGCGACGGTGGCCGGCACGACGGTGACCCTCGCCCCGTCGCCCGCGGTGACGTTCGCCCCCGGCGACCTGGTCGAGGTGTCGACGCTGGCGCGCCGGGCCGACCGGCGCGACCACGGCGCGCTGTTCACCGTGGCGGCGGTGGCGCCGTCGGCCGGCGGCGACACGGTCACCCTCGGTACGGCCAGCCCGCTGGCGGGCGACCCGCCGGGTACCTGCCTGCGGCGCTGGGACGGGCAGGTCGTCGGCGCGGCCACCGCGGTCCCGCTGACCCTCGGCGGGGCCGACGTCGGCATCGCGTTCACCGCCCGCGCCGGCGGCTACCAGGTCGGCGACTGGTGGGGGGTGCGGGTCCGCGGCAGCGCCGCCGACGCGGTGGAGACGCTGACCGACGCCCCGCCCGACGGCGTCGTGCACACCGCCGCGCCGCTGGCCGTGGTGGACCTGACGAACAAGACCGTGCTCACGGACTGCCGGCCGACCTTCCCGCCGCTGACCGACCTGCGCGGCGGGACCTGCACGGTGACCGCGTTCCCGGGTGACGACCTGCAGGCCGCCCTGGACGCGTTGCCCGCCACCGGCGGCGAGCTGTGCCTCGCCGCCGGCACGTTCCGGGTCGGTGCCCCGCTGACCGTGACGGGCAAACAGCGGGTGGTGATCACCGGGATCGGACCGGCCACGGTGCTGGTCGGCGAGAAGCACGAGGCGGTGCTGGTCGCAACCCGCTGCCCGGACATCGAGGTCACCCGCCTGCGGGTGGAGTCCGGCCGGGCCCCCGACACCCCGCCCGGTGCGGAGCACCTGCTGGGCGCGTTGACGTTCCTGGGCTGCGACGGGGTGCGGGTGCGCGACTGCGAGGTGTGGTGCCCGGACTCGTCCGGGCGTGCGCAGTCGGGCATCTACGCGGCGCCCGACCCGGACGGCAGGCGTCCCGGCGCGGTGGAGGTGCGTGGCAACCGGCTGGAGATCGGTGACCACCAGGCGGGCGTCATCGTCGCGTCGGCGACCGAGAGCACGGTCGTGGACAACACCGTCGTGCTGTCGGCCGGCAAGGCGACCACGCTGATGACCCGCCTGGTGGCCCGCGAGCTGGGCCGGTTCGTCGCCGGCCACCTGGCCGCCGACCCGGCGGCCGGCGGCGGCGCGGCGGTCGAACTGGCCGACGGGCGCACGGTACGGATGGGCGGCCCGGCCGCGCTGCGCCGGGTGGCCGCCGACTGGGCGAAGGCCACCTCGACCCGGCGGCTGAAGTCCCGTGCCTCGCTGCACCAGGGGCTGGCGCGGTTCGTCACGGCCAGCGCCACCGAACCGCACCAGGCGGCGGTCGGCTCGGTCAGCGGCCGGTTCCTCGCGGCGGCGCTGAAGGACACCCGGGCCGTCGGGCAGGGCATCGTGGTGGCCGGCGACCGGGCGAACCTGGTCCGGGTCGAGGGCAACGAGGTGACCGGGGCGCTGCAGGGCGTCCATGTGGCACTGCGGGCGGCCGGCGGGGGCCGGCGGGTGCTCGGCCAGGTGGTGATCAGCAACAACACGGTGTCCTGCGCGGTGCCGTTCTTCTGGGGCCGCCAGCGGCACGCCTTCTACGTGGGCAGCTTCAGCAGCCTGACCATGCTGGACAACCACGCGCGGTTGCACCGTACGGGCGACCAGACCGACGGCACGCCGGTCGACGCGGTGCGGGTGACCGGCCAGCTCGGCGCGTTCCTGCAACTGCGCGGCCTCGACGCGTCCGGCCCGTTCCGGGCCGGCGTGGTGCTGCGCGACGAGGGGGCTGCGCAGAGGGTGTCGTTGCGTTACGTCAGTGACGTGCTCAACCCGCTGGGCGTCGGGGTACGCGTCGAGTCGGGCTCGTTCCTGCTGGACCGTTGCTTGCCATGACGGCGGGGAATATCCTCGTAGGTCCAGGCATGCGCCAACCCGCGGTAGGGACAGCCGAGACCTTGTGTAGCGGATGAGGGGTTCGACACCCCGTATGGCTGGACGGCACGGATGAGAAGGCGCCGACGAGGTCGGCGCCTTCTGATGTGTCCGGGATCGTTCGGGCTCACCAGCCGTTGGCGGGGGTGATCGTGCCCCCGCCGGTGGGTGAGTAGTCGGCGTTGAGCTGGCGGATCCGGATCCGGCCGGCGGCGAACGCGGCCCGGATCGCGTTCTCCAGCGCGGGGTCGCCGAGGTTCAGCCGGCCCGGTGCGATGGCGGCCTGCAACTCGGCCCGCCAGGTGGGCTTGAGGGTGGTGGCCGGCGTCGGGAAGCTGCCCACGGTGGACAGCTTCACGTCGGTCGCGATGAGAGTCACCTGACCGTTGGCGTCGATCTGGGCGGTGTAGAAGTCGCCGCCGGGCACGTTCGAGCCGGTCGGTCCCTGCAACCCGATCTCGCCGCGGGCCAGTGCCGCCCGCCAGGCCGCCGCCTCGCCCTCGTCGGCCCGGATGCCGGTGATCAGCGACCGGGCCGTCTGCGCCGACGCGGACCGCTGCCCGAGCACCTCGCCGGAGAACGGGTCGACGACCTGGCGGGCCGGGTTGGGAACGAACGCGCCGGTGGAGACCCGGATGGTCAGCGCCTGCTGCGGTTGCTGCACCGGTGCCTGCTGCTGGACCGGCGCGGGTGCCTGCTGCTGCACCGCTGCCGGCGCCTGCTGCTGGACGGTTGCCTGCTGCTGCACCGCCGCCCGGCCCTGCTGGACGAAGCCGCCGTCGCTGTCGCGCACAACGATAGTGGTCGAGGCGGAGGACTCCCCCACCCGCAGCGACGGCCCGACGTTGCCCAACCCGATCATGGCCGCGCCCGCGTACGCCCGCACGCCGCCCATGAACTGCCGGCCGAGCTGGAACGCGCGCTGCTGGGTCGGGGTGACCGTGGTGGGCTGGCGGCCGGCCAGCCCGCCGACGGTGAGCCCCAACGCGCCGGCCTGCAACGTCTGGCTCCAGTCGCCCCCCGACTGGAGGTACGTCCCGCCGGCGCCGGCCAGGCTGGGCAGCCCCACGCCGACGCCGAACCGCGCTCCGGGTGAGCTGAGCCACCGGGAGCCGGTCCCGGCCGCACCGCCGAACATGCCGAGCCCGGCGCCCCACGCCCCGGAGCGCAGCACGAAACTCGCCCGGCTCTCGCCCTCCGGGACGTCGCTGAGCGCGGCGCCGGTCATCGACCCGATCGCGTTGCCGCCGCCACCGGCGAGCGCACCGCGCCACAGCTGCCCGCCGCGACTCAGCCCGGTCGCGCCCATGCCGAGGTTGCCGGCCAGCCCCAGGCTCGCCCCGCCGCCGACGCCGATCGCGAAGCCCTCCCCGCCGACCCGTCGCCCCTCGCTCAGACCGGTCCGCAGCGCCGCCTCGCCACCGTGGCCGGCGACCAGCTCACCGCCCGCCCCACCGGCGAACCCGAGCAGGAAGCCCTCACCGCCGACGACCGCCCCGGTGCCGACCGCGGTCATGCCGGTGGCCAGCAGGCCGGTCGCGCCGGTCCCGGCGACGCCGGCCGCGACCACCGGGGCGGCGAGGATCGCGCCGATGGACAGCGCCACCGCGAACGCCAGGTTCCGGGTGATGGTCAGGCCGGTGACGATCGAACCGGCCGCCGCGACCGCCCGGTCGATGCCGTCGAGCACGATGGTCTGCGCCTGGTCGGCCTTCTCCACGGCGGTGAAGACGGCGTCCGCCATCTCGGTCAGCGAGCCGCGTTGCTGGGCGTTACGGAAGCGGCTGAGCGCGATGTTGGAGTCCGCCATCGGGTCGAGCATGCGCCGCTGGACGTCGACCGGCTCCTCACCGCTGACGACGCTGACGAAGAAGCCGACGACGTACTGGTCCTCGTAGTTCAGTCGCATGTGCTCGCGCATGCGGTACTCGGTGCTGTCGTTCACGTCCCGCGCCCGGCGCGCCGCCTCCTGCAGCGCGGCGGTGACCTCGGCCCGCACCCGGTCGGCGAGTTCCTGCGGGAAGACGAGCAGCTCGCCGTCGTGCATGACGTACGCCATACCCGGCTGCTCCTGGTAGGGCCGGATCGACTCGATCAGCCGGATGTTCGCGAGCACGCCGGACCGGTCGGCGCCCGCCGCCGGGGACAGGGCGCGGGCCAGTCGCTGCTGCTGCCGCTGCGCGCTCGCCCGGCCGAGTTCCGCACCGAGGCCGGGCTCCAGGTTGGCGAGTTCCTGGCGCAGGACCGACCGGTCGGCCCGGCTCAGGTCGGGACGCTGCAACCAGGCGGTGATCAGGTCCACCTCGGCCCGGATCTCGTCCGGGTCGGTGAGCTGTCTGCTGTTCCGCTCCCGCAGGATGCGCGGCATCTCGGTCTGCTCGGGCAGCTCCGGCTGGGCGGGCCCCTGCCCCGCCCGTCCGCGGCCACGGCGTCGCGGTGGCGGCCGGTCGGCGGCCCGGATGGCGGCCTGCCGGCGGGCGAGCTCCGCCTGCAGGGCCTCCTTGGCCTCCATCATCCGGTCGGTCTCCTGCGAGCCCACGATCTGCCGGTTGAGCCATTCGTCGACGGCGCGCAGCTCGTCCACCAGCTCGGTGAACCCGTAGTGCCGGACATCCGGGGTCGTCTGCAGCCAGTCCTCGGGGGCGAACGCGACGTACGACGTGCCGGTGGTGCGCAGCGGCCCGAGCGCGTCGAGGTCGTGCGCGCCGTGGTGCGCCTGCGCCTCCGCGTCGTCGGGTGCGGCATCCCCGTCGCCGGACTGCTGGGCGGCGTGGATCAGCTCGTGGGTGAGCAACGCGTCGGGGAGCTCCTGCCCCGGCCCGACCGCGATCCCGATGTCCCGCCCGGCGGTGAACGCGGCGGCGCGGGCGGCCCGGGCCGCCGTCCGCACGTGCGGGCCGGTGTGCACCCGTACGCCGGCCAGCGACACGCCGGTTGCGGCCTCGACGGATGCACGGACCGCGCCGTGGACGGGCCGGACCGGGTCGGCGAACGCCCGCTCCAACGCGACCCGGCCGAACTCGGATCCGGCTGCCGGCCGCGGCGACGCGGACGGGCGTTGCTCGGTGGTCGGAACGGTCTTCACCGCGGGCGGGGCGGCGCTCGGGGCGGCAATGGCGTGGGATTGGCTCACCGCAACTCCATCCGTCCCTGCCCATCATGCCGGCGCGCCGATGGTCGAACAAGGACCGTTCGGGCTGGTGAGCATCACCGCGCCAGCGGACCGCCGCGCGGCTACCCTCGCGTGGCGCGGGCGGCGGCGTCCTGCTGGGCGCGGGTCAGCGCGTCCACGAACGAGCGCATCTGCGGGACCGCGGCCTCCTGGACCTGCTTCAGTTGCGCCATCATCTCGGACAGGTCCACCGCCGGCCCACCATGGCCGCGTTGGGCCTGCTGCTCGTCCAGGGCCGTGTTGACCGCCTCGACGATCGCGGCGGCTACCCGCTCCATCGGCAGCCCCTTCAACCCCGGATCGAGGGTCAGCGCGGCGAGCCGTCCATTCGCGCCCAACTCGGCCTCGACCCAGCCGTTCGCCGCGCTCGTGCGCACCGGCTCCGCGCCGCCGGTGGCTGCTTCCTGCACCCTGCCGGCGGCGGCGACCACCTGGTCCAGCATCTCGGCGAAACCCTCACTGCTCGGACGCATACCCCGCTCCCCTGTCCCCTCGGCCGCCCCTGAGCGTACGAACATGCCACACCGTCCGCGGCCCGCACCCGACGGACCCGGGACCGTCCGCGTAACCCGCGGGTTGGCGTCTGCCGATAGGATCCGTGCCGCCACAGTCCGTCACTCGATCGGGGGAACGGTGCCAGGCTTCGACGTGCAACCGGAGGCGATCCTCACCGCCGGCAACAACCTCGCCACCAGCGGCGAGGATTTCCTGGAGCAGTTGGCGGCGTTCGAGGCCGCCACTGCCGCCTACGACGGCGCCTGGGGCGACGACACCATCGGCACCTACATCGGCACCGCCTACGTCGCCGTCGCGCAGTGGGCGCTCGACTGCTGGCACACCGTCGCCGACGAGCTGGCCGCCGCCGGCGACGACCTGGTCGGCGTGGCGGAAGCCTACGAACGGGTCGAGGCGGACGCCTTCACCGCGTTGAACGCCCTCGGCGAGAGCCTCGGCTGACCGGCATGGGACTGCAGCTACCGGGTGAGCTGGTGTCCATCCTGGGCATGCTCGGCTACGACTGGCCCACCTCGGACGAGGAGCGGTTGTTCCAGCTCGGGCAGTTGTGGGTGGAGTTCGCGCCGAAGATGGAAGCCGCGGGAGCCGCGGCCCTCGCCTCAGCCTCCACCTACTTTGCGAACAACCAGGGCGAGGCGGCCCAGGCTTTCCAGGCGTGGTGGAACGGCGCCGACAGCCCGGCGAACGCGCTTGCCCAGGGCATCCCCGGCGCCTCTCTCGTCGGGGCGGGGATCATGGTCTGCGCCGGCGTCGTCCTCGCCCTCAAGATCCAGGTGATCGTGCAGTTGGCGATCCTTGCCGTGCAGATCGCCCAGGCCATCGCGACCGCCGCCGTGACGTTCGGTGCCTCGCTCCTCGAAATCCCGGTCTTCAAGATGATCACCTCGCTGATCCTCGACCAGCTCATCGCCATGGCCGTCGAAGCGGTGCTCAATGGCTAGAGGCCGAGGCGGGCGAGGCAGCGGACGGCGTGCGACCCCGGGCGGCGCACCGAACGCCCGCGGACCGATCGGCGCTGCCGGACGAGTGATCCCCGCCCCACGCACCCGCGCCCGGATCGACTTCAACGCCGGTCAGCCCGGAGCGTGGAACCGCACGGTGAACCGGCGCAAACTCCAACCCAACACGACCTACGTCGAACGCACCACCGGCTACACCTACAAGACCGACTCCAAGGGCCGGGTCACCCACTTCAGCGGCCGTCTCCAGGCGGTGGACGGACACCGCAACGCCTACCAGCAGCGCGTCGCCGGCAGGCCGTTCCGCAAGTCGACCGACCAGGGCGGCCACCTGTTCGCCCACATCTTCCGCGGTCCCGGCGAACGCATCAACCTCGTGGCGATGGACTCCAACCTCAACCTGTCCGCCTGGAAAAGGATGGAGAACAGGTGGGCGCGGGCCCTGGACCCGGACCACCCCACCCCCGGCGCGGGCTCCCAGACCGTCCGGGTCGAGGGCCGGGTGCACTACGATCCGAACTCAGCATCAACCCGGCCGACCGCGTTCACTATCACCGAGCAGATCGACAACGGCCCCAAACGCACCCACCGATTCCGGAATCCATGAAAGGTGCCGTCGTGCCTGACGGTCGTGACAGCGACATCATCACCCGCATCGGGCAGATCCTGCTGTCGGTCCTGCCCGACAACGCGGAAACCATCATCGCCAACGGCGAAACCGACGTCGACTACGCCAACGCGTCCCTGGAACTTCGGGGGCCCGACGGGAAAGCGTTCTACTTCTCCTGGGACGACAACCCCGACGAGGCCGTCGACGAGATCACCGACCTGCTCATCGACCTGCGGCAGGTG
Organism: Micromonospora sp. NPDC047707; assembly: GCF_040704235.1. Taxonomy (NCBI): domain Bacteria; kingdom Bacillati; phylum Actinomycetota; class Actinomycetes; order Micromonosporales; family Micromonosporaceae; genus Micromonospora; species Micromonospora sp. NPDC047707. The sequence goes on from NZ_JBEYSU010000008.1 coordinate 230,555, forward strand.
ATGATCGACGACGGCGGCGACCCCTGGTACGGGTTCACCATGGCCGTCCAGCGCGACGGCGCCTTCGAGGTCGACTTCTCGTACGAGCCCCCCGCCGACTGACCGGACGCCACACCGGACCCCCTGTTCCGATGCTGGTGAACGTCCGACAGCGCAAGAAGCTCACCGCCCGCCTGATGGCGTCGCTGCTACGTGACGATCTTCCGGCCGTGCTTGCGCTGTTGCGCGCGGGGGCAGACCCGAACGCGGCAGACCGTGACGGCACCACGCCTCTCTACCTGGCCGCGCTGCAGGACAAGCGTGCGGCGGTGCGGATCCTCCTGGACGCCGGTGCGGACCCGAACGTCGAGAGCGGGCGCGGCGAGGAGGGAACACCGTTGACTGGAGCCGCAGCGTGGGGACATGCCGATGTCGTCCGCGAACTCCTGACAAGGGGCGCAGATCCGAACCTCCGCGAGGACCACGGCAGCGGGCTGTCGCCCCTCGAATGGGCCGTCCGAAGTGGCCACCCTAAGACGGAATCGCTGCTCAAAGCCGCAGGGAACGGTTGAGCGACGAGGACGCTGCGAGCTCATGCGACTGCAGCACTCTGGCCCAGGTGCTTCTGCTGGGGTTGTAGCCCGGCACCGGCGCACGATCAGCGGCATGCCAGTGCGTTCAGCCGAGGGTGGGCCGCCCCTCGGCGATCTGTTCTTCCACCGGCCGACCGGACCAGGCCAGCCATGGCTCCGCGCCGGACTTGGGTACGACCACAGGTCCGTTGCCTACCAACGAATCGGGTATGTCCCTTGACTCGATGAAGGCGCGTGACTGGTAGCCCACGGACCATGCGGTCTCGTGCTCTCGCGCGCCGATGATCACCCATTCACCGGTGTGGATCTTTTCCATGCGACGTCCGTCCGACCGGCAGCCAGGCCAGCTCGGCGTCACGCTGCCTAACGCGCGGCAGATCCGGGTACTTGACCGATGCTCGCTGGCCGTGGCGAGGCCACGCGCGTTCGAGGTGCGGTGGACATCTATGGTCCCTGCATGTCGATCACCGACCAGGACCTGGTCATCGAAGCGGCGGAAGCCGGGGCTGCGGTCGTCCGCTCGCACTACGGATCATCGCTGACACGCTTGCAGAAGTCCGCAGGTGACTTCGCCACCACGGCCGACATCGAGGCCGAAAGAGCCATCATCGACGTGTTGCGTACCGCGCGCCCGGACGATCTCGTGCTGGGTGAGGAGAGCGGGCGCACGGGCAACGGCGACAACGATCGTACGTGGCTGGTCGACCCGTTGTGCGGAACGTTGAACTATGCCGTGCGTAACATGCTGGCCTCGGTGAATGTGGCGCTGCGAGCCGGTGAGCAGGACACGGTGGCCGCCGCCGCGGACCCGTTCACGAACGAGGTGTTCTGGACTGACGGTGCCGCTGCATACGTGCGTCGCGGTGGTTCGGACCAGCGACTTGCCCCGTCGGCCGAGTCGAGACTGGTCGACGTCAATCTCGACCCACCGTTTCCCAACAAGGGAGTCTTCTCGGCCGCCCGGATGCTCGCCGACGAAGGATTCATCGAGCAGTTCCGCCCTCGCGTCGTCTCCACCACCCTGGCCGTGGCTTGGGTCGCCGCTGGCCGCCGCGCCGCCTACGTCACCGATGGTCACCTGTCCGACAGCGTTCATTTCGCGGCGGGAATCGCCCTCTGCCAGGCAGCCGGTTGTGTGGTCACCGGAATCGACGGCCAGCCGATGCACACCGGTCTGGGCGGTCTGGTGGTGGCTGCGGACGAGCAGACGCATGCCGCCATACTGACCCTCGTCGCGAACCAGCGCCCACGAACGGAGTGATCCGGTTTCCCCTTGGCGCAGCGGGCATCGTCGTCGCTGGGCGCGCCTGCCGTCGAGGAAGCGGTGACCCGCACGATCCTCCACCGCCTTGGGGAGGCCGGCATTCCCATCGCCTCCGCCACCCGGGAGGTGACGCTCCGCCGGGCAGCTGGTGGCGAGTCGTGACGGACACCGTGTCCGGTCCATCCACACTCGCCGCCAGGCCCGGGTCCCGACGGCGGCACCGCTGCGGAACCGGCGGCGGTACCTTGTCCGGTCCGGCGGTCCGGGCAGCGGGACGGTTGCGGTCGCATCGGCGGGACGGGCGGGCGTCACAGGTCCGCCGGCTGTGGTCGGCGGAGCAGGGGTACGCCCGGCGGCCGCCGCGCCCGCCGCCGGGCGGACGTCCAGCAACCGGTCGAGCCCGGTGCGGTGCAGCGCGTGGTATGCCTCCGGGCCGACGTTGACCAGGCAGAAGCGGGATCCCACGTGCCCGCAGGCGCGGCGGGCGTCGAGCAGGGTCCGGGCGGCTGCCATCGGCAGGTGCCCGGCGTGACGCAGGTCGACGACGAGCATGCGCGGCCGTCGGGCGAGCGCCAGGTCCATGAGCAACTGTCGGAGGCGGGCCGCCGCGGCTGCGTCCACGACGTCCGCGACCGCCACCACCGCACAACCCCGACCGGCCTCGTACGTGCGCACGCGCAGGTCCCCGTGGCCGTCGACGGCGGGCCGCGGTTCCGAGGTCCGTTCGGACAGCGTCGCCCGCAACTGGGCGAGGGCCTGCGTGAGCACCCGCGACACTGTCATCTGCGAGGTGCCGAGGTCGGCGGCGATCTGCGCCTGCGTACGGTTGCGGTAGAAGTACTCGTGCACGGCGTGCCGGGCCCGGGGCGCCAGTCGCTCGACGGCGGCCCGCAGCGTTACCCGGTCGCACACCGCTTCCAAGGCCTCGTCCCGCGCGCCGAGCAGGTCCTGCTGTTCGCAGCTGTCGTCGTCGGGCCTCGCCGGCCGGTTCAGCGAGTCCGCCCGGTACGCCGACATGCTGCCCTCGGTGGCGCGGACGTCGGCCGCGCTGACACCGAGGGCGGCGGCGATCTCCCCTGCCGACGGCCGCCGGTGCAGGCGCTGCGTCAGGTCATCGCGGGCCCGGGTGACCTCCAGGCACCGCTCCTGCAGCCGCCGCGGCACGTGCACGCTCCACACCCGGTCCCGGAAGTGCCGTTTCAACTCGCCGAGCACGGTGGGGGTGGCGTAGCCGGTGAAGCTGGGGCCCCGGCCCGGGTCGTACCCGTCCACCGCCTTGACGAGCGCGAGCGCCGCGACCTGCTGCAGGTCGTCGAGGCCCTCGCCCCGGTGCTGGTAGCGCCGGGCCAACCGCCGGGCCAGCGGCAGGTTCCAGCGCACCACGTCCTGCCGCAGGCGGTCACGCTCGCCACCGGAGCACCGTGGGTCGCGCAGCCGGCGGATCGCCGCGACGGTCGCCTGCTCCCGGCGCTCGGCCCCGACAACACCGGTGTGGGTGTCCCGGACAGCATCGATCGAATACATGTCGCTCCCGTGGTCGTCGAGTGGGCGGGCCGTCGGCCCTGCCGCCGCGGGGCGCGGATGGTGCTCAACGGACGGCGCCAGCGCCGCTGGCACGGGCTCCACACCGATCACGCCCCGCCACCTCGGCACCGGTTGGCGGACCTGCCGTCCGGCGCCTCACGGTCAGCAATCTCCTCGACGTCGCCCGGAAAACCGCCTTTGAAGGATCGTCAACGACTTGTCACCGACCTGTGCAACGCCGACCGGCCCAGCGTCGAACGTCCACCCGGCGAGGTGACGGGAGGGCCGGTCGGACAACGCGCCGCTTGGGACCCACGGGCATCGTCGGTCGGCTCCCTTCCGTCGGTATCGGACCGGTTCGGCGCTACCACCGACGCCCGCGGTGGTCCGGAAACCGGGGGGACGGCCCTGCGTCGGGGCCGGCCGGGACGGGTAGAGCCAGCCGCCGACCGAGGAAGGGAGACGATCATGTTCAGCCTCACCGCCAACCGGGAAACCGCCGCGGAGGAAGCCGCTGCCCTGCTCGATCCGGCCCTGGACCGTGCGCTGCTGTGGCAACGCCTCGACGTCGTCGGCACCGACTTCGCCGTCGTCGACCAGCAGCTCACCGCCGCCGACGGCGTCGCGCTCATCGGCGGAGTCCTGCCGTACTGCCTGCACTACCGCCTGCGCCGGGAGCCGGACGGCCGGTGCACCACGCTGTCGGTGACCACCGAGGGCGCCGGCTGGCGCCGCCGCGTACGCCTGCGACGCGACGCGGAACAGTGGCGGGTCGACACGCACGAGAGCGGCGACCTCGACGCCGCGCTGCGCCGCGCCGGACGTCCAGTGGCCCCAATCGCCGGCATCGATGACACCAACCGCCTCGACGCCGTCGGTGAGATCGCCATCGCCCGCGCACCGCTGTTCGCCACACTGCCAGGGCGACACCGCGACGGGTCGGAACCGACGCGCACCCGGGTCGGCCTGGTCGTACCGCCGTCACTGGCCGTCGTCGTCGTCGACAGCCAGCGGCATCCGCTGCCCGACGGCGGCATGCGCGTCGAGTCCGACACCGGCAACGCCACCATCTCGTTCGACAAGGCCGGATTCGTGACCCACTGGCCCGGCGTCGCCCGACGGGCACCAGCCCACCCGGCCTGACCGGTGCCGTTTATCCGCCGCACCGCCCCGGTAGTGGCTGCGGAACGCCCTGTGCGACGACCGACAACGACAGAAGGGAGACCCCGATGACCCGCCAGAGTTCCCTGTCGCTGACCAAGCTCGGCGACAGCGATCAGGTCCTCGTCGACCCCGCCGAGGACATCCGGGGCCGCAAGGTCCGCGACCGGGACGGAAACGACCTGGGCAAGGTCGACGACCTGCTCGTCGACAGCGAACGGCACAAGGTACGGATGCTGCGGGTGGAGCACGGCGGCATCCTCGGCCTGGGCGCCACCCCGTCGTACCTCCCGGTCGACGCCGTCACCAGCATCTCCGACGACGTCGTGTGCGTGAGCGAAGCCCGGGACCGGGTGTCCGACGCACCCCGGTACGACCCCGACCTCGTCGACGAATCCGACTACTACCAATCCCTCTACGACTACTACGGCTACCCGCCGTACTGGGGAGCCGGCTACGTCTACCCGACCTACCCCTACTACCGCTTCTAGCGGCGGGCACGGTGGTGTGCCGGACCGAACCGGCACACCACCGCCCCGGCCCTCGCCGGCGGGACGGTCAGGCGCGCGGCCGGCGAGGCCAGGTTCAGGCTTCCAGCCGGCGGACCCGGTAGCTGACGTCGTGCACTCCGGGTGTGCGCCAGGCGAGGATGTGCGCCTTGGCGCTCAGCTCGGCCGTGACGAACGGATGACGATTCCTGCCCACCCCTGTGACGGTCCGGCGATGGGCGGCGGTCCGAGGTTTGCCGGCGGGGGGTTCGGGTAGCGGGCCAGCCAGGGCGCAGGCCTGCGCCGCCGGACGACCGCGGAGGAGGACGGAGCCGTGACGCGCCGATCGCGCTGGGTGGCACTGCTGGGCAGCGGAGCGATGCTGGTCGCCACCGCCGGCTGCACCGCCGACGACGGTGACACGGCGACGGCGGCACCGACCGCCGGGGCGACGGCCGCGCCGGCACCGGCCAGCGTCGACCTGCCACAGATCATCGCGCGGTTGCAGCCCTCCGTCGTCACCGTACGGGTCGGGCAGGGCCTCGGCTCCGGGGTGGTGTTCCGGGACGGCGGGCTGATCCTCACCAACGAGCACGTCGTGGGTGATCGGGAGAGCGTGGAGGTCGCCCTCGCCGACGGCACGCGCGTACCGGCCCGGGTGGTCGCCGCCGACGCCGTCACCGATCTCGCCGTGCTCCGCGCCGAGCGCGCCGACCTGCCGCCCGCCCCGTTCCGCACCGAGCTGCCCCCGCCCGGCGAGCCGGTGGTCGCCCTGGGCAGCCCGCTGGGCTTCCTCAACAGTGTCACCGCGGGCATCGTCTCCGGCGTCGGCCGGGAGATCCCCGGTTCGGCGAGCCAGGGCAACGCCCTTGTCGACCTGATCCAGACCGATGCGGCCATCTCGCCCGGCAACTCGGGCGGCGCGCTCGCCGACTACTCCGGGCGGGTGATCGGCATCAACGACGCGTACCTCCCGCCGCAGACCGGCGCGGTGTCCATCGGGTTCGCGATCCCCGCCGCCACCGCCCTGGACATCGCCGACGACCTGCTCGACGACGGCCGGGTCACCCAGCCGTACCTCGGGGTGGCGGTGGCCCGGCTGACCCCGCAGATCGCCAGGTCGCTCAATGCCGGCACCGACCGGGGGGTCCTGGTTCGGGACGTCGACGGGAACGGTCCGTCGGCCGCGGCCGGCCTGCGCCCGGGGGACATCGTCACGCAGGTGGCCGGTGAGCGCACCGACACGCTGGAGGAGTTCCTCGGCGCGCTACGGTCGGTCGAGCCCGGCCAGCGCGTGTCCGTGACCTACCTGCGCGACGGCGACACCCGGCAGACCACCGTCACACCGACCGCCGCCACCCGCTGAGGCCGCCGTGCCCGACCGCCACCGGAAGCCGCGGCCATACCGCGCCGGGCGATCTCGCCGTCCGCGGCTCCCGCTCCGCCGGACGCCTGCTGCGCGCCGGCTTGGCGGATCGAGCCGGCCGGACAGGTTGATCACCGCTCGGGTGTGGCGGTCGCTGCTGTGAGGGTTGACAACGCAACGGCTCAGGTGACCGGACCGCCGCCGAGTTCCACCGCCGCCCGACGACCGGACGAGGCGCCTGGCCACGAGCGTCCTGAGACGATTGACAGGTCCTGGTCGACGCGCAGTAGCCGTAGCACGCGGTGGACGCGCGGGGCCGGATCTGACACGATGAGCCGCCCACCGTGCTGACGCAGCCGCCGGTTCAGGTCGATCAGGTGCCCGACGGCGGCAGCGTCGATGTGTCGACACTCGGACAGGTCGACGACGAGACGTGCCGGCCGCAGTGCCAGGAGTTGGCCGCACAGCGCCTCCACCTGCGGCACGCATGCCAGGTCACACTCGGTGATCCGCACCTCGACGAGCGACAGCCGGCAACCGCCTGGTGCTGGCGTCGTCACGGGACACCCTCCTTTCGTCATGTCGCTGCTCGATAAATCACGCTGGGCGATTGCCGTAGCGGTCGCCGCGCGGATCGATGACAGTTGCTCAACAAGTGCCGAAACGAAGTATCAGGGATCCAAGAGCGAGATTCTGAGCGACTGATCGGGCCGGCGGCCTTCACAGCAGCTAGATTCCCGACAGCCCGGTCAACAGACGCCGCTCCAATTCCGATAATCGCCGCTCAATACCGGCTACGCTCCGTCCCCTCAACCGCCGGCCTGGAGGCAGCCATGCCCCGCACCCACCAGCAGACCCATCAGTCTGTTGTGTGCCCGACGACGGAGGTGGCGTCGCCGGTAGGGGTGAACTGCTCCCGCACGCCCGACTACGGTCGAACGTCCGGCACTGTGCGCCACAGGCGCCGGCGCCACCGCGGGGCCCTCGGCGCGAACCGCACGGTGGTCGGTGTCGTCGGCGCGCTGCTGGCCGGGGCGGCGGTCGTACCGGTGCCGCCCGATGCCGGACCCAGAGAGCGTGAGCACATCCTGCGCGATTCGGGGCCGAGGCGATGCTCGTGCCGGCGGACGGTGTGGGACCCCGAATCACGCGGGTGCCGCCGCCGGCCTGGTGGGTCACGCGGGCAACGCGGTCATAACACCGTCGGTATTGCTCATTCGGACTGCGCGCGCCGTTGTCACTCGATGCTCTCCTCTATTCACGTCGATGCATCGATAGGAGGCAGTCATGTGGAGACGGCTCACCGCCGCCGGCGCGACGGTTCTCGCCCTGGCGCTGCCCGCGCCGCTCGGAGCCAGCGCGGGCAGCGCTGTCCCCGATCCGGGCAGCGCGGGTGCGTACGCCGCCGGCTACGTCGACACCACCGTCAGCGCGGCCGGCCGATCCTTCTCCGCCCGGGTCTACTATCCCGCCACCACCCCCGGCAACGGCCAGCCCGTCGCGGCGGGCCGGTTCCCGGCCATCGCCTTCGGGCACGGCTTCCTGCAGGGGATCTCGCGCTACCACTCGACCCTCGGCCACCTCGCCACGTGGGGCTTCATCGTCGTCGCGCCCGGCTCGCACGGCGGGTTGTCCCCGAACCACAGCGCCTTCGCCGACGACCTGAACGCCGCGCTCGCCTGGACGGTCGCGCAGGACGCAACCGCCGGGTCACGGTTCGCCGGGCGCGTCGACACCGACCGGCTCGGCCTGTCCGGTCACTCCATGGGCGGCGGCGCCAGCCTGCTCGCCGCGGCCCGCAACCCGCGCGTCGTGACGGTGGCCAACCTGGCCGCCGCCGAGACGAACCCGTCCGCCAAGGCAGCCGCCGCGACGCTCACCCTCCCGGTGCAGCTGGTCGCCGGGGAACGGGACAGCATCGCCGGGATCTCCGGCCACCAGCGGCCAATTTACGACAGCAAGCCACCCGCGAAGCAGCTACGCACCATCCGGGGCGGCTACCACTGTGGCTTCCTGGACAGCTCCTCCCTCTTCTGCGACAGCGGAAGCATCAGCCGAGCCACCCAGTTGCAGCTCACCCGGCGACTGCTCACCCAGTGGTTCCTCCGCCACCTGGCCGGCGACGCGGCGTACGACGCGGCGGTCTGGGGCACGCCCGCGCAGACCGATCCGGCGGTCGCCTTCGAGGGCGTCCGCTGACCGACCCGGCCGGGCCGCCGACCCCCGGATGGGCCGGGTGCGCCGAGCCGAAGCGGTCAAGTCCCAAGCTCGACTCGGCGCACCCCCACCGCATGACGAACGGGCGCTACCGGAGACGGAACGTCCGGGTGGCGTACGGGCCGAGCGGAATCGCGGCGCCGCAATCGAACACCTGAGCGGCGCCGGTCTCCGCCAGGTCGCACTCCGTCAACGAACCGTCGGCGCCGGACAACGCGGGGCTCCGGCGGCGGCCGGGCGACCGGACGGGATGCGATGATGAGGTCCATGCCTCTCGGGACCGGGTCGACCGCTGCGCCGTTCGCCCACCTTCAGGCACAGCACGCGACCCTGTACCGACAGGTTCTCGACGTCTTCGTCCGGGCCAAGCAGCGGTTCACCGTGCATCTGCGTCCTGAGGATGTCGTCGCCGAGATCGGCGCCGGCCCGTCGCTGGAGACCGTCCGTGCCGCCCTGGACCAGCTCGCCGACTGGGGCAACCTGCGCGCCGACCCGGACACTGGCCGGGTCACCACGGTCGAGGACTTCCACCGGGCCCGCTATCTCTACCAGCTCAGCCCGGAGGGGCATGCGGTCGAGGAGGCGGTCGCCGCCTACGAGGCGGCGCTCGGGCGGCGCGGGGCGTTGCAGTCGGTCGCGCTGTCCGACATCGCGGAGCAGCTGCGGGCACTGCTGGTCGTCGCCGAGGCGGCCGCAGCCGGCGAACTCCCGGACTCGGCCAAGACCCACCTGCTGATGATGAGCCTCGTCGACCGGTTCACCGGCCTGGCTGACAACGCGCAGGCCTTCATGGCATCGTTGCGCCGGGCCATCGACTTCGCCGACGCCAACGTCGCGGCGTTCCTGGCGTACAAGGAACAGTTGATCGCCTACCTGGAACGGTTCATCGCGGATCTGGCCAACCGGGGCGCGGAGATCGCGCTGCTGGCCCGGCAGATCGAGGCGGCCGGCGTTGACCCGCTGCTGCTGGTGGTGGCCCAACGCGAGGCCGCCGACGCGGCCCCCACCGAGGTACCCGAGGATACCGGCACCGACCCCAAGTCGGAGGCGACCGGCACCGCGGCGCAGGCCGATCCGGCAGCCGGCGCCCGGACGGAGACCGCCGCCGGTGTGACGGACGATGTCGGTACGGACGCGGGCGGCCCCCACAGCCATGAGGCCGCCGTCGGGGAGGCGCTCGACGCATGGCGGCAGCGCTGGGTTGGACTGCGGGACTGGTTCGTCAGCGCTGACGGCAGCCGCCCGTCGCAGGCGCGGCTGTTGCGGACGGCTGCGATTGGGGCGATCCGGCAGCTGCTCGGCATTGTGGCGGCGATCAACGAGCGGCGGTCCGGACGCTCCGACCGTACCGCCGACTTCCGCCGGCTCGCCCTCTGGTTCGCCCAAGTCCCCGACGACGACGCGGCACACCGGCTCTGGCACACGGCGTTCGGCCTCTCCCCCGCCCGGCATCTCACCGTGACCGCCGAGACGCTCGCCGTCACCGAGCAGCAGCCGGTCCCGGCGGCCACCCCGTGGGCTCAGGCCCCGCGGCTGCAGATCAGCCCCCGGCTGCGCCGCACCGGCTCGTACGAGCGGCGCGGCTCGCCGAATCGTGTGCTCGACCGCACCGAGCAACGGCGCCTGCTCGCCGAACGGATGCGACACGAGGCGGAACAGACCGCGCGGGCCCGCGCCGCACTGGCCACTGCGGGCCCGGTCACCCTCTCCGAGCTGGCCCGACTCGACTCCGCCGAGTTTCGGCTCTTCCTCCAGTTGCTCGGCGACGCCCTGGCGGCCAGCCGACCCGACGGCTCTGGGGCAGAGACCACCACCTCCGACGGGACGATGGCGGTACGGCTGCGTCGGGTGGCCGGCGGCGCGACAGTCCGGATCGTGACCGAGGACGGGGTGCTCGCCGGACCGGAGCACCTCATCGAGATCGTCGATCTGGTCGGGGCGGACCGGTGAGGGCACGCGGCGCCGCCGAGGATGTCCCCGAGGCCCGCAAGCGCCGGGCGGCCCGGCTGCTGCTCGCCCGCCCGCTGCTGGTCGCCGGGCAGACCGCCGACGACGAGTTCCGCCTGGTTCGGGCGTACGCGGCGGAGCTGCGCGAATGGTTCGACCGGGAGACCGGCTGGCGGCTGCTCGCCGACGCCCAGACGATACGGCTGATGAAGCTGACCGCCGACCCCCTCGACGGCAGCCACCCGGCCCGGGACCCGCGCTCGCGTACCCCCTTCTCCCGGCAGCGGTACGTCCTCACCTGCCTCGCCCTGGCCGCGCTGGACCGCGCCGACGGGCAGATCACCCTGGGCCGGCTCGCCGAGGATGTGGTGGCAGCGGCCGCCGAACCGACCCTGGTCGCGACCGGTTTCACGTTCGCACTGGACCGCCGGGAGCGGCGGGCCGACATGGTCGCCGTGGTCCGCCTGCTGCTGCACTGGGGCGTGCTACGCCGGGTCGCCGGAGACGAGGAGGCCTACCTCGGCGCCGGCGGCGACGTCCTCTACGACGTGGACCGACCCGTCATCGCCGGTCTGCTCGCCACGACCCGGGGGCCGTCGATGCTCGGCGGGGCGACCCTGAAAGATCGGCTGGCAGCGCTGACGCTGGAGGTCGTACCGGACGTCGACGACGCCCGCAACCGGGCGCTGCGGCACCGACTGACCCGGCTGCTGCTGGAGCAGCCAGTGGTTTACTACGACGAACTCACCGAACCGGAACTGGCGTACCTGACCAGCCAGCGGCACGCACTGTTGACCCGGATCACCTCGTTCACCGGGCTGGTCGCCGAGGTGCGACGGGAGGGGATCGCGATGGTCGACCCCGACGACGAGCTCACCGACGTACGGATGCCGGCCGAGGGAATGCAGAGCCACCTGACCCTGCTGCTGGCTGAGCGGATCGCCGCCAGCGACCACGGAGTACGCGTCAGCGACCTGCACCGACACGCCCGGGAGCTGGCCCGCGAGCATCGGTCGTACTGGCGCAAGCACGCCACCGATCCCGGCGCGGAGGTGGACCTGGTCGCCACGGCTCTCGACGCGCTGCGCGCGCTCAAGCTGGTCACCGTCGAGTCGGGCGACGACCCGCTCGTGCTACCCCGCCCGGCGATCGCCCGGTACGCCCTGGCCGAGCCAACCATCCGAGAGCCCGCCGCTGCCGCGCCGGCCGAGGGGCCGGGGCCACATTCGCCCGAACGAACGAGGGAGTCAGCCCGGTGACCGACGCACTGCCGCAGCCCGACCGGCAGCGGTGGCAGCCGCTGCGCGCCGGACTGGTCGACGTCTTCTACTACGACCAGGAGGAGTTCCACTTCCACGGCGGAAGCCTGCTGCTGCGCGGCAACAACGGCACCGGCAAGTCGAAGGTGCTGGCTCTGACCCTGCCGTTTCTGCTCGACGGGGAGCTGACGCCGTACCGGGTCGAACCCGACGGCGACCCGAACAAGCGGATGGAGTGGAACCTGCTGCTCGGCGGCAAGCATCCGCACCCGGAACGGCTCGGCTACACCTGGCTGGAGTTCGGCCGCCGCGACCGCGACGGCGACCACTTCGTCACCATCGGCTGCGGCCTCAAGGCGGTCGCCGGTCGGGGCATCGCCCGGCACTGGTTCTTCGTCACCAGCCAACGGATCGGCGTCGACCTGGCACTGGTCAGCCCGACCGGCACCGCCCTTGCCCGGGACCGGCTGCGCGACGCGATCGGGACCGCCGGCATGGTCTACGACCGGGCGGTCGACTACCGGCGGGCCGTCGACGAGGCGCTGTTCGGGCTCGGCAACCGCTACGAGGCACTGGTCTCGCTGCTGATCCGGCTCCGCCAGCCGCAGCTGTCGAAACGGCCGGACGAGAAGAGCCTGTCCCGGGCGCTGAGCGACGCGCTGCCACCGCTGGACGAAAACCTGATCACTCAGGTCGCCGAGGCGTTCCGGGGGCTCGAAGGCGAACGGGAGACGCTGCGCGAGCTCGCCGAGACCAAGCGCGCCGCAGACGACTTCCTGACCCGCTACCGGGAGTACGCCCGAGTGGCGACCCGCCGCCGCGCCACCGTCCTGCGCCAGCAGCACAGCCGGTACGAACACCTCGGCCGGGAACTCGCGGACGCCCAGCGCGGCTGGGAGCAGGCCGACGCCGAGCTCACCGGGGCGCTGACTCGCCTCGACGAGTTGGCGACCCGGACACAGGAGTTGGGTACCCGCCTCCAGGCGCTGCGGGAGAGCCCGGAGGCGCGGACCGCTGACCACCTGCGCCGGCTGGCTGAAGTTGCCGCAGACCGGGAGCTGATTGCGGGCCAGCAGCAGCGGCGGCTCGGCGAGTTGCAGGCGGAGGCGGCCCGCGCCGCCCGAGACGCGCAGGACGCCGTCCGGCGGCTGCGGGACGCCCAGGCGTCCGAGGAGGCGACCCGCGACCGGGCGGCCCAGCAGGCCGTGACGGCCCGGATCGGCGACCGGCACACGGCCCGGGTGGCGGCGGCCCTGCCGTACGGGGTCGGCGAGGCGACCCGGGCCGCCGAGGAGCTGGTCGAGTCGCGGAGATCGGCGCTGCGTACCCTCGACAGGTTGCGCAGCACCGCCGAGGCCGCGCGGGATCGGGCCGAGCGGGCCCGCGAGGAGGTGGACCGGCTCGACGCCGAGGTCGCCGCCGCCGACCTACGCATCGCCGACGCCGAGACGGCCGCGACGGATGCCGGGCATCGGCTGGTCGACCAGACCCGGGAGCACCTCGCCGGACTGGTCGAACTTCCGGTCGGCGACCCCGAGGCGGTGCTCGCCGAGCTCGAACTCTGGGTTGCCAGCCTGGCCGGGGAGAACCCGGCGGCCCGGGAAACGGCCCGCGCCGCCCGAGCCGCGACCGAAACCCTGGCCCGCGCCGACGCCGCTCTCGACGCCGAGGAGGGCGGGGCCGGGGCCGCGCTGGCACAGGCCGAGGCCGAACTTCGTGAGCTCGAGGAGGGCGGGCACCACCCACCGCCGTCTCCCTATACCCGGGCCGACGAGGTACGCCGGGACCGGCCCGGCGCTCCACTGTGGCGGGTCGTCGACTTCGAGCCGGAGGTGACGCAGCGGGCGCGGGCCGGCATCGAGGCCGCGCTGGAGGCGGCCGGTGTGCTCGATGCCTGGCTCGACCCGGACGGCGCACTGCGCGACCCGGTCACCGGGGACGCCGTGCTGCGCCCCGGCCCGCCGGCAGCCGCGAATCTGGGCACCGTGCTCCACCCGGCGATCGACCGCGCCGATCCGGGCTGCGCCGCGTTGAGCGACGGGGCGGTCACGGCGGTCCTCGCCGCGATCGGCCTCGGCGTCGACTCGACGGCGACGACCTGGGTCGACCCGAGCGGCGCCTTCCGCAACGGCGTCCTCGCCGGGCGGTGGGCCAAGCCCGCGGCGGAGCACATCGGCGACGGCGCCCGGGAGGCGTACCGCCGGGCCCGGATCGGGCAACTGCGGGATGAGATCGCCCGGCTCTCGGCGACCCTGACCACGATCGCCGAAGCGCGCGGCGAGTTGCGCGAGCGGCGCGACCGGATCACCGCGGAGGCGGACAGCCTTCCCCCCGATCAGCGCCTGCGAGAGGCACACGCCCTGGTCCGCGGCGCCCACGAGGCCCGCCGCGGCACGGCCGACCGCCGAGCGGAGGCTGACGGGCGGCTGCGCCAGCGTCACACCGAGGCAGCCTCCGCGCTGGCCGAGGCGGCCGAATTCGCCGCCGACGTGGACCTGCCGTACGACGTCGACGAGCTGGCTGTGGTTCGCGACGGGTTGCACGCGTACCAGCTGGCGCTCGCGGCCTGGTGGCCGGCGGTGACCGCCGTACGGACCGCGACCGGCTACCGGGACGAGACGGCCAGCCGCCACGCGGAGCTGTTGGAGCGGCTGGAGCCGGCGGCCGCCGACGCGGCCCGGGCCCGCGACGCGGCGACCGCCGCCCGGGTGGAGTACGAGACCCTCGACGCCGCAGCCGGCGCCTCCGTCGCCGAGCTGGAACGGCGTCTCGCCGAGGCGACCACGCAGCTCGACGAGTGCGAACGGGAGCGCGGGGAGGCAGGCCGGCAGGAAGCCGCGGCCCGCGACGCCCGGGGTAGGGCCGACGGGCTGCGCGAGCGCCTCCACGCGGAGCTGGACGAGGCGACCGCCGGCCGCGATGCCGCCGTCAACGGGTTGCGTGCGTTCGCCGGTACGGGTTTGATCGCGCTGGTCTGCCCCGGGCTGGAGGTGCCGGAGCTGGCGCAGCCGTGGGCGGCGACCCCAGCGGTGACCCTGGCCCGCGGCATCGAACGGGAGCTCGCCGACGCCGATGACGACGACCGCCGCTGGGACCGGCTGCAGCAGCAGGTCAGCGTCGAACTCAAGACGCTGACCGACAGCCTCTCCCGGCACGGGCACCAGGTGCTGCCCACGGTCCACGAGGAGACCATGGTCGTCGAGGTGACCTTCCAGGGCAGCACCCGCAGCGTCGCCGACCTCTCCGCCGCCCTGGTCGACGAGATCGACGAACGGCACCGGCTGCTCTCGGCGCACGAGCGTGAGGTGTTGGAGACTCACCTGGTCAACGAGGTGGCCGGGGCGCTCCAGGAGCTGATCGTCGGCGCCGAGCGGCAGGTCGGTGGGATGAACACCGAGCTGGAGCGCCGCCCCACCTCCACCGGGATGCGCCTGCGGCTGTTGTGGCGCCCGACTCGGGACGCCCCGGCCGGGCTGGCCGAACTGCGGGCCCGGCAGCTACGGCAGAGCACCGACGTGTGGAACGACGAGGACCGGCGCGCCGTCGGTGCGTTCCTGCAGGAGCAGATCAACCGGGAACGCCTGCGCGACGACGCGGCGACCTGGACCGAGCAGCTCACCCGGGCGCTGGACTACCGGGCCTGGCACGAGTTTGCGATCCAGCGACACCAGGACGGGCAGTGGCGGCCGGCGACCGGTCCGGCCTCCGGCGGCGAGCGGGTGCTCGCAGCGAGCGTGCCGCTGTTCGCAGCCGCCTCCTCCTACTACGGGTCGGCGGGTAACCCGCACGCGCCCCGGCTGATCGCGCTCGACGAGGCGTTCGCGGGGGTCGACGACGACTCCCGGGCCAAGTGCCTCGGCCTGCTCGCCACCTTCGACCTGGACGTGGTGATGACCAGCGAACGGGAGTGGGGCTGCTACCCGCAGGTGCCGGGCCTGGGCATCGCCCAGCTGGCCCGCCACGACGGCATCGACGCCGTTCTGGTCACGCCGTGGCGGTGGGACGGCCGGGAACGGCGGTTGATGACCCGTCCGGAGCCCGCACCGCGTCCCCCGCACCAGCGCGAACCCGAGCCGCAGGATCACCAGCAGGTTGCGGCACCGGGGCTCTGGGAAACCGAATGACGGACCTGGAGCGCCTGCGGCGGCAACTCGGCGGCCCGGAGACCGGGCGGCTGCTGCAACGCCTACGCCGCCGGCTCACCCGGGGGCAGCCGCTGACCGGCACACTCTCGCTCAACCAACCGAGCCCGGACGAACGCCGGGCCATCGAAGGGCTGCTGGGCCGCCCGCCCGGCCGGGGCGGCACCCTGACGGTCAACCTGGACGAACTCGACCAGGTGGTCCGACGCAGCGGCATGCACCCAGCCGGATTGGCCGCCGCGGTCGAGGCGCTGACCGGGACCATCGCCGTACTCGCCGACGTTCGGGCCGCCGAGGCAGCGGCCTGGCGCGCCGCGTCAGCGCCACTCGTCGCGCTCGGCGAGGCCCGTACCGAGCTGGCCGGGTGGTGCACCGATCCACGTACCACCACGCTGCTGCGCCGGCTGTCCGGCTCGCCGGAGGCGGCGGCCCGCCTCGCCAATGCGCTGGTCGCCGTGCTCGGCGCGTTGCCGGCCGCCGGGGAGCCGCTGAGCCGGCTGGCGGCGCGGACGACGGACGACGCGCACGCCCTCGACCCGGACCGACCGCTGGCCACCCTGGTCCGCTCGGCCATCCGGGCAACCTGGTGGGGCAGCGAGCCGCTGCCGGAGTCGGCCGCCATGCAGCGCCGGATGCTCTGGTACGCGGTCGGGGTCACCGTCGACGAACTCTCCTCCACGGTGCTCGCGGTCAACCTGCCCACCCGGCCCGGCTGCCGGCTGCACACCCTCGCCGGGCCAGCCACGGCGCTCGGCGAACCGGTGGTACTCACCCTGCGACAGCTCACCCGCGACGAGCCGAGATTCGCGCCGGAAGAAATCTATGCCTGCGAGAACCCGACCGTGCTCGCCGCCGCAGCCGACGAACTCGGCCCGGCCTGCCCGCCGCTGGTCTGCGTCGGCGGGCAACCCACCACGGCCGCGCTGCGCCTGCTCACCGCGTTGACGGCGGACGGCGCCCGGCTGCGCTACCACGGCGACTTCGACTGGGGCGGCCTGCGGATCGCCAACCTGCTGCACGCCCGGCTGCCCTGGCGACCGTGGCGTTACCAGGCCGAGGACTACCTCGCCGCGCTCGCGGTGCATGGTTCGACCCGGCCGCTGCGAGGCAGCACTGTGGATGCGGCCTGGGATCCCGAACTCGCCGCGGCGTTGCAGGGCCGCGGGGTACGGGTGGAGGAGGAACTCGTCCTCGACGACCTCCTCGGCGACCTGTCCGAATTCGCCAGCGCCTGAACCGGTTCTGTCTTGGCGGTGAGCGATCTGCTTGCCCCTTTGCGGTTTCCAGAACTCGTCGCACCTCTGCGACAGCTCAACCAGACCCCGCGCGCACAGATGTCGGCAGATGTCAACTCAGCTCGCCCGCGGCGGCGAGGCCCTGCGGAACTGGCCGCCGGTCTAGTTAGCGACTCAAGGATCTTGGTGTCGAGGGTGTAGCGCGTGGGTCGTCGCTGCGAGATGTCTGACATCGAGTGGGAGGCGCTGTCGCGGTATCTGCCGTCGGCGGTGACTGGTGGTCGGCCGCGGATCGATGACCGGCGGGTGCTCAACGGGACCGTGTGGAAGTTCCGAGCTGTCGAGCGGATGCTCGCCGGGGTCCGGGCCGATGCGGACGCGGCTGGGGACATCGACCGGCTGCTCTCGGTCGACTCGTCCATTGTGCGGGCCCACCAGCACGCCGCGGCCAGCCGCCGGGACGGTCACCTGCACAAGGAACCACCGGGTGGCGTGGCCACCGAACCCCGACGATCACGGGCTGGGCCGGTCGGCGGCGGGGTCACCCACAATGACGCACCTGGCCTGCGAGCAGGGCCGCGAAACCCTCGCCGTGGTGATCACTGTCAGGGCAGCGCGCAAACAGCCCGGCAGTTCATCACCGTGCTGAATGGATCAGTGATCGTCGGGGTCGATGTAGCGGTCGGGGTTGGTGGCGGTGGTGTGGGGGCCGTGGTCCGACGGCAGATCGTGCAGCCATCGGCGCAGGCCGGGGTCGGTGGTGAGGGTCCAGGCGGGGCCGGCAGGGTGCTCGTCGTGCAGGCCGGTGGCCACGGGCATGGCGGTGGGCACGTCGGCGAGGGCGTCGAGCAGGCTGGCCTCGCGGCGGCGGTGGGGCACGCGCAGCAGGACGGGGTATCGGGGGCCGTACCCGGCGAGGCGCTCGTAGGCGCGCAGCTTGCGCAGCACGCTGGCAGGCGGCTCGGTGCCGTTGTCGTGTTCGAGGAAGAACCCCACGGTCCGGCCGCCGGCGGTCCAAATGCCGTGGCCGTCGGGGCGGATCCCGGCGAGATGGTAGGCGGCGGTGGCGTGCTGCTCGGACCACCAGCGTCGCAGGTGGGCACGTGAGTCGGTGCGCGTGTAGGCGATCAGGTCGACGAAGAGCTGGTTGACGCCGAGCAGGTGCCGCAGCCGGGGGCTGCCGATGATGCGTTCGGTACGCTCGATGCTGCTGCGTGGCGGTCGAGCGTCCGGCCGGTCGGGATCGGTGTATGTGGTGGGATGTACGAGCATCCCGAGCGGGCCGAGGGTGTAGAGGTGCTGGCTGTCGCCGGTGGTGACGTCAACGAACCGGTGCACGGCGTCGATGCGGTGCAGGGTGTCCAGGCGCAGCCGGGCCGAGCGCTCCGACGGGAACAGCGCCCGGGTGATCTGGGCGGTGGACAGCACGTAGTGCTCAGCGAGCCACGGGAGAAGCTCACGGTCGAGCAGGGTCAGCCGCCGCAGGTGCGACAGTCGCTGTGACTTGTTGGACGGAGTTCGGGGCGACGACGGACGGAACACGGGAATGGAGGAATCGCTGTTCATGAGGTGTTTCTTCAGGGAGTAGCGGGAAGGGACCCCTCCCGTGGGGAGGAAGTCTGGAACTGTCGCCGCTGATGACGGTGGACGGTCACGGGGCGGCGTGCTGAGGCCGTGCCGCGGGAACCGTGACCGGCAGATCCACACCGAGCCCCGGTCGATCGCCAGTTGGCAGCAACTGGGGTGTTCGAGCCTGCCTCCGCAGACCAGCACGATCCGTGCCTCTCACCGCGCTGACGCCTGCGCCGTCTTACGGTCTACACCCAGCGACGGCGATCGATCGGCACCGGCCAGCGGGATCGTCGGATCCGGCACTCCACCACCACGCTGATGGAACTGTCGACTCAGGACGCTAGCCCTTCGCCTCCAGGGCGGAGCGTTCCCATCTGGCCAGGTCGGCGGCGGCCGCGTAGGTCGAGCGGAGGAACTCGGTCAGCACGGCGTCGGGATCGGGCGCGCTGGCGACCGTCTCGTAGGGCAGCACGCACTCCCGCAGGTCTTGGTCGTAGAAGGCGGCCGTGCGCTCTGGATAGCCCGGCGGCTCCGGATAGGCGTACGCATAGAAGGCGCCTTCCTCGCCGCCGCCCGGCCAGAAGCCGAAGCTCGCCAGCTCGTGCGAATAGCCCTCCTGCATCACCGCCGGCGGGCAGTTGGGCACGCCGCCCGGGTGGGCCGGGGCGACGCGGCCGGAGAATCGCGTGTAGGCCAGATCCATCGCTCCCCAGAAGAAGTGCACCGGGCTTGCCTTGCCCACGAACTCTGAGCGGAAGCGGCCGAGGACGCGTTCGGCCTGCAATAGTTGCTGCCAGAAAAGATGCGCGGCCTCCCCGTCGTACGACTTGTTCTTGTGGTCGTCAGCGAAGGGGATCGCGATCTCGACCTCGTTGGGAATCGCATGGATCTGCGGCTCGAGTCCGAGCGCGGCCAGCGTTTCGAGGGTTTCGCCGTAGAACGTCGCGACTGGCTTTGGTTCGAGGGCGATGTCGCTCGAGCCGCCGTCGCTGGTGCGCAGGCGAAGCCGGTGATCGAGGAAGTCGAACTCGATGTCGAAGGCCCCCTCGCGGTACGGCACCGGCGACGTGGTCAGGCCACGCGCGGTCGGATAGAGCGTGACGTGCCACCAGTGGTTGACCGCCGGCGCGTAGGCCATGCGAATCTTGCCGATGATCTGGGTCCACATGTGCAGCGTGTCGCGGGTGTCGGCCCAGTCCGCCACGCGCAGCCGGGGCCATGACGCGGTGATCGCGTTCTGCATCGCCTTAACCCGCCCAGCCGGTCGACGTGGCCGCCTTGAGAATGATCTCGGCCACCGCGGTGGGCTCCGAGGCGGGGATCGCATGCGACGCACCGGGAAGTTCCACGCTCGCGCGAGCACCGGCGCGCTCGGCCATGAAGCGGTGTGCCTCGAGCGGGATGTTGTAGTCCAGCTCCGGGTACACGAACCAGGACGGCACGGTCTTCCACGCCGGTTCGCCGGAGCCCTCGTTAAGCGCCGTGGTGTTGAGCGGGCGCTGGGCGGCCGCGTCGACGGCGGCTCGCTCGGGCGGGACATCGGCGGTGAACTGGTGGTGGAACTTATCCTGCTGGATGTACAGATCAACCGTTCCGTCCGGCAGGGGGACTTCCTGGAGGGTCTCGCCAAGGGTGCCACCGGGGAACTTGCCGGACAGCTCGCCGATGCTCTCACCGGCTTCAGGCGCGAAGGCGGCAACGAACACGAGCGCCTTGACGTGGTCGTGGCCGACAGCGGCGTTGGAGATGACCGCCCCACCGTAGGAGTGGCCGACGAGTACGACCGGCCCGCCGATCGTGGCCACGACGCTGGAGATGACGGCGGCATCGCCGGACAGGCTGCGCAACGGGTTGGGCGCGGCGACGACCGGGTAGCCGTCGGCGTGCAGCCGCTGGATCACGCTGTTCCAGCTGGCGGACTCGGCGAACGCGCCGTGGACGAGGACGATGGTGGGTTTCATTCCAGTGCCTTTTCATCGGGTCGACAGCAGGACGGTGGACAGGAACTCGGCGGCCTGGCGGATCGCAGCCTCGGCCGCCCGGGTTTCACGGAGCACGTTGAGCATCACGAAGTCGTGAATGACGCCCTGGTAGCGCACCGCGGTAACGGGCACGCCGGCTTGACGCAATTTGTCGGCATACGCCTCCTTTCGTCACGCAGCACATCGGCCTCGGCGACGATGACCAGGGCCGGCGGCAACCCGGCCAGTTGCTCGGCGGTGGCGCGCAGCGGCGAGGCGGTGACTCGGCACGCTGCGCGGCGTCGGTGGTGTTCCTTCAGTGATCTGCGTCGTGGGTCAGTCCGGGGTTTCGGCCCCGCCGTCCACGAGTTCGTACTGCAGCGCCCCCGACGGGCAGCGCCGCACCACTTCGGCCAAGCGCTCGGCCTCGGCACCGTCGGGCCGAATCCACGGGCGCTGGCCCGTGTCGAAGACTTCCGGCAAGCCGCGCACGCACTCGGCGGCGTGTAAGCAACGCCTCGCCTCGAACGTGACGGTGATCTTCTGGCCCTCATACGCTTTCTTCTCGGTTCTGCTGCTCATGCGGGCCTCCGTCGCTGCCATGTCCGGCTGTTCAATCGCTGACTCTGCTGTAGGACTGGTACACCAGGTCCTGATACTCGGGGTGCCTGGCGATCCACCCCGCGATAAATGGGCAGGTGGCCAGGACCAGCAGGTTCGCGGCGCGCGCCTCGTCGAGGGCGGTGCGGGCCAGTGCTGCCCCGACTCCCCTGCCCTCGTACTCGGGCGGAACCTCGGTGTGGACGAACGCGACGAGTTCCGTGGTACGGATGTACTGCGCGACGCCCGCGACCTCGGACTCTCCCTCGATTCGGGCCTCGTACCGCTTGGCCTCGGGAGCATCACTCACTCTGACTGCCATGTGTCCTCCAGGTGTCTTTGGCGTGGGTCTGAATTCACACCGGTTCGGTCTGTCTAGGTGATGCGTCACTTAAGGTCACCGGCCTTCTGGGCCGACCCGTTATCAGGACTTGGTGGACAACGCGTCGCTGGGCGTCGCCAGGTTGAGCGGGCGCAGCCGTCTCCGCGTCGTCTCGGCGAGCGCGGCAATCCTGCGGCCACCACCCAGTGTGCGTCAGCAACCGGCCACGACCAGTGACACCGCGTCACATGCGGTGATGACACGGCGCCACTGCCGGATGAGCTGCGCGCGCTTCAAGAAGGCCTGACCACCCTGGCCACGGAGCCGCCGAATCGAGCGGATGACCAGTACTCATGGAGTGCTCTACGACCTGGTCGCCGCCGACCAGTACTCCGTAGAGCGGCCAGTCCGGGTCGGTCAGGATGCCGGCCACCAGGCCACAGATGATCAGCGACACGGTGTTGGTCAGAATCGTGCGGTCACGCATCGCATTCTGGTCAACCTCGATCCACATGGTGCAGCCAGTTGGCGGTGCCACGGCCCCGGCGGGCCGCTCACCGTCACAACGTGGCGATCACGACCTCGGCCGCCCGGGCGATCAGGGCGTTGTCGTAGCCGGCGTCCTTCTGGTCGCGGCTGGACAGCACCGCGAGGACGATCGGCGCACGATCCGGGGGCCAGATCACCGCGATGTCGTTGCGGGTGCCGTAACCGCCGGCACCGGTCTTGTCCCCGACGACCCAGCCGTCGGGCACACCGGCGCGGATCAGCTCGCCGCCGGTGGTGTTGCCCCGCAGCCAGCCGTTGAGGATGTCGCGGTCCGCGGGTTCGAGGGCGTCGCCGACGGCGTACGCCCGCAGGTCCTGGGCCATGGCCCGCGCGGTGCTGGTGTCCCGCCGGTCACCCGGCCTGGCCTCGTTGAGCGCGGTCTCGTAGCGCGCCGGATCGGTGACCTTGTCGCCGACCTCGCGCAGTTCCTTCTCGAACTTCTGCGGTCCACCGAGCCGGCGCAGCAGCAGGTTACCGGCGGTGTTGTCGCTGTACCGCACGGCCGCGTCGGCGATCGCGCGCAGCGTCATGCCGTCGGCGACGTGCCGCTCCGTGATCGGCGAATAGGTCACCAGGTCGTCCGCCGAGTACCGCACCACCCGGTCCAGCTCGGCGTCGGTGGTCTCGTCGAGGACCTCCGCGGCGGCCAACGCCTTGAAGGTCGAGGCGTACGCGAACCGCTCGTCGGCCCGGTACCCCACCGTCCGGCCGGTGCCGGTGTCGATCGCGTAGACCCCCAACCGCGCGTCGAACCTCTCCTCCAGCCGTCGAAACTCGCGGTCCGGGTCGGTCTGGGCGGAGACGGTGGCCGTCGCCACGGGGTCGGGCGGCGGCGGCCCGGCGGCATCAGCGGGGCCGCACGCGGCCAGGGACACCGCCGCCACCGAGGCCACCAGACGGTGTGTCGCAAAGGTCATCATCGCTCCTTGCTCGCTGCCGTGGGTCCGGCGCGGGCGACGCCGGTCGGACAGGACTCGACCCTGGCAGGGATCTGGCATGCGGTCGAAGACGGAACTGGCGGTGTTCATGCTGATCTGGCATTGCCGGCGCGGCGCGGATCGGACCGGTCCTGCTCGAGATCAGGCCGTCAGGAGCTGGGATCCGCGAAGGGACCGTCGGCGGTGAACGCCCGCTTCGCGAAGCGTTCGGCGATGCGCCAGTGGGTGGCGGTGTCCGGGTGGAGCTGGTCGGGCAGCGGCAGGTCGGCGAAGTCGGATCGGCCGTAGAGGTCGAGGCCGTCGAGGTGGTGCAGGTTCGGGTCGCCGGCCGCCCGCCACGTGGTGATGCGGGCCAGCTCGTCCCGGATGACGCCGGGTCAGCTTTCCGCTCGCCCGCTCCGCCGGGTCGCCGGTGGCCCGGAAGCGCACCTGTCCGGTGCCGAGGCGGTGGGGCTGGTGGCGTTGGAGCCCTGGCTGATGGAACTGCCGTGGTGCAGCCAGACCCGGCGCCCCCGGTCGGGTACCGGTGCGACGGGGGCGTCGGTGCGCAGGGCAACGAGTTCGGTCCTCTCGTGGTGCGGCAGCCAGATCTCGACGTCCTTCACGCGGTCGGACAGTCCGGTGAAGCGGACGGTCCCGGGTGGGCCGGATCGGCGCTCCGTGGTCCCGCTGGTCATGTCGATGGTCACCGTGTCGCCACCGGTCACGCTGGCCTGGTCGGTAACAGCCGGTGTGGCAGCACACCGCGCGCCGTGTGCTGCACGTCGAGTGCGCCGCGCAGGAGGTCCGTGCTGATCGGGGTGGTGATCCAGGTGGAGGTCATGCTCTCGATCCGTCGATCGGTGTGGGGTGGGTCGCGCCCGGGAAGGACCGGCCGGCCCGCCGATTACAGCCAGTCGTGCTCGCGGGCGTAGCGCGCCGCTTCGTGGCGGGTCCGGGTCTGGGTCTTGCGCATGGCGTTGGAGAGGTAGTTCCGTACGGTTCCCGGCGCGAGGTGCAGCCGAGCGGCGATGTCGACGACCGAGTAGCCCTCACCGGTGACCCTCAGCACGTCGACCTCGCGGTCGGTCAGGGGGCAGTCCTCGGTGACCGCGAGTGCGGACACGTCCGGGTCGATCCAGCGTCTACCTGCGTGCAGGGTGGCGATGACTGAGGTGATGTGGGCCGGCTCGGCGGACTTGCTGACGAAGCCCTGGACGCCGAGTCTCAGGGCCTTGCGCAGCACGCCGGGCCGGGCGTGCCGGGTCAGCATGAGGACCACCTGCTCCGGGCGCGTACGGCGGATCTCCGCGACCGCGCCGAGGCCGTCCACGCCGGGCATCTCCAGGTCGATGACCAGGACGTCGGGCCGGTGCCGCAGGGTGGCCTCGATGGCGGTCTCGCCGTCCTGCGCCTCGGCGAGGACGGTGATGTCGCCTTCCAGCGGCAGCAGTGCGGCGAGGGCCGTACGGAGCAGCACCTCGTCGTCGGCGAGCACGATGGTCGTCATCGACCGTCCTCCTCCCCCGGGGCCGGTGGGGCCGCGGCGCCACGGGCGGGCGGGAACGTCGCGGCCGTCCGGAACCGCCCCTCGTGCTGCTCCACGATCAGCTCACCTCCGTCGCCTGCCACCCGCTGCCGCAGCGCGGACAGTCCCCTGAGCTGCGGCGGTGTGTCGGCGGTCGCGCCGTCGTTGACGATGGTGATGCCTGACTCGGAGAGCGTGATCTGCACCTGGGTGGCCTGCGCGTGGCGCAGGATGTTGGTGGTCGTCTCGCGCAGCACCTGGCCGAGCAGTTCGCTGACGCGGACGTCCACGTCAGCCTCCCGGGTCACCCGGACCCGGATGCCGGCGGCCTCGAACAGGTTCTTCGCGTTCTCGATCTCGGCGGTGAGGTTGAGCCGCCGTTGGGCGTAGGCGAGTTCCTTGGTCTGTGCGATGGTGTCGCTGACCAGCGCGTACGTCTCCCGCAGTTCCTTCTCCGCCCGTGCGGTGTCGCGGAGCAGCAGTCGCTGGGCCAGAGCGATCTTCAGCTTGACCACGTGCAAGGTGTGGCCCTGGATGTCGTGCAGGTCGCTGGCGAACCGGACGCGCTCCCGGACCACGGCCAGCTCCGCCTCGCGTTCCCGGGTCTGTTCGAGCTCCCGGATGAGGTCGTAGAACCGCTCGCCCACCATCGTGAAGACCGTCACGACGACGGTGAGGGCGGTCGGGATGAGGACGTAGGTGACCAGGACGTGACCGATGTCGTCCCGCTGCACCAGCAGCCGCGCCGCGCCGACGGCGGCGACATAGCAGAACAGCCCGGCCACCGCCAGCCTGCGGTGTCGCCGGACCTCGCGCAGGGCGAGGGATCCCACGGCGCAGAACCCCCAGTAGGCGTTGGGGCTGCCGGTCACCAGGACCCCCAGTGGCCACACCGCTGCCCCGACGATCACGCACGGCAGCGCTACCCGTGCCAGGTCGTTGGCCGTCCACCGTTCGAAGGCCACCACGGCCGCCACGGCTCCGGGCGCCAGGACGACGAGGTGCCACCAGGTACGCGCGTCGGTGTAGAGCAGGACCACGGCGGCGATCACGACCGGCGGCAGGGACGTCGCCAGGTTGAGCCGGCGCAGCCTTCCCTGCGTCGACTCGGTGAAGCGCGGCGATCGTGCGGTCACCGCACCAGTATCCGGCAGCCAGGGGCCACGACCAGTGACAGCACGTCACATACGGTGATGACGTGGTGCCACTGACGGGCCGGCGGCGCCCGCGCTGTCATAGGGTGCATGTCCACCACACCCGTCATCGAAGTCGACCGGCTGAACCTCACCTACGGTGACTTCCACGCCGTCAAGGACCTCTCCTTCGAGGTACGACCCGGAGAGCTGTACGCGCTGCTCGGCACCAACGGGGCCGGGAAGACCTCGACCTTGGAAGTTGTCGAGGGCCACCGGAGGCCGGCCTCCGGCACCGTGCGCGTCTTCGGGCACGACCCGGGCGACCGGCGCGTGGTCCGTCCCCGAATGGGCGTCATGCTCCAGGAGAGTGGTTTCTCCCCGGACCTCACGGTTCGTGAGTCCGTCCGGCTCATCGGCCAGCTCACCCGGCGCAGCGACGACGTCGGCCGAGTGCTCGACCTCGTCGACCTCACCGGCCGGGCCAGCCGCAAGGTGTCGCAGCTCTCCGGTGGCGAGAAGCGGCGGCTGGACTTCGCCACCGCCGTCTACGGCACCCCGGAGCTGCTCTTCCTGGACGAGCCGACCACCGGCCTCGACATTCAGTCCCGCGACGCCGTCTGGGCGACCGTCGACCGGCTCCGCGAGAACGGCGCGACCATCGTGCTCACCACCCACTACCTGGAGGAGGCACAGCAGCGCGCCGACCGCATCGGGCTGATGCACCAGGGCACCCTCCACCGCGAGGGCACCGTGGCCGAGTTGACCCGCACCCTCCCGGCGGTCATCCGCTTCACGCTGCCCCCGGCGGCGCCGACGCTGCCGCTGCAGGCCGCCGTCGGCCCCGACGGAAAGGTCGTGGTCGAGACCGTCGCCCTGCAGAAGGACCTGCATGTCCTGCTCCGGTGGGCCCAGGACCACGCCGTCGAGTTGCAGGGCCTGGAGGCCGGGCCGACCCGCCTCGACGACGTCTTCCGCGCCATCAGCAACTGACCCGCCACCTCGACAGGAGTGCCACCGTGTTGTCCATCGCCGCAAGCGAGCTGATCCAGATCTTCCGCAACCGGCTGGTACTGATCACCAGCCTCATCATCCCGGTAGTCGTCAGCGCGTACTTCGTCCGCCAGCACGAGACCTACGCCGCCCTCGGCAGCCTCGGCTACATCGCCGCGATCGTGATGTTCACGATCACCGCCTTCGGCCTCTACGCCACCGCCGTCACCACCCTGGCCTCCCGACGGCAGAACCTCTTCCTCAAGCGGCTGCGCTCCACCGCCGCAAGCGACACCGGCATCCTCGCCGGCCTGCTACTGCCCGTCGTCGTCCTCGCCCTGATCCAGGTCACCGCGATCCTGACCGCCCTGGCCCTGGTCGCCGGCGGGCCGGCCAACGTCGCACTGCTCGTGGTGGCGACCGTCGCCACCCTGGCCATGATGATCGGGCTGGCCCTGGCCACCGCCGGGCTGACCAACTCACCCGAGCACGCCCAGGTCACCACCCTGCCCGTCACCCTCGGCGTGATCGCCGTGTCCAGCTGGATCGGCATCACCGGCACCACCGACCTCACCTGGCTCAAGCGACTCCTGCCCGGCGGCGCCGCCACCGAACTGACCATGAACGCCTGGAACGGCGGCGTCGCCGTGACCGAATCCCTCGCCCTGCTCGCACCCACCCTGGCCTGGGTCGCCATCGCCGTCACCCTTGCAACCCGACTCTTCCGCTGGGAGCCCCGCCGATGACCACCGAACCCCGGTCGGACGTCCCGACCCTCGCGGAAGATCTCCTACTGCTCCTGTTCCAGCCCAGGTCCGGGACGATCGCGGGGGAGAACACGCTGTTCTACGTCCTCGGTGGAGCCGTCCTCGCGGACCTCGCCCTCGGCGAACATCTGACCACGCCGGCCCGGGGCCGGGTCAGGAGTGTGGAGGGCCACCCACCGTCGGACGACCTCCTCCGCCCGGCATGGGACTACCTCGCCGAGAAACCGAGGGGGGTGCAGACGGCACTGGCGGCGATCGGTCCCGCCCTGCGCAAGCCGGTGTTGGACAGGCTCATCACGCGAGGCGAGATCGACCAGCAGCCGCACAAGGTGCTAGGCCTGTTCCGCACGACCGCCCTGCGCGAGGGTGGGACCGGACGCCGGGCGCGTCTGCTCGCCGACGTCCGGCACGCCCTCGTGGACGGTGCACAGCCGCAGACCCGCATCGCCGCGCTCGCGGCACTGCTCTCCGCGAGCGGTACCCTCCCGCAGTTCCACCGCGAGATCCCGTGGACGGCACCGGTGATCAACCGGGCCAAGGAACTCGAGCGCGGCGACTGGGGCGCCGACGCCGCGGCGCAGGCCGTGACCCGCACCGTGACGGCCACGGTCGTCAACAGCGCCATCGCGGCCATCACCGTGCTTCCGCGCAGCTAGTGCGCCGCACTGAAACGACGCCGGGTGAGCCGCACCACATCGTACGCCCGGTGCCACCACATTTGGGACGACATCGACACCCACCCGAGGTGTACGGCGTGCCCGCCGAGCTCAGCCTGCTCCGGCCGCGTGCGGGCCGGGCGCGGGACAACTACACGCCGGTGGCGGCGTCGGCTACCTCAGCTATCCGGCACACCCGACCCACGCCGCACCGTGTCGACATCCACCAGACGCGGTCCCGTACAACTAAGGAGACGCACGTGACCTCCCCGTCTTCCGCGCCGGATGCCGACGCCGAGCCCACCCGTCCTTTACGACGGCGGTGGCTCCGGATCGTATCCGGCGTCCTCGCCACCGTGGTGGCCGCCGTCAGCCTCGGCGTCGCCGCCCTGCAGCTCGGCCTGCCCTGGCAGATGGGCGACGGCGACCGCAACCACGTCTACGAGGGCGACGCCGGTTCGCAGCGCTACCAGGTCCACCTCCCGCCCCAGCACAAGGGGACGACCCGGCTACCGGTCATCATGGCGATCCACGGCTGCGGCATGACCGGCTACGGGTGGAACTCCATGAAGTCCACGACGCAGTTCAACCGCCTGGCCGACCGGGAGGGCTTCATCGTCGTCTACCCCACACAACTGATCACCCGCAACCTGATCGCCTGCTGGAACTCCGCCGACCCACGGCATCAGCACCGGTACACCGGCGAACCCGCGCTGCTCGCCGGCGTCGCCCGCCAGGTGGTCGAGAAGTACGACGCGGACCCCGCGCGGGTGCACGTGGCCGGCGCCTCGTCGGGCGCGGGTACCGCGGTCATCCTCGCCGCGACCCACCCCGACATCTTCGCCACGGTGACCTCGGTCGCCGGCGGCGAGTACGGACTCAACCAGGTCGACCCGGACGATCCCGACTCGACGTCGCCGCTGGACACGGCACGTCAGGCCTGGGCCCAGATGGGCGACCGGGCCCGCCGGGTGCCGCTGCTGGTCATCCAGGGCGAGCGGGACGAGGTCGTGCCGCCCCTGGTCGCCACCCGCCTCGTCGAACACTGGACCGCGGTGGGCGACCTCGTCGACGACGGCCTGCCCAACGACAGCCTCGACACGACCGAGAAGACCGTGTCCATGCCCGCCGCGGCGGGGCGGCACGCGTACACGCAGACGACGATCTCGGCGCCGGACGGCTCGTCGATCGTCGAGGCGTACCGCGTCCAGGACATGGGGCACGTCTGGCCCGGTACGGACGGCGACGGCCGCTACACCGATCACGCGGGCCCCGATGCCAGCGCGATCGTGTGGGAGTTCGCCGAGCGCCACCCGATGCCGTGAGGACCGCGTCGGCCCGGCCGCGCCTATCCGGGGCCGGTCGTCTCCTCAGCCAGGTCGACCGGGCGCGCCTTGAGCTTGGTGGCGATGCACATCAGCGCGCGTCGGTCCGCGGGGCTGAGCGGGTCGATCTCGCGGGAAGACTGATCGCCTTCGACGACGCCCGGGTGCGCTGACAGCGCGACCAGGGGTTGACACACACGAGTTACCAACCAAAGGGGTGGTTCACGGTGCGGAATTCGCAATCGGCTGAGGCCGGCGTGACCCTGGGTGGTACTGCTGTCCGACCAGGACGGCGGCCACCCAGGCCCTGACCATCCGGACCCCGCCGGCTGGGCACCGCGTGTCGAGCGTGCGGTACGCGACAGTGGGCGCGCCTGGACGGTCCTGCGGCCGGGTTGGTTCATGCAGGTTCTCACCGATCCGCGCTTCTACCGCGACCAGATCGTCGGTGCCGGTGAGCTGCCGTTTCCCAGCGGCGACGCCATGGTGGCCTGGATCGACGCCCGGGACATCGCGGCCGTCGCCGCGCGGGCGCTGCTCGAGGACGGGCATGCCGGCCGGACGTACCGGATCTCCGGTCCGGAGGCACTGTCGTTGCCGCGCACCGCGGAGCTGCTCTCCGCCGCGGCAGGGCATCCCGTGACCCACCGGGACGTGACCGTCGACGAGGCTGTTGCCGGTCTTGAGGGCTTCGAACGAGACCTCTCCGCGCTGACGTTCGAGCGGGTACGCGCCGGCAGGTTCGCGGAGGTAACCGACATCGTCGAGCACGTCACCGGACGGCCGGCGCGTACGCTGCGGAGCTTTCTCGCCGACACCGAGCCGGCGTTGCGGCGCGGGGGTCGCTGACATCCGGGACGGCCGACCTCACGAGGGCCTTTCTCGACCGAGCCCTGCGTGCCGCCTGACCGCACATGGAATGGTACCGAAGTGCGCACCGGCGAGAGCGGCACCGTCCGGTCGACGCACGCGGGATCGGCGCCAGCGGAACCCTGACAGATACCGAGGTGTGAGATGCCAGATGTGAACCCGGTTGCAGCTCAGCGCATCGAGGCCGCTGTCGTTGCTGCCCTCGCCGTCGTCGTGACCGTCACCGCCGGGTACCCGTGGTGGTGGCTGCTTGCCCTCTTCCTCGTCTTCGACCTGTCAATGCTCGGCTACCTGCACGGGCCACGCCTTGGAGCCACCTGCTACAACCTGGCGCATTCCTACACCCTGCCGGCGTTGCTCGGTGCGGTCGCCGTGATCACGGCCGCACTCCGCGACCCGATCGACTGGCTCGGAGTCCTGGCCGTCGCCTGGGCATTCCACATCGCGGTCGACCGCGCCCTCGGTTACGGCCTCAAGACGACCGAGGGGTTCGAACACACACACCTCGGTCGGATCGGGAAGGCCCGGCCCCACGACCGCTGAACCAGCCGCTTGGTGGAGGCGCTCGGGAGACGGCCCGACGGCATCCGCAAGCTCCGGGCCAGCAAGCGAAATTTCGTGCTGTCCGGCCACCGTTAGGCCAAGGGATCCGAAGGCGGCCGGCGGCCCGCGTTCGATCCGGTCGTCTACCGGCAGCGTCACCTAGACGAGTGATTCCCAACTCTGGGTTGAGCGGCGTGGCATGTTGACCAGCGCAAGTAGAGAGGGCATCGATGGTCGTTTGTGAAGACAGACCTCGACACCCTCTTGACCGCACTGTACGTGCTTATCGACGACCA